>CABUWD010000130.1 GCA_902495155.1 uncultured Collinsella sp.
CCCGGTCGAACGGGCTCACGGGCAGGAAGCGCGAGCAGCACTCGCCGCAGCCCCTGCAGTCGCCCGTGTAGAGGTCGGTCACGTCGTCGCTCTGGAGCCCGGCGTGGATGGCCGCGGCGATGGCCTTCTCGTCATTCATCGGCCCGCCCTGCCGCTCCTGTCGGGCACGGCGGACTCTACTCGGCACTCTTGGCCACCTTCTTGTCGTAGATCTTCTTGAGGTCCCGGTGCATGAACCGGGTGAACTCCTCCTCGCCGACGTCGTCCGCCAGCGCCACATATCGCATCGCATCGTGGCACCATTCGTCGAAGTCGAGCAGCCTTCCGCTGAACGCGCTCTTGACGTCCGTGACCTCGGCGTAGGTGAAGCGGGTCAGCATCTCCTCGCGCATGACCTTGTCGGCCAGCGCCTCGATGGGTGTCTTGTCGCGGTTGATGATGCGTCTGTAGCCGTTGGCCCTCTTTGTCATGGCGTCGAGCTGCTTGGCCAGCTTGTTGTTCTCGGCCGCGAGGCGCTCGTTACGGCGCTGCTCGTAGTCGAGCTCGGCGAGCACGTGCTGCTCGCAATTGGTGATCTCCATCGTCATTTCACCTCTCGGATGATCTCGTTTCCGTAACGGTCGGTGATGGCCCAGTAGCCGAACATGTAGAGGTCGGGGCTGTGCGGCGGATACTCCCTGAGCAGCGTGCCGGACCACCATGCCTCCTCGGCCGCCCCGGTGCGCCATACCCACTCGGCCATGAGGCCGCCGTCGTGGAACTTCCCGTGGCACCCGGTCGTGCCGGAGCCGCACAGGGCGAACAGCGGGCTGCGCAGCTCCCACACCCCGTTGGGCGTGACGAGCCTGAACGTCTTTCCCCACGACCTGCGGGCGACGTGGTGGCAGTTGGAGGCGCGCCTGCCGCACACCGCGCACCGGGCCTGCGTCGGCTCGTATGCCGTGTCGTGCGTGTACCTCGCCCCGAGGTGGGGCTTGCCGTACAGCTCGGCGCGCTCCTTCGGCCATCCCCTCAGCAGGCCCGCGTCGAGGATCATGAGAGCCTCCTCTCGCACGCGGCGCGGGCGGCCAGCAGCCTCTGCGCGTCCTGGTACAGCCCGAACCGGTCCCTGCTCGCGGTCGTGCCCCGCGGGGCCGCGACCTTGGCCGGGTCGATGCCCGGGTGCTCGGACGCCCACCGGCGCTCCTGCTCGGCCAGCGCCTCCTCGGGCGTCCTGGTCGGCCTGAACGTCGCGGCCTCGACCTCCGAGGCGGTGGGCTTGCCGCGGCTCCGGGCCTCGGCGTCGAGCTCGCGCTGGCGGCGGTGCCACTGCCGGGCCTGCGGCTGCCAGTCCGAGATCGGCATGCCGTTGGACTTGCGCCAGCCCTGCGACGCGTAGAAGTCGAAGAACGCCTGCGGGTCGCCGTTCAGGCAGTTGGCCCCGAAGTACGCGGCGACCTCCTCGGCGGTCGGCGGCTCGAAGCCCTCGGGCGCGGCGCACGCGTCCGCACTGCCCTGCACTGGAATGGCCTGGTTTGGTATGGACTGGTATGGATTGGTATATAAGGAGGGGTTATCAGGTTCCGAAACCCCCGTTTCGGTAGTTTCCGAAACCCCGAAACACCCGTTTCCGTTTTCCGAAACCCCCGTTTCCGAGGTTTCCGTATCCTCCGAAACCCCCGTTTCGCACTTGGAGTCCTTGCGCGGCCTGCCGCCCTTGTTCTTGTTGCGGGCGGCGAGGCTGTTGTCGATGTCCTCTCGCAGGCTCTCGAACACGGCGGAAAGCGCCCAGTCGGCGAACTCCGGCTCGATGCCGTTTGTGCCGTACTGGATGATGGCCCAGCACAGCTCCCCGCGCGGCCCCTCCGGCACGCGCTCGAGGGCGGCGGTGAGCTTCGGGAACCACGTGAACTTGCTCGCCATCAGAACCACCCCCAGAGAAGCGAAGAGAAGAACAGGAAACCCGCGGCGAAGGAGGCGGCGAACAGGGCCGCCTCCCAGTGGTCGCGGATGATGTCGGGTACGCGCCCCATCAGAACGGGATGTCCTCGTCGTACACGTCCAGCTGCTGCTGGGCGGGTGCCGGCTGCGGCGCTGCCTGCTGCGGGGCCTGCTGCGGTGCCTGCTGGTAGGCCTGCTGGGCGTTCCATTGCGGCGCGGGCTGCTGCGGCGCCGGCTGCGGGGCATATGCCCGCGGGGCGGGCTGGGGCGCGTACTGCTGCTGGTATCCCTGCGGCGCGTACTGCTGCGGGGCCTGCTGGCCGTTGGGGTTCTGGCTCATGAGGACGACCTCGTCGGGGATGATCTCGACCTTCGAGCGCCTGCCGCCCCCGTTCTTGTCCTCCCAGGAGCTGTAGCGCAGCTTCCCCTCGATGGCGACCTTCATGCCCTTGCGCAGGATGCGCGAGAGCGCCTCGGCGCGGTTGCCGAACATGGTGCAGTCGATGAAGTTGGGATAGTCCTCCCACTCCCCCGTCTGCTGGTTGCGGCGGCGGTCGTTGACGGCCACGCCGAAGCCCAGCACCTGCGTGCCGCCCGGCGTGACGCGCAGCTCGGGGTCTCGGGTCAGATTGCCCGACACGACCACTCTGTTGATGCTCATCTGTATGTCTCCTCTCCGCCGCTCGTCCATGTCCTCTGGATATCAGCGTCCACTGTCTTGATTCGCAGCTTGAGGGCCATGATCGCCTCGCTCGATGCCTTGTAGAGAGCTTCGGCGCAGTCGCGCAGCTGCTTCTTCTCGGCTATCTCCTCGCGCCCCCGGCACAGGTCGCCGATGATGGTCACCGGCGTGCCCTTGGAGCGCTCCTCGAGGATTGCGATGCGCAGGGCCTTGCGGTAGTCCGCCTCATTCTCGGCGTACTGCTGGCCCGTCCGCCTGAGCGTGTCCAGCTCCGCCATGAGGCGCTCGAACAGCTCCTCGCGCTGCGCGTACATGTCCTGCATGGCCTACAGGACGCGCCACGTCGGGGTGGCGCAGCAGCCGGGATGCTTCTTGAACTCCTCGTACTGCTCTTTCGACTCGAAGGTGTAGGCCGTGCCGCAGGCCTTGCACTTCGCCGTGAAGCCGCCGCTCTCGGGCGGTTCCTTCTCGGGCTTGTCCGACAGCGCGTCCGGGTCGCTCTGCCCGTCGATTGCGAACAGGCCGCAGAGCGCGTACTTGCGCGCGTAGCTCGACGCCATCCCGGTCACCTGCGCGTCGTCGGAGCCGCTCTTGTGCTCCGTCTCGCGGGCGTAGGCCTTGAACTCCCTCGTATCGCCGTGCCCGTCCTCGAAGAACAGCGTGCACGTCGCCTCGACGTAGTAGCGCTCGCCCACCTTGCAGATGCCGTCCTGGAGCGTGAACGCCACGCCCGCCTCCTTGCAGGGCTCCTTGAGCGCGGCGACGATGTCCTCGAACGAGCGGTAGCTGAACTTCCCGAATGCGTTGTAGCGCGCCTTGGGGACTGTCACGGAGCGCTGCACCTTGGCTATCGCCTGGGAGAGCGTCATCTCCTCGTCGGCCATCTAGCACACCCCCTTGCACTTGATGGTGCCGGTGATGCCGCGCTCGCGCAGCGCCGCGGCGAGCAGCTCCATCTGCGAGCGGGTCGCGGACGGGATCTCGACCGTCCACGCGCAGGACAGCTCGGGACGCGGCGCGGCGGCTGGTTCCGCCTGGCGCCTCGGTGCGGGACGCGGCGCGGGCTTGGACTCGACCGCCTCGCGCATGGCGGCGATGCGGGCGTCCTCCTCGTCGGCGGCGCGGGCGGCGTTGAGCGCCGAGCCAAGGTCGAGCGTGCGGAACAGCTCGCGCTCGGCGACCTCGTAGTGGGCCATGGAGTCGCGCTGCGCCTTGAGCGTGTCCCAGTCGCGCGCGACGGCTGAGACCTTGTCCTCGAGGGCCTTCTTGGCCTTCGCCTCGCCGAACGACTTGTTGAGCCATCTGTCGTCGTGCAGGCGCTCGTAGGGCACGACCGGCGAGAGGAGCTCCGCGAACTCCCTGTAGTGGGCCTCGAGTGCGGCCCTCGCGCCCGCCTTGCGCCTCTCCTCCGCCTCGTCGAGCTGCGCCTTGATGCCGTCCGACGCGCCGTCGATGATGGACGTGATCTCCTTGCAGCGCTTCTCGAAGGCGGCGAGCGGCTTGTTGTACTCGCGCTTCACGGCCTTGCGGCGTTCGTCGATCTCCTTCTTGATGCCGTTGAGGTAGCTGCGGTCGTGCTTGGCCTCCTTGATGGCCTGGGCGCTCGTGAGGTCGTAGGTGGCGCCCTCGTAGTCGGCGACGACCTTCTTCACGTGGGCCTCCAGCGCGTCCATGTTCGAAGCGATGGTGGCCTCGGTGTACGTGACCTCAAGCGTGGTGGCCTCGGTTTCGATGACCTCGGCCTCGACCTGCTGCGGTTCGGTTTCTTTAGCCATAAATCTCGCCCGTCTCGTCGTCGAAGTCCATGGCCTGCTGCTGCTCGGCCACGGTGAGCAAAACCGTCTTGCCGCTCTGCTTGATGATGCGGAAGGCGTCGGCGTTGTCGGTCAGGATCTCGAATTGCAGGGTTGCAACGCTGCCCTTCACGGTGGCCTGCTTGAACTGCGCCTGGATGGTGGCTTCGTTGATCATGTCGTTACCTCCTATTTGATGCCGAGAACGGCGGCAAGGAACGCGCGACCGAACTCGCGCTCTTCCTCGCTGACGGGCTTGATCTTGTCGGCGATGAACTCGCGGCTCTTGGCGACGCACTTCTCGTCGATTCTGGAAAGCCCGGCCTCGCAAAGCGCGATCATCACGTGGTAGGCGTTTGCCGCCGTCTCGCCGTCGTTGTTGTCAGGATGCGTGGCGTCGAACATGAGGTTGTTCGCGATGCAGGCGGCGTGGTCGAGCACTGCTTTGTGGAACTTGGTCCCGTGGAAGTCCTCAAAGCCGTTCTCTTCGAAGTATTTGGCGTTCATTTCTTCTCCTTCACGTACTCCTCGACGAAGTACTCGATGTAGATGTCTATGCGCGGCTGTGTGCCGTATGGGCTTCTTGGCCGCTTGGTGACGGCTCCCGTATCGACCTGCGAATCGTCCTTGAAGGCGATCCCGTTGAGCGCGTCGCAGGCGAGCTTGCCCAGGTTGTCCCAGTCGGGCTTGCCGAGGTCGGCGCGGCCCTCCCAGTACTTGGGGTTGCTCTTCGCGAGCGGCCTGGTGGTCGAGATCCGCATCACAACCGGGCCGTCGTGGTCGGCGAATGTCTCGCCGTATGCCGCGCGGAACGCGTCCTTGATGGCCTTCTCGGCCGTGAGCGTCTTGGTCGGCGTGTAGGTGCGGTGGTTGCGGTAG
>CABUWD010000131.1 GCA_902495155.1 uncultured Collinsella sp.
CCCATACGCTCGCGGGTACGAGCGCCATGCCGATCACGGCAACCACCAGCACGCGTGTCGCCACACGGCGCAGGACGGCGCTCGTACTCCAGCGCCCGTGAATGCCGAGCGACACCGCACAGAGCACCAACGCAAACGGGATTAAGATGCCCAAGCCAACCGACCACAAAATCGTGAGCAAATATTTCTCTAGGTATAGCACGGCAAGCACGATACCAAGGTTGCCTGAAAGCTGCGCGAGCTGCTCGGCAACCGGCGTTCCCGTATCACCCGGCAGCGCCGTAATACCCGCAGATAGAGCAACGCATGAAGCCGTGAGCGCCAGTACGTTACCTTTCTTTTGATCGATGACCTCGATGGTGGAGTCCCAAGTTTTGGTATCGGCGAAATGCGGACGAGCTACAAAGCCCGACAGCAACGCCAGCACCACGAGCGCAACGATAATACCGATCTGCAGCTTTTTGTTTGCGCACACGACATCGGACAGGCTGGGCTGCAGCTCGGTTACCGTCGTGTGCTCGGTTATCTGGACAGGACGCCCATGAGCCATCTCGTGCGCGTCTCTTTTTTGTATTGACCCGTTATCCGGCATTTGGATACCTCCTCAGTCCGGCGTTTAATGCGAAAGGAAGTATACCCACCGAGCAAAAATCGAACGGGAGGACGAACGGAGCGCAACAAGACTGTCCCCAATGACTATCTCCGGATGAGTTGCGGTGGAATAGGGATTGTTTTGTGCCCCCCGGCCCCTATTCAGTCCCTATTTCACCGCAACTTGGATGAGGACGGAAAAGCCCTGTCGCGGGTAGCGGCAGGGCTTTTGGAAGGGGACTTGATTGTGCGGACTCGTTAGGCGAGCTTGGCCTCGAGCTCGGCGATGCGCTTGTAGGCATCGATGGTAAAGCGGGCCTGCTTCTCCAGGATCATAGTGGTCATGAGAGTGTCCTGAGCGTGAGCCATGATGAAGGTCATCTCCATCTCGCCACCGCCAGCCTCCTGCGAAAGCAGCTTGGTCTGCGTGTCGTGGGCGCCGATGAGTGCATCGCTGGCATCCTTGTGCAGCTGCTCGGCCTTCTCAAAGTCACCCTCGCGAGCAGCATCGAGCGCTGCAAGCAGATCGGTCTGGGCGTCACCCGCGTATGCGACGATCTCGAATCCAACCATCGAGATTTCTTCTTTGGTTGCCATGTTGCGTTCCTTTCACATATGAACCAATGGAGAGCATCGCGTCCGGGCATACGCGCTGCGCTGTGTACGACAGAAACAATAACATTCAAACAAAAAGGAACAATGCAAACCGTTATTTCGCGCCGTGAACGGTCTTTTTTCGTCCGTGAACGGTTTTTAAACCAATCCGAACAATATCAAACACAATTATCGGCAACCCAAACAGGTCCGCACCCTAGCGTACATCACGCACCGTATCGCCCTCGACGAGCACGCCCGGAAACAGCATGTGCTCCACACCGGGTGCAGCGCCCTCGGCGCCGGCAATCTTGTCGACCGCCCACATGCCGACGCGCTTGTTGTCAAAGCGCACCGTGGTCAGGCGACGATCGGGCACGATATCGCCCAAACTATCGTCAACACCCACCACGCTTACGTCCTGGGGCACGCGCTTTCCGCGCGACTCGAGCCCGCGAATGCAGCCGTAGGCCATGGCATCGTTGGAGGCATAAATGGCCGTGCAGGTCGGATCATCCGCAAGCACCTGGCCGGCGGCATATCCACTCTGCGCCGTCCAGTCGCCACGGACGAGCTGCGGTGGCTCAATGCCATGCGCACGCAATGTCTCACGCCAGCCTTCCTCGCGTTGCATGCCCGAAAGCGAGCGCTCGGGACACGAGATGAAATGCACGGTCTTGTGCCCCTGCCTCAGCAAGTACTCGACAACCTGGCGCGAGCAATCGAACTGGTCGTTATCGACCGTTGAACAGAGCGGGTGCTCCAACATCGTAACGAGCACTGTCTGCATGCCGGGCAGTGGCTCGAAGGTTCCAAAGTCCGCCGGCATGCGATTCATGATCACGACCATGCCATCCACCGGCAGTGCGCTCATGCGCGACGATGCGCTCTCGAGGGTATACGGATGCCCATCTACTTTCGTGAGGGTAATGGCGTATCCGTGCTTATCGGCGGCGGCAGCAAAGCCCTCCATACGGTCGAGGTTGCCTGTACCGGTAATGTTGAACATGGCGACGCCGACGGTCTTAAACTTGCCACGGCGCAGCGATCGACCGGCAAAATTGGGGCGATACCCCAGCTCGCGCATGGCGGCACGCACGCGCTCCTTGGTCTCGGGGCGCACGCTGGGTGAATCGTGCACCGTACGCGAGACTGTCTGCTCCGAGACGCCCGCGAGACGCGCCACGTCCTTAACGGAAACCGATTTTTTAACAGCGGCCATTGGTCGATCTTTCCGTGTCAACGATGCCATTGACGGCATCCTGCGCAGTCATATTAAACGCCTTCAAGTATATCTAACGCCGCCTCTGCAATACGCTTACCACCCAAAACCTACCGTTCACCGACATTTCTGCTTCCCCGAACGGCTTTTGTCGCCCAAATGTTAACGTTGCCATTGTGCAAACACAGAGCCACCGGGCGGCTCAAACGTTTGCGCACAAAGAATCGACGGTTCGCAGGCACAGGAACCACCGGTTCGCGTCTTTTTTTGTGTCGCAAAATGGCAACGTCAACATTTTGGCAACCGAACGTCAAAAGCTACCATCGTTGCTAACCCACCGACTCTTAGGAGCTTTGCATGGAGCAACTCATCGCCACTATCGAAAAGGGCCAGCCCTTTTTCAACGCGATCGCCCGCAACAAGTACCTCAAGGCGATCCGCGACGGTTTTATCTCCGTCATCCCCATCATCATCTTCTCGTCCATCTTCTGCCTCGTAGCCTCGGTCCCCAACATCTGGGGTTTCTACTGGCCCGATGACATCAACAACGCCCTGTGGAAGTGCTACAACTACTCCATGGGCATCCTGGCAATCGCCTGTGCCGCCACCACCGCCAAGCACTTCGCCGACGCTCAGAACCGCGACCTGCCCAAGAACAACCAGATCAACTTTATCTCATGCATGTGCGCGGCCATCATCGGCTTCTTGCTCCTTTCGAGCGACACCATCGCCACGGACGCCGCCAGCGGCTTCAACACCACCTACCTTGGTTCCAAGGGCCTGCTGACTGCCTTCATCGCTGCGTTTGTGACCGGCATCATCTACAAGTTCTTCATTAAGCGCAACATCACCGTCAAGATGCCCGAGCAGGTTCCGCCCAACATCTCGCAGACCTTTAAGGACATCATCCCCTTCTCCGTCTGCATCGCCGTCTTTTGGGTCTTTGACATCGTCTTCCGCGCTGCCTTTGGCTTCTGCTTTGCCCAGGGCGTCATCCAGGTGTTCCAGCCCCTGTTCACCGCTGCCGACGGCTATATCGGTCTCGCTGTGATCTACGGCGCCATGAGCCTGTTCTGGTTCGTCGGCGTCCACGGCCCCTCGATCGTCGAGCCCGCCATCGCCGCCGCCCTCGTTGCCAACATGACCGACAACCTGGCTGCGTTCCAGGCTGGCCAGCACGCTTCCGCTGTCCTGACCCAGGGTGCCCAGTACTTCGTCGTCTGCATGGGAGGCACCGGCGCCACGCTCGTCCTGGTCTTTATGTTCTGCTTCCTGGCCAAGTCCCAGGAGATGCGCGCCGTCGGTAAGGCCGCTATCGTCCCCGTGTGCTTTGCCGTTAACGAGCCGCTGCTGTTCGCCGCGCCCATCGTGCTCAACCCCGTCTTCTTTGTCCCGTTCGTCTTTGCCCCGATCGCCAACATCTGGATCCTCAAGATCTTTATCGACTTCTTGGGCATGAACGGCTTTATGTACACCCTGCCTTGGACTGTCCCCGGCCCCATCGGCACCATCATGGGCTTGGGCTTTCAGCCGCTCGCCTTTGTGATGCTCGCCCTTATCCTGGTCGTCGACTTTGTTCTGTACTATCCGTTCTTCCGTGCCTACGACGCCCAGAAGTGCACCGAGGAGGCCGAGATCTCCCAGGAGGAGCTCGCCGCCAAGAACGCCGCAAAGGCTGCCAAGCTCAACGATGCCTTCCAGGGCAAGGCTGACGCCAAGAGCGTTGCCGCCGGCGCTGCTGCCGAGGCCGTGAAGTCCGATACCCCCGCCGTTCCCGCAGCACCCGCTGCCGAGGCAACGACCGCCAGCGACCTCAACGGCAAGCGCGTGCTCGTGCTCTGCCAGGGCGGCGGAACCTCGGGCCTGCTCGCCAATGCACTGGCCAAGGCTGCCAAGGAGCGCGGCATCGATCTTGAAACCGCTGCCGAGGCCTATGGCAACCATGTCGACATGCTCCCCGACTTTGACCTGGTCGTCCTGGCCCCGCAGGCCGCCAGCTACCTGGCCGACCTGCAGAAAGACTGCGAGCGCGTAGGCAACAAGTGCGTCGCCTGCCGCGGTAAGCAGTACATCGAGCTCTCCCAGAACGGCGACAAGTCTCTCGCCTTCGTGAGTGAACAGCTTTCGAAGTAAGTAACGCCCAGGGCCAGCCGACCATACACAGCCGGCTGGCCCTTCGATTTAGACGATTGGATCATCATGTCCGTTAACCCTGCTAGCGTCACCAATCCGCCTGCGCAGTTTCCCGAGGACTTTGTCTTTGGCGGCGCCACCGCTGCCTACCAAGTAGAGGGCGAGACCCGCACTCACGGTAAGGGCAAAGTCGCCTGGGACGACTTCCTGGAGGCCCAGGGGCGCTTTTCCCCCGATCCCGCTTCGGACTTCTACAACCAGTACCCCGTCGACCTGGAACTGTGCGAGGAGTTTGGCATCAACGGCATCCGTCTCTCCATTGCCTGGAGCCGCATCTTTCCCAACGGGACCGGCGAGATCAACCCCGAGGGCGTCCAGTTCTATCACGACCTTTTCGCCGAATGTCACAAGCACCACGTTGAGCCGTTTGTCACGCTGCATCACTTCGATACGCCGCTGTCCCTCTTTGAGAAGGGCGACTTCCTCAACCGCGAGACCATCGACGCCTTTGTGGACTTTGCCACCTTCTGCTTTAAGGAGTACGCCGACCAGGTGACCTATTGGTTCACCTTTAACGAGATCTGGGCGGACGCCTCCAACACCTACATCGAGGGCACCTTCCCCGGCGGCGGCAAGGCGCACCTGGCCGAGGCCTTCCAGTGCGAGCACAACATGATGCTCGCCCACGCCAAGGC
>CABUWD010000132.1 GCA_902495155.1 uncultured Collinsella sp.
AGCGGCGCATCCTCGCCCTCGCCATCGCGACGGCGCAGGACCAGATACGGAATGGCTTCATCGCTCAGATGCTGAGGAGCTTCGCAGGTCACGCGCTCGCGCCTAAGACCTTCGCCTGCAGCGGGATCAAAGTCGGCGATGATATCGCCCTCGCCCACGCGCGTGGGCTTGGCAGCGCCAGCGGCCTCGGCATGTGCCCGCAGCTCGGTCCATACGGCTGCCGGGTAGCACTCGCGTGCCTGGCGATCGTGCGTCACGCGGGCGAGCGCGACCGGACCGCTCGCCGCCTGCATTGCACGGCCAAAGCGCACGCGCAGCAGAGCGGCGGGTTCCAAAGACACACCGTCGCGGCGCAGCTCGGCCGTCAACGTGGCAAGCGGGCCCTCTTCGTGCGAAAGCGGGTAGCTATCCAGGTCGACATCGGCAAACAGCACGGCATCGTAGCCGCCAGGACGCAGGACCGACGCATCGGCAAGCGACACGAAGCGTACTTGCGCCCGTGGTGTGCGATCGACCTCGTAGGTCGCGTAATCGTAAGCGGTACTGCGCTTGTCTACCTTGGTTCGAACGCCGTCGAGAACCGGCACGGTCGCGGCCTGCGACACGTCGAGTGCGCGAGCATCGTTCATAAGGATGTCGATGGCATGGCGCAGCAGAGCCGTCTCTGCCTGGCGACGGGCCTGGCCGTCAAGACCACCTAGAGCGCGATCGGGCAGCGCCTCTGCAACGGCGAGCATGGCCTTGAGCGCCGTCACGGGTTTGTCGCGCCACAGCGCCTGAAACACGTCCGAGACCACGCACGGCACGTTCTTAAACCAGTTTTCGTCACTGGCAGCCTTGCGGGCGCCCCTCACCTGGCCCTGCACGCTCTGCAGCAGGCTCTTGACGGCCGTGGTGGTCTTGCCGCGCGACAGGCGCATGTTCTTGTCGAAGGTGCGCGCGCTGGCGGCATCGGCACCCGAAAGCGGACTGTAAATCCAGTCGGTAAGCTCCGGCGCGGGCCACCACTCGGTCTTGGAGGCGGTGCCCTCGTCGGCGGCCTTCATGCGCTCGATCAGTTTGGCGAGCGCTGTGAACTGCCTGCCCGCGATGGACTGGGAAAACGCCGTGAACTCGGTTGTCTCGGCCGCAATATGACGTGCCGCCAAACGGGCAGCGAGTTCACCGAACAGCTGAGGAGCCCGGGCAGACACCACGAGCACGCGCACGGGGTCCGCGGACGCCGTGACACCGCCGTCGACCGCGGCGTCCTCACACGTTTTTACCAGCTCATCGATTGCATCCACATAGGCGTGGGCGCGGGCGTGAGGGCCAGCAACCTCTACAAAGGTAGGCTGAGTGGCGGGCTTGGAGGCAGTCTGGGGCGCAGCGGCACCCTCCCCCAGCGGCGCGGCCTCAAACAGCACGCCGCGGGCATCAAATGCCGCGGCAAGCTCCTCGCGCATCGCCGCCTGCTCGCAAGCGAGAAGCACAACGACCTCCCCCCCGTTATTCGCCACGGCCGACAGCAGCTCGAGCAGGCCGTGCGTAAACGACGTGATACCGCGCACGCATACGGCGCGGGCGCATGCCGGAAGGTTGTCGGCCAGCGCCTCGGCCATAATATCAGCCGCCTCGCAGGGCTCGACCATGTCTCGACGGTCCAAGCCGCTCGCATAGGCACTCAACAGCTCGAACACGCGAGCCTCGGCGTCGCTCTTGGGATCGGGCCGGCAAACGTCGCCGCAGCAGCGCTCGGCACCCGTTCCCGCTACGCCCGGCAGTACATCGCGGGCCATGCGCGCGAGCATGCGCACCGTGCCCTGACTGCGCGAAAGCGGCTGCAGATCGGCATCGTCGCGACGGGCGATCATGTCCGAGAACAGCATCTGGCGCTGCATATTGTCGACGAAGCTGCGGCCATCGCCCATAAGCTCCCACAGCGAACGAAGCCACGACGCGGGGGTTTTGTAGTCAACGCCCAGCGAGGCGCCAGCAGCCGCAGCATCGTGACGGCACACGTCGAGCTCGGCAAACGAGGGCGCCAGCAAAACGGCACGCCCGTGGCGGGCAACCAGGTCGGCGAGCAACGCCGCCTCGGCGTCGCTCAAGTCCGTACCGGTATTGGTGGTATAGATTCGAACAGGCATGGTCCTCCACTCAAACCGTTCGCAATAATCAATGCATCCATCCTACCCGCCCAAGCGGACACATTGCCACCGCAGTTCCATCTTTTGGTACAAAGCAACCTGAACCCAACGCACCAGCCGATTGCAGGCATATAAAAACCGCCCCCGGAGGGACGGTTCTTCGTAATTCAATGTTGTCGCTGGCCTACTCGCCATCCTCCAACTTAATGAGGATCTTGCGGTAGCCACCGTACTCGCCGTTCAGCGCCTTTGAAACGCGGCTCACCGTGGTGGACGAAGCGCCGGTGCGGGCTTGAACCTCAACATAGGGCTCGCCCTCGTCCAGATAGCGCGCGACCTGCAGGCGCTGAGAAAGATCGCAAATCTCGCGCGGCGTGCAGATATCGGTTAAAAACGCCTGGATATCGTTCTCGTCGTCCAAAAGACTAAATGCGTGGACCAGCTGCTTGACATCAGGCTTGTCAAACATGTTCTCGATATTCATCGATCACCGCCAAACCCGCCATAAGGCATCGAAGTTGATACTGACATCGGGCATCGTTCGCCCGTAAATATGCAATAAAACTATGCATGGGCCATTTGCCCGTAGCAGTGTAGCACACCACCAAACTAAAGTGACAAGACTCTCTGTCAGCGGCACGTTTTTCAGGACGAACGCCGTTTAGAAACCGAATGCGCACGTAAGCTCCACGAATATTTGAGACAATGAGCGCCCAAACACCGCGGCGCGCCCGCGCAACCATCCAAGTCGCCGCCGCAAGCCGCTTCACGCGACGCCAGCAACCCCGGCGCAAGAAAGGATTCACGCCATGCGCTTTATGCTTAACTGGCTCTTCACCTCGATCGCCATCGCGATCGCCACGTTCCTCGTCCCCGGTATCCAGCCCTTCGGCTTTGCCGAGGCCTGGGTCTGCTTTGCCTTTGTGGGACTGTTCCTCAACATCGTCGATTCGTTCGTCAAACCGTTCCTCACGGTCATCTCGCTGCCGCTCACGATCATTACGCTCGGCATTTTCCAGCTCGTGCTCAACAGCTTTATGCTGGAGCTCGCCAGCTACCTGTCGGTCAACCTGTTGGGCGTCGGCATCTCCATCGCCGGCTTTGGCTCGGCCTTTATGGGCAGCATCCTAGTGTCCATCATGCGCAGCATCCTCGATAGTATTGCCGAAGAGTAGAACGCCCCGACACACAAACGCATCGGGCCAAATCAAAGGCCGCCCATCGCAAAAATGGGCGGCCTTCTTATTTGCCAAGTCTCAGAGGGCAAGAAAATCTACCATTTCCACCCCATCCCCAAATGGCAGATATGGGTTAGATGACGTAGTCGTAGCCATGGTTGGGAGCGACAAGTTGATCGAGCGTCACACCGTCGAGGTAATCGTTGATGAGCTTGTCCAGGTTCTTCCACACGTCGAGCGTGGGGCACTCATCAGATCGCGAGCAACCCTTGCAGTCGCCATCCAGGCAGGCGACCGGGGCCAAGCTGCCCTCGGTCAGACGCAAGATCTCGCCCACCGTGTACTGTTCGGGCGGACGCGTGAGCACGTAGCCGCCGCCCTTGCCACGCATGCCAGAAAGCATGTTGGCGCGCACGAGCGTCGCCAAGATGTTCTCGAGATATTTCTCGGAAATCCCCTGTCGCGCCGCGATCTCTTTGAGCGGGATGCGACCGGCCGCCTGGTGCTCGGCCAGGTCAACCATAACGCGCAGGGCGTACCTGCCCTTAGTGGAAACCAACATATATAGTGCTGCCTTTCGGTCTTTTAGTCCGTTGAAATTCTAGCCGAAAAATTGGGTTTGAAAATACCCGTTCCGGTCAAGATGGTTAATCAGCTTGTAATAATCTTCTATTTCCTATTGCATTACTAGGCTTTAGTGTCTACTATGCTTGCCAACAGCTAAACGAACAACCTATAAGGTTTATGGGTTTAGCTGCTAGACACGCCGTAAAACCACACGGCAACCAGCAACTTGAACACTTTGGAGGTTCACCATGAGCAAGGTTTACACGTCCATCGATCAGCTTATCGGCCACACCCCGCTTCTGGAGCTCACTCACTTTGAGGCCGACGAGGACCTCAAGGCTCGCGTGCTCGTCAAACTGGAATACTTCAACCCCGCTGGGTCCGTTAAAGACCGCGTCGCCAAGAGCATGATTGACGAGGCCGAGAAGGCAGGCAAGCTCGTGCGCGGTGGCGACTACACCATCATCGAGCCCACGAGCGGCAACACCGGCGTCGGCATCGCCTCAGTGGCGGCCGCCCGCGGCTACAAGGTGATCATCACCATGCCCGAGACCATGTCCGTCGAGCGCCGCAAGCTGATGCAGGCATACGGTGCGCAGCTCGTGCTTACCGACGGCTCCAAGGGTATGAAGGGCGCCATCGCCAAGGCCGAGGAGCTGCAGAAGGAGACTCCCAACAGCATTATCGCCGGCCAGTTTGTGAACCCCGCCAACCCCGCCATTCACAAGGCCACGACCGGCCCCGAGATCTGGGATGACACCGATGGCAAGGTCGACATCTTCGTCGCCGGCGTTGGCACCGGTGGCACCGTGACCGGCGTGGGCGAGTTCCTCAAGGAGCAGAACCCCGAGATTAAGGTCGTCGCCGTCGAGCCCGCCACCTCCCCGGTGCTCTCCAAGGGTCAGGCCGGCCCGCACAAAATCCAGGGCATCGGCGCCGGCTTTGTGCCCGACGTCCTCGACACCCAGGTCTATGACGAGATCATCCCCGTCGAGAACGACGACGCCTTTGCCACCGGCCGTGCCGTGGGCCACAAGGAGGGCGTGCTCGTGGGCATTTCGTCCGGTGCCGCCGTGTGGGCCGCACTGCAGCTGGCCAAGCGCCCCGAGAACGAGGGGAAGACCATCGTGGCCCTGCTTGCCGACACCGGCGAGCGTTACCTGTCCTCGGCACTGTGCCAGGACTAAGGGCCTGTCGCCCATAGGTTGAGCCCACGGACGAGCCGGTCTCCTCTCTCCCGGCAGCCTGAGCCCATCCAATCAGGGTGTCCCACGAGACGTCCGAACTTGCTACAATGTCTGCGGCGCGGAACCAGCCTCCCGCGCCGCTTTTCTTTTTTGGCCACATGCCACCAAGGAG
>CABUWD010000133.1 GCA_902495155.1 uncultured Collinsella sp.
CGCATTACAGCCGGTATTGGACAGGTGCACGGTAGCCGTGGCAACCAGAAGCTGCTTTCCAATACCGATAACGCCCCCGATCGCGAGCTCGAGTACCTCGATTTATTCCAAAACCACCCGGTCGATGGCATTGTGCTGGTGGCAACCATGATCACCGACGAGCACCGTCGCGCGATTGAGTCGTGCCGTGTGCCCATTGTGTTGATCGGCCAGCATGTCGAGGGTGCGGCGTGCGTCTATCACGACGATTACGAGGCTGCCTTTGAGCTGGGCCACGCGCTTGCGGGTCGTGTGGACGGCAAGATTGCCTACATCGGGGTTACCGAGGAGGACCGCGCGGCCGGTTATGACCGCCGTCGCGGTTTTGAGGCCGGCTTGCGCGCCGCGGGTAACCCGCTCGATGCCGCCTTGATTCGCCTGGGCTCGTTTACACTCGACTCGGGCTATGGTGCGGCGCGTGAACTGCTTTCTGCCGCTCCCGATGTTTCGTTTATCGCCTGCGCGACCGACACCATGGCGGCGGGCGCGCTGCGTGCCATCGATGAGGTTCGCGGTATGGGCGAGGGCATACACCGCGTGAGCGGTTTTGGCGACAACGCGTTTTTGCGCGCGCTGACGGGCGGCATTCCCACCGTGCATTATGGCTACCTGACCAGTGGCGTCGAGGCGACCAATATGTTGCTCAACACGCTCGATGGCGTGGAGGGGGAGAGTGGTCTAAAGACGCTCAAGCTCGGCCATCAGCTCATGAATGTCTAGGCTTTGGGCATTTCTGTGTGCCTCCGACCCCTCATATTTGCCGCAAATCTACCATTCGCCGGCCTATTCCTACCGTTCACCGCAATATGAAAACGATTACAGACATATGAAACTGAAAACGATTACAGTGTAAGTGTCAAAGATGGCCGGGTGCAGATGCGCCCGTTGGAGGAAAGGGAAGTCATGGACTACCGCAAATCAGCCCAAGAGGTGCTCGACAACATCGGTGGCGCCGGCAACGTTGTTTCGGCCGCACACTGCGCCACGCGTCTGCGCCTTGTGATTGCCGATAACGCCAAGGTCGACAAGGAGGCCCTCGAGAATATCGACGGCGCCAAGGGCGTCTTTGAGGCCCAGGGCCAGCTCCAGATTATTTTTGGCACTGGCACCGTCAACAAGGTCTACGACGAGTTCATTGCGCTCAGCGGCGTCGAGGCTGCCACCAAGGCCGAGGTCAAGGAGGCAGCGGCGCAGCAGCAGAACATCTTTATGCGTGCCATTAAGGTGCTCGGCGACGTCTTTGTCCCCATCATCCCCGCCATCGTGGCCTCGGGCCTGCTGCTGGGCATTATGAGCGCCCTCAACTTTATGGCCTCCAACGGCTTTATCGCGCTCGACACCAATAACTTTATTTATAAGATTGCCGACCTGGTCTCGGGCACGTCTTTTGGCATTCTGCAGATCCTGATCGGTTACTCCGCGGCTAAGGCCTTTGGCGCCAACCCGTACCTGGGCGCCGTCGTCGGCGGTGCATTCATCAACTCCTCGCTGCAGAGCGCCTACACGGTTGCCTCCGAGGGCGTGCAGACCATGGTCACCGTCATTCCCGGTGTGTACAGCTTTGAGTGGGTCGGCTATCAGGGCCACGTGATCCCCATCGTTATCGCCTGCGCCATCCTCGCTTTCTTGGAGAAGCGTCTCCACAAGGTTGTCCCTGAGATGTTCGACCTCTTTGTGACCCCGCTCGTCTCCGTGTTCGTGACCGTGCTCGTAACGCTCGTTGCCGTCGGTCCCATCTTTGTCTGGGCTGAGAACGCCATCCTCGGTCTGATTCAGACCCTGCTGACCCTGCCCTTCGGCATCGGTTCCTTTATCGTCGGCCTGTTCTATGCTCCCACGGTCGTTACCGGTATCCACCAGATGTACACCGCCATCGACCTGGGACAGCTCGCCCAGTATGGCGTGACCTACTGGCTGCCCATCGCCAGCGCTGCCAATATCGCCCAAGGTGGCGCCGCGCTTGCCGTTGCCTTTAAGACCCGCGATGCCAAGATTAAGGGCCTGGCGCTTCCTTCGGCTCTGTCCGCCTTCATGGGCATTACCGAGCCCGCCATCTTTGGCGTGAACCTTCGCTTCTTTAAGCCCTTCATCGCCGGCTGCATCGGCGGCGGTTGCGGTGCCCTGGTCTGCGCGCTCACTTCACTGGCTGCTTCTGGCACGGGCGTTACGGGTATCTTCGGTATCCTGCTGTGCCTGGCCCAGCCCGTGCAGTACGCGATCATGTTTGCGGTCGCCGCGCTGGTTTCCTTTGCCGTCTCGTTTGTCCTGTACAAGGACGAGCCCAAGGCTTCCGAGCAGGCCTAAGAGCTTTTGATTGAGGGGATGCCCGCGGGTTGTATGCTCGCGGGCGTTTCCCGTATCTGGTGCCGATCTCTGGCGCCTTGTTACTTTCGATCCGTTAGGACTTTGATATGTCTAATGCACTTGGTCGCGACCTTGCAAAGCTGGTTGCTGCTGTTGACGCTGCCGCCTCTGAGTGCGGTCATGGCGCGTATGGCCAGCACTTCCATATTATGCCGCCGGCGGGTTGGCTCAACGACCCCAACGGTCTTTGCCAAGCGGGCGGCGTGTTCCATGCCTATTTTCAGTATGCGCCGTTTGATGTAGAGGGTGGCGTTAAGGCCTGGGGCCATGCGACGAGTCGCGATCTTATGATGTGGAGCTACGTTGGCGCCCCGCTGCTGCCCGACGAGCCGTTCGATTGCCACGGTGTGTATTCGGGCTCCGCGCTTGCCGAGGACGGCCGCATTCGCGTACTGTACACAGGCAACGTTAAACTCTCCGATGCAGACGGCACGTATGACTACGTCAATACCGGCCGCCGCGCCGATACTGTTTACGTCGAGAGCGTTGATGGCCTTGCCGGTCGGGAGTTCAGCCAAAAGCGCGTGGTGCTGGCGTCCGAGGATTATCCCGAGGATTTGACCTGCCACGTGCGTGACCCCAAGGTGTGGCGTGACGCGGACGGGCGTTATCACATGGTGCTGGGCGCGCGTCGTCGCGTGGATGGGCCTCATGTCGATAGTCGATTTTGCGCCATGCACGGCGAGGGTGCCGGACGCGATGTGGGCGAGATCCTGGTGTATGGCTCGGCCGATATGCTGAGTTGGGAGCTCGAGAGCCGCGTGTGCTCGCCCGAGCGCTTTGGGTTTATGTGGGAGTGCCCGGGGTATCTTGAGCTTAAGGCCGATGACGGTGTGCCGGTGAAGTTCCTGTCCTTCTCTCCTCAGGGGCTCGAGGGCGGTCGTTGGGACCGCGGCAACGTGTACGCTGCTGGCTACATGCCTGTAACGGGCGACATTACCGGTGTTGACGGTACCTATGAGCTGGGCGAGTTCCGCCTGTGGGACGCCGGTTTTGACTTCTATGCTCCGCAGGAGTTCACGGCTGAGGACGGTCGCCACATTCTGATCGGCTGGATGGGCATGCCCGATGAGCCGACCTATGGCAACGCACCCACCGTGGTGTGCGGCTGGCAGCACTGCATGACGGTGCCGCGTGAGCTTACAGCCGGTGCCGGCGGCGTGGTGCTGCAGCAGCCGGTGCGCGAGATCGAGCGCCATTATGCCTCGGTGCGTGTGGGGGAGGGTTCGTTGGAGGTTGCCGGCGACACCTGCTTTGACGTTTTTGTTGACGGCGTCGACGGCACGTTTGCCGCGACCGTTGATGGCGAGCTGGAGCTGTCGTTTGCGCCCGCCGAGGGCGAACTGCCCTCGCGCTTTGAGATGCGATTTACCGATGAAGGTCGCGCTTCTGCCGGCTGCGGTCGTACCGTGCGCTGGGAGCCCGTCGACGAGATTCGTAACGTGCGCATTGTCGGTGATGTCTCGTCGGTCGAGGTGTTTGTGAACGATGGCGTGCTCGCGTTTTCGACGCGCATCTACCCCGAGACCTATGGCGTGACCGTTGACGCTCCGTGTGCGAGCGTGACCTACCACGTGCTCAACATCTAGGCGATTCGTCGCATATCGGCGCTATACTGCAGCCGTTGCCCACGATGCGGGGAACATCCGCATCGTGGGTTTTTGCTTTTGAAGGGGCGGTACCGTATGGGCGTACAGCAGATAGAAGAGGCCTGGGCTTTGAGGACCGGCGCGCGTGAGGCGCGGTTGCTTGCGGCCCCGCATGTGCCGGCAGCGCTGTCGCTGCTGGGTATTGTGCGTCCCAGTGACCGCCTGGTCGCGTTTGCCGATGACTTTGCCGATGCGTTTGTGCGCGGCTTTGATGGCTGCGATGTCGCGCTGGTAGGCTCGTCATCCGTTGAGGCGTTTGTCGCCGCGTCCGAGAACTTTGATGCTTCGTTTGATGCCGAGGTGCCGCACCTGTGGTGGTTTGTGAACTCCATCGGTGGCTTTGGCCTGCGTGTGCCCGACCTTCGCGCTCTGGGCCGCGCGGCGCGTGAGGCCCATGCGCTGCTGGTTGTGGACAATACCGTGGCGTCAGCTTTTGGCTGCGATTCGCTGCGTTTGGGTGCCGTGCTGTCGCTCGAGGCGCTCGATCGCGTGTGCGCCGGCAAGGCTCCGCGCAAGTTGGTTGCCGTATCGGTCGCGCGCTCGCAGCTCAAGCGCCATCGCGTGGATGCCGTGGCTGAGTGCGCGCATGCCCTGCTTGAGGGCTGTGGCTTGGCCAAGCTAGAAATGCCTGCTGACGAGGCCGGTGTGCTGGAGCGCGGGCTGGACTCGTTCGACGTCCGCATGCAGGCGCATTTCGACCGCGCCCGTGCGCTGGCCGAGTATCTGGCCGCCAACGAGATGGTGCGCAACGTGCGCTATCCCGGGCTGAGCTCGCATCCCGACCATGCGGGTGCAACGGGAATCCTCGAGCATGGTTTTGGCCCGGCAGTTGAATTTGACCTTATCGAGCGTAGCGCGGGAGAGCTGTTCGTCGCTTTGCCGGGGGAGTTTCGCACATCGCCTGCCGGCGGCGCAACGACGCGTCTTTCGGCCCCACGCGGCAAGCAGGGGAGCACCATCCGCCTCTTCGCCGGTACCGACGACCCCTTGATCGTGGCCTCCACCCTAGATAATGCCCTCCGCAACTAGCTAAATCATCCTCGACTCCATAAGTTGGGGGTGCGGACAGAAAGTTGGACCGCGGGGCGGTCCGGACTGGAGGTCCGCATGTACAGCAGGGAGAAGGTCGAGCTCTTCCTCCTGGCGACGGAGGACGGCATGGGGCCGACCGCC
>CABUWD010000134.1 GCA_902495155.1 uncultured Collinsella sp.
AGCCGATAAACGCGATCGCGGGGACGGCCGGTGCCGGAGCCGCGGGTGCGACGGCAACGGGTGCGCTCGCGGGCGCGGCACCGTCAGCGGCCACGGCCTCAACAGCAGCGGCCTGGCGCTCTGCACGATCCCACACGCCCGAGCGGCCGCCCTCCTTGTGCAGCAGGCGCACGTCGACGATCTCCATGCCGCGATCGACCGCCTTGCACATGTCATAGATGGTCAGACACGCAGCACTCGCGCCGGTCAACGCCTCCATCTCAATACCCGTCTTGCCCGTCACGCCGGCCGTAACCAGTACGTGAAAGCCGACCTGCCCGTCCACGCGCGCCGGCGCCCAGCCCTCGGGCACGTCCTCGACAGGCGTCCCCGACGGAGCGATAGGCGCAATATCGCACTTGCTCTTGGTAATGAGCAGCGGATGGCACATGGGGATGATGTCGCTCGTGCGTTTGATGGCCATGATGCCCGCCACGCGCGCGCAGGCAAGCACGTCGCCCTTTTTGGCGCGGTCCTGCAGCACCATGGCCTGCGTCTCGGGGTGCATGAGGATGGTGCCCTCGGCGATGGCGATGCGATGCGTCTCGGCCTTGTCGGACACGTCGACCATGCGTACCTCGCCCTTAGCGTCCACGTGCGTCAGCTCGTCGCGACGGGCGTCACGGGCGGGCTCGGTGGCAGCGCTGGCAGTCGGCTGCGCGGACGCGTCGACGTTGCCGGCATTCGCCGCGGCCGTGGCTTTGTGGGCAGACATCGCGGCCCTGCGAGCGGCCTTGGTGGCATCGGCGTACCTGCTCTTGGCCATATGATCATCCTCCGATTTGGGACATAAATCGTTGCGTGCCCTCAATTATCGCGTGTTCCTGCGGTTTGTGGGCGACGGCATCGCGCCAAATCGAAAGTACCTGCATATCATCACCACGGCGCAACGCCTCACGCACCGAATACTCGGCATCGCTGAACAGGCACGGACGCACGTTGCCATCGGCCGTCAGGCGCAGACGGTTGCAATTCACACAAAAATGGTTGGACATAGCGCTGATAAAGCCGACCGTTCCCGCCGCGCCCGGAAAGTGCCAATAGCGCGCAGGGCCCGCGCCGGCAGGAGCGTCGTTGATGTCGAGCGGCTCGAGCTCGCCCAGTCCCGTCGCGATGGCCCCGGCATTGATGCGCGCCCGCAGCTCGTCACTCGGCACGGTATCGCTCGCGTCCCACAGCTCGGGATTGAGTGTGGGCGCGTGAGGGTCTACGGCACAATGCGAGCTCGTGTGATCGTCGCCGATAGGCATGTATTCGATAAAGCGCAGGTGGATGGGGCGATCGAGTGTGAGCCGCGCGAGGGCCGCCACATCCTGGTTGAGCCGGCGCACCACAACGCAGTTGACCTTAACGGGCTCAAAGCCCCAAGCCAGTGCCGCGTCGATGCCCGCCATGGTCTGCTCGAGCCGACCCAGACGCGTGATCTTTCCAAAGAGCGTAGGATCGAGTGTGTCGAGCGAGATGTTGACGCGGTTAAGCCCGGCGTCTTTGAGCTGCGGCGCCAGCTTGGGCAGCAGGGCGCCGTTGGTGGTGAGCGAGATATCCTCGATCTGCGGAATCGCGCGGATGTCGCGAATGAGCGGGATAATACGGCGGCTGACCAGCGGCTCGCCGCCCGTCAGGCGCACGCGGCGAATGCCCTCCCCCGCCACCAAGCGCACAAAGCGGGCGATTTCCTCGGCACTGAGCAGCTCGTCGTGCGCGCGGGGCGCCACGCCATCGGCCGGCATGCAGTAAATGCAGCGGAAATTGCACTTGTCGGTAACGGCAATGCGCAGGTAGTTGATATCGCGGCCAAAACCGTCATGTTGCACGTGCCCGCCCACGCAGCCCTCCCCTCACGCGGCGTTTTATTCTTCGGAAATCATAATACCCCACGAGAGAATCATGCCGACACCCGTACGACGGGACAGGTCGCTTCGAGCAAAACGGACTTTCCAAGCCCATCCTCAGCATACAAACCATCACAACATTCGATGCTTTTCCCGTTTTTAGCGAAAAACGTCGAATGTTGTGATGGTCTGTCTGTCCACGGCACCCCGTAGAAGGACCGGAACGCCCCTAAAGGCCGCCGTCCCAGTGCCGAATCACGAATTCTCGCAGGTCGTTTTGACGTTTCTGGAACGCTTCGCTTCGGTCGCACTTAAGGCCCATAGCGAGTGCAATGGCATTCATCGCCCGGTGCAATTGCAGCTGATGGGCAAACTGAGTCCCGGTGAGGACGATCATCCTAAAGCCCAGCGCGTTCAGCACGGTCATACGCTCCGCGTCCGACGCGCTGCGCTGTTTATCAAGATGGTCCGAGCCGTTGTATTCAATCCCCGTACCGCTCGCAGGCGTATATACGTCGATCTCGAAATACCCGGCCTTTGCGAGATACTTGAACTCGTTGGGAACATCAACCCGATGGTTGAGCTCAATCTTGGCGTATCCCAGCCCTCCCTGGGAACGTTTTGCTACGACCATGATTGCGGTGGCCGTCTCCATGGGCGACCGCGCGCCATCGTGCACGCGCTTGAGCACGCTGGCCGCGCGTGCAGCCCCCTGACGAGATCGGTTCTCATTGCAATAAGCAATCAAGTCGGCAACGGTATGCCTCTGCCCCATCTCGATATAATCGCCTGTCGACAGATGATTCAAATGGTATCGGGCGCAGATTTCGTAGCCATATTCCAGCTGCTCGGGCTCGCTCATCCACGAACCCGCTTGGACAAAGCACATGGCCTCATCAACCACCAGAAGGCCCTCTGCCACCTCGATAAGATGGCCCGGAGGTACCGGCGCCCCAAACACGTGGCACCTAAATCCAGCCGGCGTCGAGCGCTCAAAATCGAAGTTGACGAGCATGTCGATATGATCGAGCTCTTCTCGTGGAATACCAAGCGAAACCAGATAGTCGGTAACGATCCCAACTGCCGTTGAAGCCCTCAGCCCCTTGGCATCGAGTCCCAATTTGGGCAGGCTCGCGGTCGGCTCCGCCTCGTTGGCAAGCGAGTCCTCATCGTATAGGCTGCTTGCTCGCGAGATCGGCTCGGACGGGCGCGCCACGTTGTGGTACAGCCAGGCAGTCTTATGGGACAGGACGATCGGCAGGTCCATGAGCCCTCCAATGGAGTCGGATAACCAACCTTATTCCCCTGCCCACGGGTCCGCACACCTTCGTGCGCAAGAAAGCGATTCCACCCGGTCGAGTGGCAGAAAAACCATCACAACATTCGATGCTTTTCCCGATTTTGGCAAAAAACGTCGAATGTTGTGATGGTTTGAGGCGAGGTGAGGGGCACGGAGGGGTCAAAGTATCGCGCTCGAACGGGTTAATCCAGCTCTTTTAAGCCATGCGCCAGCTGCCAGTACTCGCCGTGCTGGGCGAGCAGCTCTTCGTGCGTGCCGCGCTCGATGATGCGGCCGTGTTCGAGGACCATGATGGCGTCGGCGTCGCGGACAGTGGACAGGCGGTGCGCGATCATAAACGTGGTGCGACCGCGCATGATGCGGTCCATACCGCGCTCGATGAGCTTTTCGGTACGCGTGTCAATGGAGCTCGTGGCCTCGTCCAGGATGAGCACCGGCGGATCGGCGACGGCCACGCGCGCGATGGCGAGCAGCTGACGCTGACCCTGCGACAGGTTGGCGCCGTCGGCCGTGACCGGTGTGTCGTAGCCCCGCGGCAGGCGGCGGATAAACGAATCCGCGCAGGCGGCCTCGGCAGCGGCGCGCACTTCCTCGTCGGTCGCGTCGAGCTTGCCAAAGCGGATGTTCTGCGCAATGGTGCCGCTAAACAGGTGCGTGTCCTGCAGCACAATGCCGAGCGACCCGCGCAGGCTGGTCTTGGCAATGTGCTTGACGTCGATGCCGTCGTACGTGATCTCGCCGTCATCGACCTCGTAGAAGCGGTTGATGAGGTTGGTGATGGTCGTCTTGCCGGCACCCGTGGAGCCCACAAACGCGATCTTTTGCCCCGGCTTGGCAAACAGGTTGAGGTCCGTGAGCACGCGGGCGCCCGGCACGTAGGAAAAGTCCACGGCATGGAAGCACACGTCGCCGGCAAGCGGGACCAAGCCGCACGTGAGCTCGGTGCCGTCGGCGGCCACCGCGCGGCCCGACTCATCAACGGCTGCCACGTCATGCAGGTGCCCGTAGACGCCCACGCCCTGGCCCTCGGGAATTTTCCACGCCCACGCGGCATCGCCCGTCTGCACCAGCTCCACGCAGCCCTCGTCCACCTCGGGCTCAAGGTCCATAGCCGCAAACAGGCGCTCGGCACCGGCCAACGCGTTGAGCAAGAAGTTGCCGAGCTGCGTAAACTGGTTGATGGGCATGGCGGCCTGGCGCACAAAGACCAGGTAGCTTGCAAGTGCGCCCACATCGGCGAGCCCCTTGATGCAGAGCATGCCGCCCGCCACGGCGACGATGGCATAGTTGACGTAGCCAATCACGACAGTCATGGGCACCATGGAGTTGGCATAGCTCACGGCTGCGGTGCCGGTGCGGCGAAGCTCGTCGTTGCGGCAGGCAAAGCCGGCGACATTCGCCGCCTCACGGTTAAAGACCTTGATGACCTTTTGACCCGAGACCATCTCTTCGATATATCCGTCCAGGTCGCCAAGCGATGCCTGCTGGGCAGCAAAGAAACGCTTAGAGCGCGCGCCCGAGTAGCGCGCATACAGCACAATGGCCGCATCGCACACGAGTGTGATAATCGTGAGCTGCCAGTTAAGGATGATGAGCATAGCCGTGGTGCCCACAACCTGAATGGCGGCCTGAATCACGTTGGCAAAGCTGTTGTTGAGCGCCTCGGAGACGGTGTCGACGTCGTTGGTGAAAAAGCTCATGATGTCGCCCGAGCGCGTGCTGTCAAAATAGCTGAGCGGCAGCGTCTGGATGTGCGCAAACAGGTCGCGGCGAATATCGGACACCACGCGTTGGGCCGCGCGCACCATAATCTGCGAGTAGCCCAGGGCCGAGAGCACGCCCGCGGCGTAGATGATCGCCGTCAGGATGACCTGCTTGGCGAGCAGTTCCTCCCCGCCCGTGGCCAAACCGTTAACGATGGGGCGCACCATGTAGGTGCCGGCGAGGCTCGCGATGGCGGCGACGGAGGCGAGCAC
>CABUWD010000135.1 GCA_902495155.1 uncultured Collinsella sp.
CATCGGTGCGAATTGTCGCACCCTTGCGGCTCAGTAGTGCGTCATCGATGTGTGAACGCAGGTTCTCGCCCATCTTGCCCTTGACCTCGTCGGCATGCGCGATGACTTCGTCCAGGCTACCGTACTTCGCAATGAGCGCACTCGCCTTTTTGGGACCGATGCCCGGTACACCGGGGATGTTGTCGGACGTATCGCCCTTTAGACCGTAAAAATCGGGCACGAGCGCCGGCGTAATGCCGTGATACAGGTCGTCCACGCTCTCGGGCGTCATGATCGCCACGTCAGACAGGCCCTTGCGGGTCGAGACCACGTTGACGTGCTCGGTCACGAGTTGATACATGTCGCGGTCGCCGGTCACCAGTAGCATGTCGCAGCCGGCCTGCTCGCCCAGGCGCGCCATGGTTCCCAGGATATCGTCGCCTTCCCAGCCCTCGGACTGCAGAATCGGCACGTTGAGCGCGGTGAGCAGCTCCTTAATCATAGGGAACTGCGCATGCAGATCGGGGTCCATGGGCGGGCGTTGCGCCTTATACTGCGGCAGCATCTCCATGCGCACGCGCGGCTTACCCTTGTCAAACGCCACGACCACACCGTCGGGGTTAAAGGCATCAATCATCTTAAGAAACATGTTCAGAAAGCCAAAGATCGCGTTGGTGGGGCGACCGTCCGGCGCGTTCATGGTCGGCGGCACGGCGTGAAAGGCGCGGTGCATGAGCGAGTTGCCGTCGATAACGGCAAAAGTGCGGCGCTTGTCAGACATATTAAATACCTCGCTTTGGGCTGGGCACGGTTTGCTCACTCCAGTTTACACGCTCCCCGCCCCGCGGCCACCTCACATCAAGCTCCCCCGCCACCGTGAGCCCGCGCGTGATACGATGGCTCACGGTACATCAACCAGCACGATCGATCCGAAAGGAGCCTGCGTCATGGAGCGTCCCTGCGCATGGAAAAAGTACACGCCACAGCAAGTCGAGGAGCTCGAGGAGCTTTGCCGCGGCTATAAGCAGTTTTTGAGCGAGAACAAGACCGAGCGCCTGTGCGTCAAGACCGGCATCAAGATGGCCGAGGAGGCGGGATACGTCGACCTGGAGACCGTGATCGCCGAAGGCCGCGAGCTCAAGGCAGGCGACAAGGTGTACGCCGCCAATCACGGCAAGGACCTCATGCTCGTCAACCTGGGCAACGCCCCGCTCGAGCAGGGCTTTAACATCCTGGGCGCCCACGTGGACTCGCCGCGCCTAGACCTTAAGCAGAATCCCGCCTTCGAGGCCGGCGACATGGCCTACCTCGACACGCACTACTACGGTGGCGTCAAGAGCTACCACTGGGTGGCCTCCCCGCTCGCACTCGTGGGCGTCATCTGCAAAAAGGACGGTACCACCGTCGACATCAATATCGGCGACAAGGCGGACGACCCGGTCTTTACCATCTCCGACCTGCTGATCCACCTCTCGAGCGAGCAGATGTCCAAACCTGCCAAGGACGCCGTCGATGCCGAGATTCTCGACGTGATCGTGGGCGGCCGCCCCGTCAAGTTTGACGAGGACGACAAGGACGCCCCCAAGGAGCCCGTCAAGCAGATGTTCCTGGATATCCTCAAGGAGCAGTACGACGTCGAGGAGGAGGACTTCCTCTCCGCCGAGATCGAGGTCGTGCCCGCCGGCCCCGCCCGCGACATGGGCCTCGACCGCTCCATGATTCTGGGCTATGGCCATGACGACCGCGTCTGTGCCTACCCCTCCATGCTCGCCCAGATCAACGTCACCAACGTGGAGCGCACGAGCATCACGCTCATCGTCGACAAGGAGGAGATCGGTTCCGTGGGTGCCACCGGCATGACGAGTCGCTTCTTCGAGAACACCGTCGCCGAGATCATGATGCTCGCCGGCGAGGACAGCCCGCTGGCTCTGCGCCGCGCGCTCGCCCGCAGCCGTATGCTCTCCTCCGACGTGTCCGCCGGCTTCGACCCGGGCTATGCCGGCAAGTTCGAGACCAAGAACGCCGCCTTCATGGGTCGCGGCCTGTGCTTTAACAAGTACACGGGCAGCCGCGGCAAGGGCGGCTCTAACGACGCCGACGCCGAGTATGTGGCCCTCGTCCGCGACATCATGGACGAGGCCGGCGTGGACTTCCAGACCTGCGAGCTCGGCCGCGTCAACGCTGGTGGCGGCGGCACCATCGCCTACATCATGGCCAAGTACGGCATGAACGTCATCGACTCCGGCGTTGCCGTCCTGTCCATGCACGCCCTGTGGGAGGTCGCCAACAAGGCCGACATCTACGAGGCATATCGCGGTTACAAGGCCTTCATCGAGCGAGCCTAACCAACCCTTCATCAGTTGCGGTGAAATACGGACTAAACTGGCCCATAAACGGCCAAAACAGACCGTATTCCACCGCAACTTTTTTGGCAGAGGAGAGTCCATGCTGCAGGTCATCATTTCGCCCGCCAAGCAGATGCGCGCGGCCCAAGATGCTTTTGAAGTCCTGGGCATCCCACCCTTTGTGCGCGAGACGGCTCGCCTCCACCGCGCACTGCTAGATATCGAGCGGAATGAAGGCAGCGGCGGCCTGCAGGCGCTGTGGAACGTGAGCGACAAACTGCTGGGACCTTGCCTCAACACACTGCATGAGTTCGGGCCCATCCTGAAAAGCGGCGATCTCGACAATCCCGCACTCGCCCGTCACCTCTCCCCTGCCGTCATGTCCTATCACGGCATTCAATACCAGAGCATGGCACCCGAGGTGATGGATTCCGCACAGCTCGCATGGCTGCAAGACCATCTGTGGATCCTCTCCGGCCTCTACGGGTGCGTTCGTCCCTTTCATGCCGTCGAACCGTATCGGCTGGAGATGGGCGCGAAGCTTGCCGTCGACGATGCCCGAGACCTCTACGCATTTTGGAGCGATAAGCTCGCGCGGGCTATCGCCCCGGCAGGCTCAAACACCACGATCGTCAACCTCGCCAGCGTAGAGTATGCCAAAGCCGTTCTGCCCCACCTCGCGGGCGACGCCACAGCCGTCACATGCCTCTTTGGCGAGGGCATCCGCAACGGGAAGCCCATCCAACAGTCGACCGCCAGCAAAAAGGCGCGCGGCTCCATGGTGCGGTGGATGGCAGAAAACAAGCTCGAGGATGCAAGCGAACTTACCGCATTCAATATCGGCTATCGGCACATCCCCGAGCTTTCAGACAAAAACACCCTGGTTTTCATGAACGCGCAGGCACTATAGGCCCGCCGTTTCCAAACACCCCGTTACTCCGCCAAGCCATCGGCCTTTGCAATCTCGCTCGTCGAGCCATCTTGGTAGGTAATCTTAACGTGCTCTACGTCGGATACCGTAACGCCCGACGGAGGTTCCAGACGCCACTCCGTCAGAGCGATATCCATGGTCGTGGGCACATCGCCCTGATCTTTGAGCTTCACCATGAGTGTTTTGAGTGCCTCATCAAACGTCACGCGTTCGATTTCTTCGCCCGGAATAGACCCGCCGCTCAACTGCAGCTGCACAAACTCGTCGCGCGGATACCAATAGTCGCCCGGTGCGGCAACCGTGTTGCCACCAGAAACTTTCATGGTCATAATCGGCAGGGCATCGTCGGCTTCAAACCCCCAGGTGACGCCGCCACGACCGCCGAACGTCCAAATACAAAAGGCAATCACCAACACGGCAAGCACCGCAAAACCAATCGCGACAAGGCCATGGTGCGCACGGCTTTCCTCGGCCGATACATCCCATTGTGTCTCTCGATATAGATGCTTGTCTTCCATGTTCGCCTCCCCACAGGCACGCTTGTTGGCCCAATCGTACCCATTCAGGCTATACTTGAGCCCACCACATAAACGGGGAGCTTGCAGGACAAGACGGCAGGCTGAGACTGGGCGCGCCCGCCCTGACCCGCAAACCTGATATGGGTAATGCCAACGAAGGGAGCCGTGCCAATGAGCACACAGACCGAGCCCAAGCTCGTCACGCAAATCGACTTCGCCCGCGCCGGGCAGATCACACCGCAGATGAAGGAGGTCGCCGAGCGCGAGCATCGCGACCCCGAGTACATCCGCGAGCGCGTGGCCGACGGCCGCATCGCCATTCCCGCCAACATCGTGCACATCAAAAAGGGCATGCGCGCCTTTGGCGTCGGTGAGGGCTTGTCCACCAAGGTCAACGTGAACCTGGGCATCTCGGGCGACAAGGCCGATGCCGCCGAGGAATGGAAGAAGGTCAAGATCGCCGAGGACTTTGGCGCCGACGCCATCATGGACCTCTCCAACTCGGGCAAGACACGTCAGTTCCGCCAGCAGCTCATCGACGAGACGCCGCTCATGGTAGGCACCGTCCCCATGTACGACGCCATCGGCTACATGGAAAAGCCGCTGGTCAAGCTCACCAAGGACGACCTGTTCGAAGTCGTGCGCGCGCATGCCGAGGACGGCGTGGACTTTATGACCATCCACTGCGGCATAAACAAGTCGGTCACCAAGACCTTTAAGGAGACCGGCCGCCTGATGAACATCGTGAGCCGTGGCGGCTCACTGCTGTTTGGCTGGATGGAGGTCACCGGTAACGAGAACCCATTCTATGAGTTCTACGACGAGTTGCTCGAGATTTGCCACGAGTACGACGTGACGATTTCGCTCGGCGACTCCTGCCGCCCGGGCTGCCTCTACGACTCCAACGACGCCACCGAGACCGCTGAGATGATCGAGCTGGGCAAGCTGTGCAAGCGCGCTTGGGCCGCCGGCGTCCAGGTCATGGTCGAGGGCCCGGGTCACATGGCGCTCGACGAGATCGCCGCCAACATGAAACTGCAGAAGCGCCTGTGCCACAATGCTCCGTTCTATGTGCTCGGGCCGCTGGTGACCGATATCGGCGTGGGTTACGACCACATCACCGCCGCCATCGGCGGCGCCATCTCCGCCAGTTCCGGCGCCGACTTCCTGTGCTACGTGACGCCGGCAGAGCACCTATGCCTGCCTAACGCCCAGGATGTGCTCGACGGCCTCATGGCCACTAAGATTGCCGCGCACGCCGCTGATATCGCCAAGAAGGTGCCGCACGCCCGCGACATGGACGACAAGATGGGCCAGGCACGCCGCAAGCTCGACTGGGACGCC
>CABUWD010000136.1 GCA_902495155.1 uncultured Collinsella sp.
GCGCAAGTTGACCTGGTAGCTACGGTGGCATTTAAAGAAGGTGGCATTTTGCGCCAAACGGTCCTCGACGCTGCGGAACGACTCGAGTGCCTCGATATCGCGTCCGTCGCGCAGGTGGAAGACCACGTGCTTGTTGCGCGCCTCGGCATATTCGATGTCGGACAGGCGCAGGGCGTGGTAGCCAAAGGACGTTTTGATCACGAGCTCGTCGGTTGCCGCCGGGCGCATGCTCGAAAGCTCGTCGAGCAGCTGCGCCAGGCGTTCGTTAGTCACGGGCTTGAGCAGATAGTCGAAGGCGCGGACCTCGTAGGATTCCAGCGCGAACTCGGGCGACGAGGTAAGGAACACCAGACGCACGGCGGTGTCGGCCTGGCGCAATTCGCGCGCGGTGTCCATGCCATTGACGAGCGGCATGATCATGTCGAGCAGGATGATGTCGGCGCGCGATGCGGCATGGCGGGCCAGCAGGTCCTCGCCACGCGTGACGAGCGCAACATCGACCGCCGTGCCCGTCTCGGTCGACCAACGGTCGATCATCCGGTGCAGTCTATCTAGAAAAGCGACGTCGTCGTCGCAGGCAATAATCTTGAGCATTCTGAGCCCCCTTAGTAGTTCGATTTTGCCACATTGGGCGCGGACCACTCGCGGGGGAGCGCCCGTTCGTGCCTCATGGTGCGCAACTCGCGCCGAGCGGTATTGCGGTGGCGAAAGATGCCTCCTGCGCTATCGAGAGCTCGGCTATCCTCAGCTTGCCAGTTCGAAAATGGACCTGCCGCATGATTGAATCTTTATTTCAACTTTACACCTAGGTTTACAGCTGTCTTGTCAGCTGTAAACCTAGGTGTCATACTAAAGCCCCAAGATTCGCCAAAAGAGAGGGGCCTTGATGGCACAGAGCGCGAACATGGATGCGTCGGAGCTTGCACGCGATATCGCGGCCGGCCTGGCATCGGCAGCGACGGCAACGGAGCGCGCGGCATTGGTGCCCGCAGAGCTCGTCGAGGCCATTCAGCAACTTAAAACCCAACGCGACGCGGTGATCCTGGCGCACTATTACGTGGCGCCCGAGGTCCAGGCTGTGGCCGATTACGTCGGCGACAGCTTTTACCTGGCAAAGCTCGCCAAAAGCCTGCCGCAGCAGACCATCGTGCTGTGCGGCGTGGAGTTTATGGGCGAGAGCGCCAAGCTGCTCAATCCTACCAAGACGGTGCTGCTGCCCGAGCCGGGCGCGGACTGTCCCATGGCTCACATGGTCAAGCGCGAGACGGTCGACGCCGCCCGCGCCGAGTACGGTGACGACCTTGCCGTGGTCTGCTACGTCAACTCCACGGTCGAGATCAAGAGCTGGAGCGACGTGTGCGTCACCAGCTCCAACGCCGTCAAGATCGTGTCCGAGCTGCCGCAGCAGCATATCCTGTTCATTCCCGACCAAAACCTGGGCCGCTTCGTAGCCGAGCAGGTGCCGCAAAAGCACGTCATCCTCAACAACGGTTACTGCCCGCGCCATCACATCATCACCGTCGAGCAGATCGTCGACGCGACGGAGGCCCACCCCGACGCGCTCGTGCTGGCGCATCCTGAGTGCAAGGCCGACGTCCTTGCCGAGGCCGACTACATCGGCTCCACCGCCGGCATCATCAAGTATGCCGAGGAGTCCGACGCGAGCGAGTTTATTATCGTGACGGTCCGCGGCGTGCTCTACGAGCTCGAGCGCCGCTGCCAGGGCACCGGCAAGAAGTTCTACTTCCCCGCGGTGCAGCCCACCTGCGTCAACATGGATCTCATCACGCTCGAAAAGCTCGTGCACTGCCTGGAGACAGGCGAGGGCGAGGTGCAGATCGGCGTGTCGGGCGAGGCTGCCGATCAGGCCAAGCTCACGCTCGACCGCATGCTCGAGTACGCAGCGCGTTAGAACAATGTGGCATGAGGGACGCTCCCTTATGTCACATTCAAGGGAGAGGATTCCTGTGGAAACCAAGCAATACCCCGATATGGAGTGCGACGTCGTCATTGCCGGCTGCGGCGTAGCGGGCCTGTACGCGGCTCTCAACCTGCCGACGAGCACGCGCGTGATCATGCTCTCCAAGGGCGCGGTCGACGAGTGCGATTCGATGCTCGCGCAGGGCGGCATCTGCGTACTGCCCGAAGGCTCGGACTACGATGCCTTCTTTGAGGACACCATGCACGCCGGCCATTACGAGAACCGCCGCGAGAGTGTTGACATCATGATTCGCTCGAGCCGCTCGGTCATCAACGACCTGCTGGCCATGGGCGTGGATTTTGAGCGCAAGGCCGACGGCAGCCTCGACTTTACCCGCGAGGGCGCGCACAGCCGCCCGCGTATCGCCTTCCATGCCGACATCACCGGCAAGGAGATCACGACTAAGCTGCTCCAGGCCGTCCGCAAGCTGGACAACGTGCAGATTTTGGAGCACGTGGCCATGACCGACATCCTGACGGTCGTGCGCGATGGGGCCACGGTGTGCACTGGTGTCGTTGCCGTTTCCGTGGACGAGGACAACTCGGTTCGTCCCGCCGACGAGCTGACAAATGCCGCCGAGGGCGTGCATGCCGGCGAGCCGTTTAAGATCCATGCCTGCCACACGCTGTGGGCAACGGGCGGCATCGGCGGCGTATATGACCACTCGACCAACTACCCGCAGCTCACGGGTGATGCCTGCTACATCGCTCAGGAGCATGGTATTAAGATGGAGCACCTGGACTACGTGCAGATTCACCCCACGGGACTGTTCTCGCCGCAGCCGGGCCGCACCTTCCTGATCAGCGAGAGCTGCCGCGGCGAGGGCGCGATTTTGCTCAACGCCGCCGGCGAGCGCTTTACCGACGAGCTTCAGCCGCGCGATGTGGTCGCCGCCGCCATTCGCGAGCAGATGAAGCAGGACGGTACCGAGCACGAGTGGCTGAGCTTTGCCCCTGTCGAGCGCGACGTGGTGACTGGGCACTTTGCCAACATTCGCGCACGCTGCCTGGAGGACGGCCGCGACATCTTGGACGAGCCCATCCCCGTTACGCCCACGCAGCACTACTTTATGGGTGGCGTATGGGTCGATAAGGACGGCCGCACCTCGTTGCCCGAACTCTACGCAGCCGGTGAGACGGCCTGCAACGGCGTTCACGGCAAGAATCGCCTGGCTTCCAACAGCCTGCTCGAGGCGCTGGTCTGGGGTCGTCGCGCCGCGTGGTACATGCGCACCGGCGAGTCGCTCGCCGTGGAGCAGGCGGGCGATCCCGCGCTCGATGGCCGTCATCGCGCCCTGGGCGCCGACCCTCTGGCAATCGATGATTTGGCCCGTGCCGCCGGCACGCAGGCCGTGGAGGAGTAGACCATGAATCCCATTACCATGAAGCTCGTCGTCGATGATCTGATTCTGCAGGCTCTGCGCGAGGACATTACGTTTGAGGACGTGAGCACGGCGAGCGTGTGCCCCACGGCGCGTCCCGCTACCGTTGAGCTTATCGCCAAGGCCGACGGCATCATCGCCGGCTTGGATGTGTTTGCCCGCACCTTTGAGTTGCTGGATCCGCAGAGCTCGGTGCTGTTTGATGTTGCCGACGGTGACGAGGTTCACGCCGGCGACCACGTGGGGCAGGTGCGTGGCGATGCACGCGTGCTGCTTTCGGGCGAGCGCGTGGCGCTCAACTACCTGCAGCGCATGAGCGGCATCGCTACCTACACGCACAGCATGGCCGCGGCGCTCGAGGGCACCAAGACCGTGCTCGTCGACACGCGCAAGACCACGCCGGGCATGCGCGTGTTTGAGAAGGCGGCGGTCGAGATCGGCGGCGGCAGCAACCACCGCTACAACCTGTCGACGGCCGTCATGCTCAAGGACAACCACATCGATGCCGCCGGTGGCGTGACGCGCGCGATCGAGATGGCGCGCGCTCATGCGTCGTTTACCGCGACGGTCGAGATTGAGTGCGAGAACCTGGACATGGTGCGCGAGGCTGTGGAGGCCGGCGCCGACATCATCATGTTCGACAACATGACCCACGACGACATGGCTGCCGCGATTGAGCTTATCGCCGGTCGCGCCAAAACCGAGTGCTCGGGCAACGTGGACGCCAGCAATATCCGCGCGCTCGCCGACCTGGGCGTTGACTTTATTAGCTCGGGGGCGCTGACGCACTCTGCGCCGATTCTCGACCTCTCGCTTAAGCACCTGCGTCTGCTGGACGGTAAATAATGGACGCCCGCGAGCGTCGCCGTGCCATCATAGGCGTGCTCGAGCGAGCCAAGGAGCCCGTTTCGGGCAGCGCGCTTGCTCGTGAGGTGGGTGTGAGCCGCCAGATTGTCGTGCAAGACATCGCCCTGCTGCGCGCCGATGGGCACGATATCGTGGCCACCAATCGCGGCTACGTGCTGCAGGAGGCGGCGGGCAGCCCGGCTGTTCCCACGCGCGTGGTCAAGGTGCACCATAGCGTGGAGCAGGCAAGTGACGAGCTCACGAGCATCGTCGACGCCGGAGGCGCCGTTCTCAACGTGATCGTCAATCACCGCGTGTATGGCAAGATCACAGCCGATCTGGACATTCGCAACCGTCGCGATATCGAGCGCTATCTGGAGGGTATTGCCAGCGGCAAGAGTTTTCCACTGCTGACGGTGACAAGCGGCTATCACTTCCATCGCATCGCGGCGGAGGACGAGCAAACCCTCGACGAGATCGAGGCGATGCTCAAGGAGAAAGGCTACCTAGCAGACCTGATGCCCTACGAGGACGATCTATCGTAGCCGACGCTGCAAACGCCCCTAAGCGGCAATCTGACGTTCAATCGTCGGTTGCGTACAAAAAGTACGCTTCCCTCCTCTTTCACGTCACCTTGCTCGCTTAGGGGTGTTTTCGCTGACGTGAGCTCAACCTGCGACGGTGCCAAATTAGTTATCCGCACAAAAAAGGAGGCCTCCGCGGCGATGCGGAGGCCTCCTTTTTTGTGCACGGTGTACTTTTGAGTGTGCAGGTGGGGGAGTTGTTACTCCTCGACGATCTCGGTGATCGCGCCGGCGGGGCAAGCGTCCTGGCAAGCGCCACAGGCGACGCAGGAATCCTCGTCAGCGACGGTAGCGACGTCCTGGAGCTCCAGAACGC
>CABUWD010000137.1 GCA_902495155.1 uncultured Collinsella sp.
GCAAACGAGCTCGTATTCGAGGGACTCTTCTGCGCCGCGCCGCATGTCTTTGTATGCGCCGACCATCCGCTGGCGGGCCGCTCGAGCGTGACGCTCGAGGACTTGGAAGACTACCCGTTCCTGTCCTACGAGCAGGGCAGCTATAACTCGTTTTATTATTCCGAGGAGCTGACCTCGACCTTTGAGCGTCGCAAGAATATCCGCGTGCGCGACCGTGCGACGCTGTTCAACCTGGCTATGGGCCTTAACGGTTACACGGTGTGTTCGGGCGTGATCAGCCACGAGCTCAACGGCCCCGGCATCATCTCGATTCCGCTCGATGTGGACGAGTACATGGAGATCGGCATCATTACGCGCAAGAACACGACGCTCACGCGCTACGGGCAGGCCTATATCGACGCGATTCGTCAGCATATCTAGGCTGCTGTGCTCTGCGCGGGTCAAATCTCTTTATGGCAGTCCAGACTGATATAGGAAGCATCTATATCAAACTGTCATAAACGTATATTTTACGATGGCCATATGAGCGCTCATACTCTGTCTCGGTAAAGCAACCAATGCAAAGGGAGATATCTATGAGCACTTCGATTCAACCGAACGCGCCGTTTCGCGCCGATATCGTCGGCAGCTTTCTTCGTCCGCAGGCCGTAAAGGACGCCCGTGCCGCCTACGCCGCGGGCACGCTTGATGCCGAGGGGCTTAAGGCCGTCGAGGATGATGCCATTCGCGATTTGGTGGACAAGCAAAAGGCCGCTGGCCTGCAGGTGATTACCGATGGCGAGTTCCGCCGCAGTTACTGGCACCTCGACTTTATGTGGGGGCTCAACGGCATTGAACGCCGTACCTCGCGTACAGGCTATATGTTCCACGATGAGGAGACTACCGCCGACACCGCCGCGGTAACCGGTCCCATTAGCGGCGAGAACCATCCGTTCGTCGAGCACTTCAAATTTGTCAAGTCGCTCGAGGGTGAGGGCCAGATCGCGCGCCAGACCATTCCGGCACCGATCCAGACGTTCTCCGAAGTCACACTCGACCGCTGTGATGGCCAGCAGGAGAGCCTGCGTGCCGTCTATAAGACCGACGAAGAGCTCGCCGATGCCATTGCCGCAGCATACCGCACCGTGATTGCCGACCTGTATGCCGCGGGCTGCCGCAACATCCAATTTGATGACTGCACCTGGGGCATCTATTGCGATACCGACTTTGTGTCCAAGACCGGCATGAGTCCGGTTGACCTGCAAAAGGTGAGCGAGCTGGGCGTGGCGCTCAACAATGCTGCCATCGCGGGCAAGCCCGACGATCTGGTTATCAACACGCACGTGTGCCGCGGCAACTATCACTCCACGTATGCCTTCGAGGGTGGTTACGATCCCATTGCACCGTACCTGTTTGCGCACGAGGATGTCGACGCGTTCTACCTTGAGTTCGATACGCCGCGCGCCGGTGGCTTTGAGCCGCTCAAGTATGTTGCTCCCGGCAAGAAGGTCGTGCTGGGCCTGGTGACCACCAAGGCCGCTGAGCTCGAGGACGAGGATGCCATCGTCGAACGTATCCACGAGGCCGCAAAGTATGTGCCGCTCGAGAACCTGTACCTGTCGCCCCAGTGCGGCTTTGCCAGCTGCGAGATTGGCAACAAGCTGACCGAGGACGAACAGTGGGCAAAGATCGCGCTGGTCAAGCGCATTGCTGAGCGCGTTTGGAAGTAACGTTACCGTTTGCAGGTGACAGCGCGCGCGAGACATGACGTATCACGTACAATGGTTCGGATCGTATCGTTCGGGCAGATTATCCGATATGCCTGATCGCCCTTCCATCATGAAAGGACTTCCATGTCCCAATCCTCGACGCCCGCCGTCACCGATGCCATCTACGATGCATCGTCGCTCGGCCGCCCGCGCATGTTTGTGTTGGGTTTGCAACATATGTTTGCGATGTTCGGAGCCACGGTGCTCGTGCCCGTGCTCACCGGCCTTTCCGTTTCGGCGACGCTTCTGTTCGCCGGCATCGGCACGCTGCTGTTTCATTTTTTATCGCGCGGTAAGGTGCCCGCGTTTCTGGGCTCGTCGTTTGCCTTTATCGCGGGTTATGCCGCCATTGCACCCAACGGCGAGGCCGAGCTTTTGCCTTACGCTTGCCTGGGCGTTGCCTGCGCCGGCCTGCTCTATCCGGTGCTGGCGGCGCTGTTCCGCGCATTTGGCGCCAAGCGTGTCATGCGCTTCTTTCCGCCGGTGGTGACCGGTCCCATCGTCATTTCCATCGGCCTGATCCTGGCGAGCTCTGCCATTGCCAACTGCCAGACCAACTGGCTTGTCGCCGTTATCGCTGTGGCCGTGATCGTCATCTGCAACATCTGGGGCCGCGGCATGGTCAAGATCGTGCCGATTTTGCTGGGCGTTGTGGTGAGCTATGCCGTTGCGGCCGCGTTGGGCGAGGTCGACTTCTCTGGCGTCGCAGCCGCCCCCTGGGTCGGTCTGCCCATCGTGTGGGACAACACCGTGTTTGCGCTCTTTGGCCCGCAGTTCGATAGCGGTCTTGCCACGACGGCCATCATCACCATCATGCCGCTGGCCTTTGCAACCATGATTGAGCACATTGGCGATATCTCCGCCATTGGCTCTACCTGCGAACGCAATTACATTGCCGATCCCGGTCTGCACCGTACCCTGCTCGGCGATGGCCTGGCGACCATCTTGGCATCGCTCTTTGGCGCCCCCGCCAACACTACGTATGGCGAGAACACCGGCGTGCTTGCGCTTACGCGCGTGTTCGACCCACGCGTGATTCGCATTGCCGCGTGCTGCGCCATTGTCCTCTCGTTCTGCCCCAAGTTCGCTGCGGTGATTGCCGCCATGCCGGCGTGCGTTATCGGCGGCGTGTCGCTCGTGCTCTACGGCATGATCAGTGCCGTGGGCGTTCGCAACCTTATCGAAAACCAGGTCGATTTCCAGAACAACCGCAATGTGCTGGTTGCGGCTTTGGTGCTCGTACTTTCGCTCGGCATTGCCTACAGTACCGCCGGTGCCATCGTGCTGGAGCTGGGCGGCGTGACGATTTCGCTTTCGGGCCTTGCCGTGGGCTCGCTGGTGGGCATTGTGCTCAACGCCATCCTGCCCGGTAATGACTTTGAGTTCGATACTTCCGAGCTTGAGGAGACTGCTGAATAGTAGCTGCGTTCAGCCAAATTAAAAATGGCGTCCATGCGTATGTACGCGTGGACGCCATTTTTAATGCGTCAGTATCCAGTGGATGCCGCGCGCCATGCGCAGGTCAGTTTGGGCAAAGTGATTGCCGGGGTTGAGCTCCAGCGTTGTTGGAATGTCACGCTCTATAAACAGCTCTTCCATCGCGCGCGTGTCGTCGAGTACGTGCCGCATCATGCGGTTGGGCGTCTTGGTTTCCTTTTTACCGAGCGACAGATAGGCGGCGTCGGGCGTGGCTGTCATCGTGCGCTCACGCGCGTAGTCGATAAAGCCGGGGAACCACAGCGACCCCGATGCACTCGCCGCGCGCTCAAAGACATCTGTTTGCCAAAGTGCCCACAGTGCAAAAAGACCCGCCAACGAATAGCCGACAACGCCGCGCCAGGTGGGCGGTTGCGGGAGCGATGATTCGGCCTCTGGGATTATCTGCTTCAACAACTCGTCAAGAAAACCAGCAGCCTGTCCACCAAAGGGCTCGGCATCTCGTATAGTTCCCTCACATTCCCAGGGGCTCAGCTCGCGATTCCAATCGAGTCCTCCGATGGCGACAAGGGTGAACGGCGGGCAGTCGAGCTCTCGGCAGCGCTCGTAGACTTCACTACCGTCGCCCATAACCACGGGGAGGTAGATGACGGGCGTACCTTCCGCACGCTCTGAATAAACGGTTATCTGCTTATGATGCGCTTCCAAGGCAGGCTTCTCTCGGTGTTGTGATATTGACAGCCTCAATTGTCGCACGCTGGCACGGGGGCAGACGCTAAAAGAAAGGCACGGAGCCGTTCGATGCGACTCCGCGCCTTGTTGTTTTGCTTCGGCAGACTATGCCGTTACGCTACGAAGAAGTAGACGAGGAAGGCAAGGGCTGCGATCCACATGAGCGGCTTGATCTTGGAGGCCTCGCCCTTAAAGAGCGCGACGATCACGTAGGCGATAAAGCCCAGGCCAATGCCGGCAGAGATGGAGTAGGTGAAGGGCACGCCGGCGACAATCATGAACGCCGGGAAACCCTGCGACACGTCGGACCAGTCGATCTCGGAGGCCTCGCTCATCATGAGGTAGCCGACGTAGACCAGAGCACCGCAGGTGGCGGCGCTGGAAACGATGGTGACGATGGGGGAGAAGAACGCGGCGAGAATGAACAGCACGCCGGTGGTGACGGAGGTGAGGCCCGTGCGGCCACCGTCGGCAGCGCCAGAGGTGGACTCGACGAAGGTGGTGATGGAGGAGACGCCCATAAAACCGCCCACAGCGGCGGCGGCGGAGTCGACGATCAGGATCTCCTTGATATTCTCGACGTTGCCGTCGTCGGTGAGGAACTCGCCCTGCTTGGCCACGGCCATCGCGGTGCCCATGGTGTCGAAGAAGTCACTCATGAGCAGCGAGAACGAGATGACGAGGAGCGTGGGGTCGGTAAGGACCTTGACGATGGCGGGCACGCCGCCGGCGTCGGCGATGGGGCCACCGATGCTCGAGAAGTTGAGCGGGGCGATGATACCGGTCGGAGCATGGGTCACACCTAGGGGGATACCGGTGATGACGGCGACGACGATGCCGATGAGCAGCGAGCCGGGGACGTTGCGGCAGGCGAGGGCGACTGTCACCAGGATGGAGATGATGCCGACGATGAAGGTGGGGGAGGTGATGTCGCCCAGACCGACGAGTGTACCGGCGCCAGCGGTGATAATGCCGGCATCGCACAGGCCAATCATGGCGATGAACTGGCCCTGTCCCACCGAGATGGC
>CABUWD010000138.1 GCA_902495155.1 uncultured Collinsella sp.
CGGGCGGCGCATATGAACTTTATCGCGAGTTACGCCCGCAACGGAAAGCACTTAATGTGCTTTCCGTCTTGCGCAGGACTGTAGAGCAGGAAAGTTCATATGCGCCGCCCGGCTCCCGCGGCTCTCAGGGGCATCTCTCATGCAAAAACTTTTGTCGGGTAAAGTCCGAGGTCAGTGGCGTTTTATACCGAGAAATTCAAAAAAAGTTGAAAATTCATTACATATTTGCGTTGACTTTAGGTAACTAAAGTTTCATACTCCTTTTCATCCACTGGGGGATGTGAACACGCACGGATCGTTCACATCATGATTGAAGAGGATTTCTTAGACATGTTCACGCATCAGCTAAACATTATCAGCGTAGTAATTATCTGATGCGGGTTAGCACATACAGCTAGCCCGTACGATAACGGGCGGCTGATAAAGATGAGGGCCGTCGAGCGCAACCGACGGCCCTCATTTTTTATGTCTAGGAAGTTCATTTTAGAGGAGGAAATGTAATGAACGGAGTTTTGCTCATGGTTGTGGCCGCGGCGGTGCTCGCCTGCGGCTATCTGGGCTACGGCCGCTGGCTGGCCAACAAGTGGGGCGTTGACAAAGAGGCCCTCACGCCGGCCAAGCGCATGAAGGATGGCAAGAGCTTCTCGCCCGTCTCCGCCTTCACCGCGTTCTCGCACCAGTTCAGCTCGATCTGCGGTGCTGGCCCTGTTACGGGTACGATCGTCGCCATGGCCTTTGGCTGGCTGCCCGTCGTGCTCTGGGTCCTCGTCGGCGGCATCTTCTTTGGCGCCGTCCACGACTTTGGCGCCCTGTACGCCTCGATGAAGAACAACGGCAAGTCGCTCGCTCAGCTCATCGAGAAGTACATCGGCAAGACCGGCCGTCGCCTGTTCCTGCTGTTCTGCTGGCTGTTCTGCATCATCGTCATCGCCGCTTTCACCGACATGGTCTGCAAGACGTTCATGTTCACCCCGGCCGTTGACGCTTCTGGTGCTGCTACCGGTGCCATCGACTTCACCAAGTCCTATGCCGCCGGCTGCGCTGGTACCATCTCCATCCTGTTCACCTTCGTCGCTATCGCCTTTGGTTGGGCCCAGAAGAAGTTCAACCTCACCGGCGCTGCCGAGTTCGTCACCGGCGTGGTCCTCATGGTTCTCATGTTCGCCGTCGGTATGCAGTTCCCGGTCTACCTGGATAAGTTCCAGTGGTTCGCCGTCGTCATGGTCTACCTGGTCTTCGCTGGCGCTATGCCCATCCAGATGCTCAAGACCCCGCGTGACTACCTCACTTCCATCATGATGATCGTCATGATCGTCTGCGCTGTCCTCGGCATCGTCGTCCTGGGCGTCAACGGTCAGGCCACTATCACCGCTCCGGTCTTCACCGGCTTCTCCACTGCCTCCGGCATGATGTTCCCGGTCCTGTTCGTCTCCGTCGCTTGCGGTGCTCTCTCCGGTTTCCACAGCCTCGTTTCTTCCGGTACCTCCTCTAAGCAGGTCGAGAAGGAGCAGGACGCCGTCAAGGTCGGTTACGGCGCCATGATCGTTGAGTCCTTCGTCGGCATCCTTGCCATCATCGTCGCCGGCATCATGTTCTCCGACATGAACACCGCCGGTACCGGCGCCCTCAACGCCGGTGTCGCTTCCACCCCGTTCCAGATCTTCGCCGCTGGCATCTCCCGCGGTATGCAGGCTTTCGGTGTTGACGGCACGCTCGCTACCGTCTTTATGACCATGAACGTCTCCGCTCTGGCCCTGACCTCGCTCGACGCCGTCGCCCGCATCGCCCGCACTTCGTTCTCTGAGTTCTTTGCACAGCCCAACGACGCCCTGGCCATCGAGTCCAAGGCCGGCTACATGAAGGTCCTCGGCAACCCCTGGTTCGCCACGGTCGTTACCCTGCTTCCCGGTCTCGCCCTCGCTTTTGGTGGCTATGCCAACATCTGGCCGCTCTTTGGTGCTTCCAACCAGCTGCTCGGCGGCATGACCATGATCACCCTCGCCGTGTTCTGCAAGTGTACCGGCCGCAAGGGCTGGATGCTCTACGTGCCCGTCGTCTTCCTGCTCTGCTGCACCTTCACCTCGCTGGTCCAGAGCGCCATGGGCTGCATGGCCGCTGTCCAGGCTTACGGCTTCTTCGGCACCATCCCGGCTACCGCCACCACGGCCGCCGTCTCCGTCGCCGCCACCAAGGGCCTGCAGCTTGTCTTCGCCGTCCTGCTGATGGTCCTGGGCCTCATCGTCGCCGTCAACTGCCTCAAGGAGCTCTTCGGCAAGGAGGCCGGTTCCATGCCCGACGAGGAGCCCGAGTGGTCCGAGATGGGCAAGGCCGAGTACGGCCGCGCCGCTGCCGCTGAGGCTCCTGCCGACGCCGAGGCCGCCAAGGCTTAGTCGACCTGACGAGTTGAACGTCACATTTATATGACTCGGAAAGACCGGGTCCGCGACTTCGCGGGCTCGGTCCTTTTTTCATGCAAAAGCGGGTGACGCTCGAGTGTTCTCGCAGATGTTTTGCGTGGATAAGGGCGCGCGTTGTACCATATAGACGTATATGTGTACATATGAAAGGGGCCCCGTGGCCAAGACGGTATATTCCGATAACCAAAATAATGTCGATGCCCTGGCTGAACGTCTGAGCAGCCAGACGTCGCTTTCTGCCGAGCGTGCCAAGCTGGTTGCCTACGACCTGCTCTGCCGCAAGGCACTCAAAATCAAGTCGAGCGCGCTGGCGCAGATTTTCCGCTCCGTCGATAAGGAATGCGACACCAAGGCGATGCGCGACGAACTCATCGCGGCAAAGATCGTTACCAAGATTGAGGGCAGCGGCATTAACGGCCGCCCTGCCTTTTACACCATTAATGCCGAGATTAACGATGCCCAGGAGCAGCTCGTCGAGGTTGCCGAAGAGGCCGTCGAGGACGTTGTGGAGGCGCCCGCTTCGGTGGAAACAGCTCCGCGCGAGCATGTCGATACCGACGAGCTGCTTGACGAGAGCGTCGTTCGCGCCTTTACGGCCAAGGCTGGCCGCGGCGGTTTTGGCGGGGGCGGCAAGCGCGATGCTCAGCGCCGTGCCCAGCAGGAGCGCTTCCGTCGTGCCGTGGCTCAAAAGGATGAGCTCGATACCGAGGCTGTTGAGACCGAGGTTGCTGCCGAGTCGCAGAAGCCCGCGAAGGAGCAAAAGCCCATGGAGGCCCAAGAGCCCAAGCGTCGTCGCGGTGCTCACTTTAAGGCTGCGCAGCAGGATGTCGCGCATGAGGCTGAAGAGCCTTCCGAGGTTGCAGACGATGTTGAGAAGTCTGCCAAGAGGGCTCCGGGTTCGTGTCGTCCCGGCCGCGGTTTTGCGGGGCGCGTGTATCCCGTAAATCGTCAGGAGAAGGGCGAGCAGGCTTCGACCGCTCAGACCGAGAAGGCCGAACAAACCGAGAAAACCGTTGAGCCGGCGGCTCGCGAGCAGCAGCCTTCCGAGCCGCAGTCTGCGGCTGGCACCGAGGTCAAAGCTCAACAGTCCGCCGATAAGCAGGCAGGGGAGAGCGCTTCGAGCAAGCCCCGCCGTCGTCGTCACCGCGGCGGTCGTGGCTCAAATGCCGAGACTGTGGCCGAGAATGCAGCGACGCAAAGCAAGGATGCGAAGGCTGAGGCCCCGGTGGAGCAGCCCAAGCGCCAGCCGGCGAAGGGGGACAAGCCCGAACGTTCGCAAAAGAGCTCGTCCGCGCCAAAGCAAGAGCGCAAAGCTCAGGCAGATTCCAAGCGCAAATCCCAGGCACAGCCCAAACCGACTGCAAACGATGCGGCCGCCCAGCAGCCTGAGCCGCCCGCTCATGGCGAGGTTTCGGCGTTTGCTCTGGCCCGTGTCCTGGGCAGGCAGCTGCTCAAGGTCGTTCCTACGCCAATGGCGCTCTCCAAGATTAAGGAGCAGCAGACTCAAATTGTTAAGGTCGAGGGCAAGGACGGCAAAAAGGCTCCGCAGCGCACTCAGCACAACGAGATGTCCAACCGCAAGATTGCCGAGGAGATTGCGATTATCCAGGCTTGGATTGAGCAGAATCGCGGTGCCGACACGCCGGTCGCTTCGCGTCGCCAGCGCGCCTACCAGATTTTTAACGATGAGAAGGCCTTTGACGGCAAGCACGGCGAGCGCCTGATTCGGCGTATGACCGAAAAAGGTATCAGCATGCAGGCGATTAAGGTCGCCCCCAACCGCCCTGTGCACTTTACGGGTTTCTTTACGCTGGGCGCCGACAAGCCGTTCATTATGGTCGAGAACCTAGACACCTATGACGAAATCGTCAAGCTCCTGCGCGGCCGCAAGCACGCCAAGCTTTTTGGCACCAAGGTGGGCGGCGTGATCTTTGGCGGTGGCTGCAAGGCGAGCGTTTCGCACGCACTGGATGATTATCTGGCCGAGATCGGCTATCGCTTTAACTATGTCTACTACGTGGGCGACATCGACCGAGAGGGTGCGCGCATTGTTGAGCAGACCCGTAACGCCAATGTGGTAGAGATTCGCCTGCATGCCGGTATGTATCGCGCCATGCTTGCCGAGCACAAGCGTCGCGTGAAGGCCGGCGGAGAGTGCGAGCCCGCAGCTGCCAACCAGGGTGTGCCGCAGAACCTGGCAGCGACGATCAAGGATCTGCCCATGGTTACGCGCGTGCAGTTCCGCAACGTGCTGCGCGAGGGCGGGCGCATTCCGCAGGAGATTCTGATGACCGCAGACTATCGGGATGGCGACTCGGGAAGCTTCGACCGCATGCTCAACAACTAGGGCGTTCGGCCCCGGGAGAGTGGGGACACCGGCTTAGGTTTCCTGCTCTACAGTCCTGCTCACGACGGAGGCCACATTAAGTGGCCTTCTTTGCGTGCGGAACTCGCGACAAGCTTAATGCCCGGCC
>CABUWD010000139.1 GCA_902495155.1 uncultured Collinsella sp.
GAGAAGGCCGAGAAGCTCCTGCGCCTGATGGGCGTCAAGGAGGAGAAGGCGATTCGTAATCTGCTGGGTTACGAGGACAACACCGCCGGCCGCATCATGACCTCGGAGTTTGTCTCCCTGCCCGCCACGGCAACGGTCGGTGACGCCATCGAGGCGATTCGCGAGCTCGACGAGGACTTCGAGAGCGTCTACTACGTCTATACCGAGGATCCGAGCGGCATGCTGACCGGCGTGCTTTCGCTGCGCACGCTGATCGTAGCCGACCGCGACGCCACGCTGGGTCAGCTGGCCTATCGCGACCTGGTCTATGTGTCGCCCGACGAGGACCAGGAAGACGTGACGGACGAGATGACCAAGTACGACCTGGTTGCCATCCCTGTCTGCGATGAGAACCGTCATATCCTGGGTATCGTGACCTTCGACGACGCCATGGACGTTATTGCCGAGGAGCATCAGGAGGACCTGCAGATCGCCGGTGTCGGCTCGGGCGATAGCGCGTCGGACGACTCGACGAACGTGCTCAGCTGGTTCGTGCATCGTCAGTACTGGGTTGTTGTATGGGGCATCGCGTCGTGCATCATGGCGACCGTGTTGGGAACGGCGCTCGGCTCCGCGCATCTGGTGGTGTTCCCCATGTGCGCCATGCCGCTTGTGCTGCTGGCGGCCTCGCGCATGGTGTCGTTCGTCAAGAACTACTTCCTGGAGTATGACGGTCACGACGACGAGCCCAAGCCGTATCTGGGGTTCTTCTTCCAGAGCACGGGCATGGGCCTGATTCTGTCACTCGTGACCTACCTGTGCGCCCAGCTGGTGCGCACCGCTGCGTTCCCCGCTGCGCCCATGTTTGAGGAGCAACTCTTTACCGGGTGCTTTAATATCGCTGCCATCATTTGCCTGGTTGGCAACATGAGCGCCGTGATTTACCTGATGGTGCTGTTCTGGCGTGACGAGCATGACCTCAACACGTCGGGCACCGCCATGAACGTTATTGCCGTCATGATCTCGTGCGTAGCGTACTGCGCCGCTGCGGTGCTGCTCACCATGTCGGTCATGGGTTAGGTGGTCGCGTGCAAAATACCAAGCAAAAGTCGGGCACCAAGCAAAAGTTGACCATCGCGGCCATCTTTGGCGCTATGGGTCCCGGTCTGCTGGCGGCGCTTTCGGGCAATGACGCCGGCGGCATTGCAACGTATTCCAGCGCGGGCGCCAGCTATGGCTACAAGATGCTCTGGATGCTTCCCGTCATGACTGTGCTGCTCATCGTGACGCAGGAGACCGCGGCGCGCTGCGGCTGCGTCACGGGCAAGGGCCTGGCATCGCTCATTCGCGAGCGCTTTGGCGTGCGCAAGAGTGTACTTGCTATGGCGGCGCTGTTGATCGCCAACACGGCTGTGACCATTTCGGAGTTTGCGGGCATCGCCAGCGGCCTTGCCCTCTTTGGCGTGCCGGCGAGCATCTCGGTGCCGTTGGTGGCGCTGCTGGTGTGGATGCTTACCATGTCGGGTAGTTTCCAGCGCATCGAGAAGATTCTGCTGCTGGTGAGCTGCGTGTTCGTGACCTATATTGTCGCCGCGTTTATGGCTGGCCCCAACTGGGGTGAGGTCGCGGTCGACCTGGTCGTGCCTAACATTCAAAATGACCCCAGCTACGTGTCGCTCGTGGTCGCAACGATCGGTACCACCATCGCGCCGTGGATGATTTTCTTGGCGCAGAACAACGTGGTCGATAAGAACGCGGGCGAGGACGATATCGTGCTGCAGCGCATCGATACCGTGAGCGGCTCGCTTGCCGCCGATGTCATTGCCGGCTTTATTATCATCACGACCGGTACGGTGTTGTTCCCGGCGGGTATTCAGATTAGCGATGCCGCCGATGCTGCCCGCGCGTTGGAGCCTATTGCGGGTCAGTGGTCCACGGTACTGTTTGCCTCGGGCCTGGTCGCGGCGAGCTTCTTGGCCGCCTGCGTGCTGCCGGGCGTTACGTCGAGCGCTATCTGTGAGGCATTTGGCTGGGAGCGCGGTGCCGACCGCAGCTGGGACGAGGCCCCGGTCTATCGCGGCATCATTACGGCCATCATCGGTATCTCTGCCGTGCTGGTGCTTATGCCCGGCGTCGATCTGTTCCAGATTATGATGACCTCGCAGGTCATCAATGGCGTGCTACTGCCCGTGGTTCTGGTGTTCCAGGTGGTTATTGCCGCTGACCGTCACATTATGGGCACTAACCGCAACGGCCGCGTGTGGAATGTGCTCACTTGGGCGACTATCGGTGTGATTACGGTGCTCACGGTCGTCATGTTTGTTCTGCAGGCGATGGGTTACAGCGCTTAGCGCCTCTTTTGGACTCCAAACAGGCCGCAGCGATGGGCTGCGGCCTGTTTTTGTCTGCTATAGGGTGTTAGCTATATGGCAGTGGGCAAAAAATGCCAAATATGAGTACTGTTGCTAAGTGAATAGCATTTACATCCAAGAGGATAATAAACATAACCTATAGTATGTTCATTAAAATTGGCTGCAATACGCCTTAAACCAGTCAGGTTGGCTGCTTTAGGGGGGGGTTGTAGGGTTCGCTCGGACGTCATTTCGGGTGGTTTCGCCTGCTACTAAAATGGTAACAGTACTCATATTTACCCCTTTTTGTCCACGACCTCTTGGAGCCGGCTCGAAAAGAGTGATTTTGGGTTGTTTGCTGCGGGTGTGGGCTTGGAAACAACGCTCGGGGTGGCGAGGCGCCCAGAATTCGGTCGCAAGGAGGGCGGTCCTCGGCGGTGTCAGGAGTGTCCCTAGGTGCCGGCACATAAGGAACGTCCCTAACTGCCGGAGGGGGTGTCTGCCGTGGCAGGCACCCCCTCCGGATGTGGGAAGTTTGCGTTGCAGGTTACTTGTCGGTGCCCAGCTTGTGCGGCTTGAGAGCGAGCGCATTGACGAGCGCGTCGGTGGCAGACTTGACGGCCGCCGGCTGCGGATCGTTGACGTGATCCTCGGGATGCACGGGCAGGTCCTTCTTGACTGCATCGTGGATCAAGTTGAGGTACTCAGTCACGCCAGTGGTCGATAGATGCGTGCCATCGCCATCGAACAGGTCGTTGCGGTTGGCACTGTATCCGTACCAGTCGATAACGCGTACGTTCTTGTAGCGCGTAGCGGCGTTGGCGATGGCCTGGTTGGTAGAGCCAACCCACGGCTGCGGGCTGCGCGTGTTCACAAACACCACAATACGCTTATCTCCTGCATCGGCCATGATGGCGTCGATTTGGTCGTCGGTTACCAAGCCGTTGGTGCCCAGCGCAAAGACCACGATCTTGCCGGCAAGGTTCTGTTGAAGATAGCCCTCAAATGTCGCACGGCCCGCATCGAACTGGCGGCCCTTTTCGGCATCGATATGGCTGTGCGGGAACACGCCGTCAAAGGAATCAACGGCGCGCAGCGACACGGAGTCACCGATCATCAACAGGTCGTAGGAGCCGTCGGGGAAGCCGTCGTTGTCCTTGTCGGTGTCGTCGGCCGCCTGCTGGTCGGTGGGTGCGGCGTTCTTGGCTTCCTTGTTCAGAACTTCGGCGCCCTCGCCGCTCAGCGCAGACGTCTCGGGCACAAAGATCAGGCCGCCCAGTGCAACGACCAACACGACAGCGCAGGCTGCGCAGGCAGGGACGTGCGCGCGCACCCAGTTGGCGGGCGTGGCGGTGCCGTCGCGGAACTCGGATACGGTGCGCCCAAAGGCGCCCTTTCTAAACGGCGTCTCGATAAAGCGATATGAGCATTCGGCCACGGCGACCACCAACAGCACCTGCAAAATGTACTGCCACCACGGTGTATCGTTGATGTTGGCGACCGGGTTCATGAGCAACAGCAGGGGATAGTGCCACAGGTAGATGCTGTACGAGCGTTTGCCAACCCACACGAGCGGCTCGGCGGACAGCGCGCGGGCAACCATTCCCTGGGGTTGCACGCAGGCCGCGATGACCATGAGCGTGAGGATTGAGCACAGCAGTGTGCCTCCGCGATACTGGAAGGCGGTGTAGCCGTTGGTGAGCGCGACCATGGCGGCAAGGCCAACCAGACCCACGACGCCCAACACATCGATGGATGCGGGCGAGGACCAAAAACGCACGAGGGCGCTCGGCTGTGCCGGGGCGGTCTCGGCTGATTCGTCGGCCTTCTCGCCAGGCTTGCCCTCGGCGTTCTTGCCGTGCTTGGCGGCGCCAGCCAGGCGATTGAGCCCCAAACGATGGGCGAGACGAACCGGCGCCAGGTCGCGATCGGGGATAAAGGCCATCCAGGCGCCCAGCAGCAGCGAGAACACGCGGGTGTCGGTGCCGTAGTACACGCGGCTTGGATCGGCGGCAGGGTTGTAAAGCACCATCATGGCGATGGCGGAGACAGCAGCCAGGCCCAGAACCACGCGGCGCGTGTTGGGTTTGCTCACATGCATGGATACCATGGCAAACAGCAGTGGCGGCCAAATCAGGTAGAACTGCTCCTCGATGGCAAGCGACCAAAAGTGCGTGAGCGGCGAGGGGTCGCCCAGAGCATTGAAGTACGAGACGTTTTGGGCAATCTGCCACCAGTTGTTGAAGAACAGCAGCGACGGCAGGATGTCGGGGCGCATCTTGGTGAGCATCACGTGGTTGAAGATGGTGCACAGCGCGCAGGTCACCACCACGACGGTCACCACGGCGGGGACCAGGCGACGGATGCGGCGGATCCAGAAGCTCTTGAGGTCGATGCGGCCGGTCTTAGCGACTTCGTTGAGTAGTAGGCGTGTGATCAGATAGCCCGAAAGCACAAAGAAGA
>CABUWD010000140.1 GCA_902495155.1 uncultured Collinsella sp.
CATCTTCGACTTTTTGATGCCGGGCCTGCTTGGCACGCGCGAGTCGTTTGCCAAGCGTTTCGAAAGCCCGGTCGAGCACTCCGAGGGTGACAGCGCCGCTCGCCTGCAGGCACTCGTGTCGCCGTTTGTGCTGCGCCGTGTCAAGGAAGACGTGGTGGCCGATCTGCCCGAAAAGATCGAGGACACTGTCGTGGCTCAGCTCGCCGGTGAGCAGCGCAAGCTTTACCTGGCCAACCAAGACCGCATCGCCCAGCAGGTGCAGCACCGCGAGGCCGGGGAGTTTAAGAAGGACAAGCTCAAGGTACTCGCCGAGCTCACCAAGCTGCGCCAGATCTGCTGCGACCCGCGTCTGCACTACGAGGATTACAAGGCGGGGAGCGCCAAACTCGATACGTGCATGGAGCTCGTGCACGGCGCACTCGACGGCGGACATCGCATCCTGTTGTTCAGCCAGTTTACGGGTATGCTCGATATTATCGGTAAGCGCTTGGCCAAGGAGGACATCGCCTTTCTTAAGCTCACGGGCGCTTCGTCTAAGGAGAGCCGCGCCAAGATGGTCGCGCAGTTCCAAGCGGGCGAGGTTCCGGTCTTTTTGATTTCGCTCAAGGCGGGCGGCGTGGGCCTGAACCTGACGGCGGCCGACGTGGTCATTCACTACGACCCGTGGTGGAACGTGGCGGTGCAGGACCAAGCGACTGACCGCGCGCATCGTATTGGCCAGCAACACACCGTGACCGTGTACAAGCTCATCGCCAAGGACACGATCGAGGAGCGCATTATGCAGATGCAGGAGTCCAAGCGCGACCTGGTCAACAACGTGCTCGGCGGCGACGGCATCTCGTCGGCACTGTTCACGCGCGAGGATGTTCTGGCGCTGCTCGGCGGCGACGGTCGCTAGCCGCGCGCGGGGTGGGGCTGCTGGAGTGGGCAGGACGGTCGACGCATTTTGGCCCGACCGCTTGCCTGATCCGTTATGTGTTCATTTGCAATGCCGTGGATGGTTTGTCTGCCTTTGGGCATAAGAACCATCAAGAACATCGGCACATCAGCAAAGGAGAACATCATGGCGAAATTCTTTAAGGACCCCGACGGTAAGCTCATCGCTGCCCTTGGCGACGACGTTGCGACCCCTGCCGGTTGCACGGAACTGACTGCAAACACTGAGGACGCGGCGCACGAGAAGCACGTGCCTGTTGTCGAGACCGAGCGTGACGGCCACGTGATTCGCGCACGCGTTGGCTCGGTCGAGCACCCCAGCCTGCCCGAGCACTACATTGAGTGGATCGCCCTTGAGGCCGAGGGCCGCTTAGAGGTCCATTACCTTGAGCCCGGCATGAAACCCGCGACGTTTTTCGCGGGCGGCTCCAAGACCGGTACCGTCTATGCCTACTGCAACCTGCACGGGCTGTGGTCCGCGACATTCTAGGAGCGCGCCCCCGCTCGGGGTATCATAGCTAGCATATGCACATGCAAGCGCCGACTGCATTATGCGGCCGGCGCTTTTACTACGATTTCGATGGTTTACGACGGAAAGGGCTGGGCCATGAAGCTCGCGCTTGCACAGATCGATATGCGCCTGGGTGATATTGAGGGCATTTGCGGCCGCATCGAGGACCAAGCTCGTCTGGCCCACGAGCGCGGAGCGCGCGTGCTGTGCGTTCCGGCTCCGCTCTTTATGGGCGCCATGCCCGGTGGCCTGGTGGGCGCTGCCGACTTTGAGCACGACATGCTTGCCGGCTTGACTGGTGTCGCCGAGCGTATCCAGGAGCTTGACATGATCTGCATCGTGCCCGCGGCGGTTTCGTTTGAGGGCCAGCCGCTGCTCGACTACATGATGCTCAAGGACGGTCATGTGGTGCCGGTGCGTTCGAGCATTGCCCTGCAGCGCGGCGAGAACAACGACACGCGTTGGGCGCCGCCGGTGTTCGACGTGGACGGCGTGCGCATCGCCGTGATTTTTGACCTGGATCGCGAGCTCGAGATGCTGCCGACCGGCGTCGACCTCATTGCCTATTTCCAGTTCAACGCATTCGATATGACCGACCGCGAGACCGCCGCGATCGCCGCCGTGCGCAGCGGAGCCTACCGCAAGATCGCCTCCAAGCGCAGCGTATGGTTTGCCTGCATGGCGCCGGTCGGTGCCTATGACGAATCGGTGTATACCGGCGGGTCGTTTGTGCTCGACGACTGCGGCCGCGTGGTGGCCCAGGCGCCGTGTTTTGAGGAGAGCCTGCTGGTTCAGGAGATTCAGCGCGGCGTGATGCTCGATGCCTTGGAGGACCACGAGCTGCCCGAGTTTCGCTCTGAGGAATGGCTGTGGCAGGCACTGGTGCTCGCTGTGCGCGATAACGCCCGCGCCCGCGGTACGTCGCGCGCCGTGGTGGCGCTCGAGGGCGACTTGCCGTCGTCCCTGCTGGCGGCGCTTGCCGTCGACGCCCTAGGTCCGCGCAATGTGGTCGGCCTGGTGCTGGGACGCAACCGCATCTTTACGCCGGCGCAGGAGGAGGCCGAGGCTGCCCGCTGTGCCGCCGTCCGCGCCATCGCTGAGCGTCTGCACATTCGCACCGTCGAGCGCGATGCACCGGATGCGGCGCGCGTGCTCGATCGCGACGTGTCGGCGGGCGATGCCGAGCGCCTGCGCTCTCGCACGCTGGGCCTCATGTTGGAGGACACGGCGCTCGAGCTGGGCGCGATGGCTCTGAGCCCGCTTTCCAAGACCGAGTACGCGTTGGCGGCACCGGCGCTTTGCGGTGGCTACCAGGGCGATTACGCGCCCTTTGGCGATGTGTATCTGTCGACCCTCGAGTTTGTGGCGCGCGTGCGCAACCGCACGTCTTCCGTGGTGCCGCAGGAGCTCGTGACGCTCAACGCGGTGGAGGATTGCATGGAGCGCGTGCTGGCGCGGGCGCTCTCGACGCTCGACGTCCCGGTCGACATGCTCGATCGTGCGGCGCAGCTGCTCGGCGGACTTGAGCCGGGCGAGGTCGATGGCACGCTCGAGTCGCACGTCGACCGCAACCGTCCCTTCGACGACATTCCGATGGCTGCCGGCAAGCCCGAGGCCTGCTCACTGCTGCTGATGCTCGTGCGCCAGGGAGAGGCGGCTCGCCGCCAGCTGCCGACGGCGCCGATCGTCTCGGCCCGGTCGTTTGCCGAGCGTGCCTGGCCGTATATGCTCGCGTGGTCCGACCTGGGGCTCGACGGCAAGGAACGTATGACGGTCGATGCGCTGGCGCGCGCTGAGGTGAACCGTTTTGCCGACGAGGATACAAGCGAGCGCATGCGTGGCGAGATGATGGGCATACTGGGTGACCTGCTGGGTATTTCGCCCGAGCAGATGGAGGAGCTGCGCTCCGAGGACGGCCAGCGCCGCCTGCACGAGGGCATGAAAAAGTTTGAGGGCGAGGTCCAGGACGCCATCGATAAGATGATGGGCGGCCAGGGCGGACCGCAGGGTGGGCCCCAGGGCACGCCGATGCCGCAACCGCCGGTTGATCCCCGACAGTTCCCATTCTTCAGCCAAAACTAACTATGGGATGGGATTCGCTCCCAACCCCGATACTTCAACTAAGCATCTTGGCCTCGTTGTGTTATTCTAGAACAGACGTTCGTGAATGATGCGTGGGGCCTTGCCTTGCGCCGTGCTTGTGGCGAGGGGAGGTTGGCTTGGTCATTTTGGGTATCGACCCCGGTTTGGCCCATACGGGTTGGGGGATTATCGAGGAGCGGCGCGGCGAGGTTCGCTGCCGTGCCTACGGTTGTATTGAGACCAGTGCCGGAAGCCCGCTCGCGGTGCGCCTGTCGCATATCGCCCGCGACCTCAAAGGTGTCGTCGAGCGCTACCGTCCCGATACCGCTGCCGTCGAGAGCATTTACTTTGGAGCCAACGTTCGCTCGGCCATCCCGACGGCGCATGCCCGCGGTGCCGCGCTCGTGGCGCTTTCGGAGTGCGCGCTCGAGATTGGCGAGTACACGCCCATGCAGATCAAGCAGGCTGTGGTGGGCACCGGTGCCGCAGATAAGCGGCAGGTCGCCTACATGGTGCGCACGCTCACACAGCTCGATCACGACCCGCATCCCGACCATGCCGCCGATGCCCTGGCCTGCGCCATCTGCCACGTTAACCTCAGCCGCACCCGGGCGCTTACCGGCGGCGAGTTCTATCAACAGAGAGGAACCGGATACTGATGATTTCCCAGCTCTATGGAACGCTTGTCGAGGCCACGATGAGCTCGGCCGTCGTCGATGTGTCGGGCGTGGGTTTTGAGCTCGGTATTTCGGGCAGCACTGCCGCCACGCTGCCGACGCCTGGCGGCGAGGTCCGCCTCTATACCCGTATGCAGGTGCGCGAGGACGCCATGACGCTCTTCGGTTTTGCCTCCAAGGACGAGCGCACGATGTTCGATCGGCTCGTGTCCGTCTCGGGCGTCGGTCCGCGCCTGGCGCTTGCCGTGCTCTCTACCTATACCGTGGGACAGCTGTATTCCCTGGTAATGGCCGAGGATGACAAGGGTATGGCCAAGGTTCCCGGTGTGGGCAAAAAGACCGCGCAGCGTCTGATCCTGGAGCTCAAGAGCACCTTTGCCAAGGACAAGGGCTTTGTGCCGGTTGACGTGATTCCCGGCCAGGTTGCGATGCCGGTCCCCGCCGCCGCTCCTTCGGCGATCGATGACGCCCGTGCGGCGCTCCTTTCCATGGGCTTAAGCCCGCAGGAGGCCGATGTTGCCCTGAGCGGGTATGATGGGCAGAATATGCGTGTCGAGGA
>CABUWD010000141.1 GCA_902495155.1 uncultured Collinsella sp.
TAAGTCAGCGCGCGGGCCGCATTTGAGACAAGGTGACGAGAAACGAAAGGGCGCTGACCTTCTGGTCGCGCCCTTGAAGTTGAACGTCAGATTGTCCAAATGCGGCCCGCGCAGCGTCGGCCCGTTACGGCGTTTGGTAAAACGCCGTAACCCCTAAGGCCGCTGGCCCATGCCACCCTCGAGGGTGACGGTCTCGCCGTTCATGTACTTAAAGTCGGGACCGCAGAGCTGAACGACAACGCGGCCGATCTCCTTCTCGACGTCGCCGTAGTGACCCGCCGGCGGCATGTGGACGTTGGCCTTGAACGCCTCGGGATAGGCATCCTGGAAGTTCTCGAGCGCAGCGGTCCAAGCAAGCGGGCAAACGATATTGACGTTGATGCCGTCCTTGCCCCACTCGTTGGCGGCAACGCGGGTCAGGCCGCGGATGCCCTCCTTGGCGGCAGCATAGCTGCACTGGCCATAGTTGCCAAACAGGCCGGCGCCCGAGGCAAAGTTGACCACGGAGCCCTTGGTCTCCTTCAGGTGCGGATAGGCCTTCTGCATGTACAGATAGGTAGCATACAGACCGGAGTAAATGGCCAGGTTAAACTGGTCCATGGTGTGATCGGCGATGGTCACGCCCGAGGCGCTGGCCTGAGCATTGTTGACGACGGCGTCGATGCGGCCGAACTCCTCAATGGCCTTGTCGATGACGTTCTGGACGACGGCCTCGTTGTCCTGACCAGCCGAGACATCGGCCTGAACAGGCAGAACCTTGACACCGTACTCGGCCTCGAGAGACTCCTTGGCAGCCTCGAGCTTGGCGACGTTGCGGCCGGTGATGACGAGGTTTGCGCCCTCCTTGGCAAATGCGATATCGATGCCGTAGCCGATGGAGCCAGCGGAACCGTCCTTAAGCGTGGCCTTGCCGCCGCCGGTGACGATCACGGTCTTACCAGTGAAAAGTCCCATACAAAGTCCTTTCAAATCGCGACGGGCACGCCCGCCGACTGCGCGCATCCAACTTCACGCGCCAAAAGCTGAAATGCAACTTTAGCGTGTTCAAGTGAAAAATAAAGGACACAGCGGGCGAACGGCACCACGTCGTTCGGCGAAGGGATTGTCAAGTGCAAACTGGATAAAGTGGCCGAGTTATTGTTATCAGATCGAGCCATCGAACACGTTTTGAAACTTTGCTGCGGCGCGCGGGATGTCGGCGCGAGACTTTATCATAGGGTGACAAACAACGATGAGGAGCACATGCCTATGACAGACGAGCTGGACCCCCAGACTCAAGAGCATATTGATGATCCCGCAGACGTCACCACAGATACTGACGCTGTGACCTGCGATGGTACCGACGTCGACGGCACCATCTTGGACGAAAGCGCTACGGCGGAAACCCCCGAATCAGAAAACGCCGATGAGCAAAACGACGATGCGCCCGCTCAGGACGACGCCCCGCAAGCAGCGGGCCCCATCGAGGTGTCTTCGGAAGAAGAGCTCGATGCCGTCATGGACTCCATGATGGATGCTGTCAAAGCGATGAAAGACGCCGTCGCCGATGCCGATATTAATGCCGAGGAAGAGGAGGCCGCCGAGGCGGCCTCGACCTTTGTACCCGGCGAGACTCCGGTTGCCGACCAGGGCAGCACCATGCCCTCGTTTCTGCAGCTCGAGCACCCCACGATTGGCGCCGATGCGGTCGATCCGCACGCAGCAGGCTTTTCTGTGGTCGAGGGCGGTACCGGCAATATCGCCGCGCCGCAGGCTGCCGATGCGGATGCTGCCGACACCGCTCGCCCGACCGCCCCGCACTCCCCCGCCGCGAGCCGCGATCTGGGAACCGCTGTCTCGAACACCGCGAACGCCGTGGGCACCTTTATCGCCCAGGGCGCCTCGGCCATGCGTGAGATGAATGCCGCGAAAAAGGCACTTGCCGATGCCCGCGCCCACCTGGCCGAACTTGAGCAGCGCATTGCCAATCAGGCCGAGGAACTCGAGACGCGCCAGGATATCGCAGGCCGCTACGAGCAGATCGTCGCCGACCAGCGTCAGGCGATCGCCACAGCGCAAAAGACCGCTGCGGCAGCCGAGATTGACCGTGATGCCCACGGCGCCAAAGCGACAGAGCTCAATGGTCAGCTCGAACAAATGAAGACAGAGGATGACGCGACTGAGCTCCGCCTGAAGGCCGCGCTCGACGCCGTGGAGGCCCGCGAGGCGAGTTCTCGCGAGACCGGCAACCGCCTCGTTCGACGTCTTGAGGATTCCAAGCGCATCCGCGACAAGGTGAAGGCCGAGCGAGACGCCGGCATTGCGGCCGCACAACAAACCGTCGACGCCACGCGCGCCCAGCTCGAGACGCTGCGTCATGAGTATGCCGAACTGCAACGCAATCCCTCGGCAAATCCCGCCAACTATACGGTGCGCACCAGCGAGCTCTCGATGCAGATCTCCGACACGGCAGATGCCCTGCGTAAAGCCGAAGAAGATGTCCCGCGCATCACCGCCGACCTTGAGCACTCGCTTGCCGCAGCCGAGCAGGCCGTCGAGCAGGCGCAAGCCCCCATCGCCGACGCCAAGCGAGCCCATCAGGCCGTGACGGCAGAGGCCGATGCCGCGCGCGACGAGCTGCAGACCGCAAAAACCGCCGCCGCAACGCGCCAGCGCAAGCTGCGCGAAAAGATCGCCACGCAGGACAAGGCACGCCGCGAGCAAGAGCAGGCCATCGCAAACGCCCGGGCAGATGCCGCGCATGCGCAGTCGATTATCGAGCAGGCGACCGAGGTGCACGACCATCCCGAGATCACCGAATCGCTCGCCGGGTCCTTGGCACGCGACAAGGCCGAGCATACCGAGACCAAGCGCGAAGTTGCCCAACTCGAGGCCGCCGAAGACGACGTGCGCAAGCGAACCCGCGACTCACGCATCAAATTCACCGGAGCCATCGCCTGCATCATCGCCGTGATTCTGGTGATCATCCTGATCTGGCTGTTCGCGAGCAAGTAAACCCGCTGCCAAAAACACCCAACGCAGTTGCGGTGAGATAGTTCCTATCTAGCCCTGAAAAAGGCCAATTCAAGAACTATCTCACCGCAACTTATTTAGATCGGCGCAAGGACTGTCCCCAAGTGCCGGCACAAAAGGAACGTCCCCAGGTGCCGAGTGAACCACGGCAACGCCGATGTTTTGGCGCGGACAGCGAAAACGCCCCTAAGCGAGCAAGGTGACGTGAAAGAGGAGGGCATTGACCTTCTGGTCATGCCCGACGATTGAACGTCAGATTGCCGCTTAGGGGCGTTTGCAGCGTCGGCCGGTTACGGCGTTTGGAAAACGCCGTAACCTACTGAATGAGCATGGCATCGCCAAAGCTGAAGAAGCGGTAGCGCTCCTCGATGGCGGCAGCGTAGGCATCCATGATCTGGTCGCGGGTGGCAAGCGCACTCACGAGCATCATGAGCGTGGAGCGCGGCACGTGGAAGTTCGTGATCAGCGCGTCGACCACGTGATAGGTCGAGCCAGGCATGAGGTAGAGCTGCGTCGTCGCGTTCTCACGCACCACGATGTCACCGCGGCCGAGCGTGTCGGCCCCGTCCTCGCGGCCCTCAAAATAGCGCGCCGTCACGGCCGGATCGGACACCGGCGCGTCCGCGTCAAAGGCGCTTTCGAGCGAGCGCACCGCGGTAGTGCCGACGGCGATCACGCGGTGCCCCTCGGCCTTCGCCTTATGCACGGCATCGACAACCTCCTGCGACACGTGGTAGCGCTCGGTGTGCATGACGTGCTGCGTGGGGTCGTCCTCCTCCACCAGACGGAAGGTATCGATGCCCACCTCGAGCTCGACGGCGGCAAACTTCGCACCCTTGGCCTCGATAGCGGCCATGAGCTCGGGAGTAAAGTGCAGACCCGCCGTGGGAGCGGCAGCCGAGTGCTCCTCCTTCATGGCGTAGACGGTCTGGTACTTCTCGGGATCGCCCTCGTAATCGGTAATGTAGGGCGGCAGCGGCACGTGGCCGGCAGCATGGATGGCCTCGTCGAGCGTGCGCGGCTCGCCGGCGGCATTGCAACCGGCCGGCTCAAAACGCACCAGGCGGCCGCCGCGGCTATCGGTGACAAAGTCGATGCCCTCGGCCGTCAGCACCACGGGAGCCCCCTCGGGCGCATGGGCGCCACCGGCGCGATACTCAATCTGAGCACCGGGCTTCAGGCGCTTACCCGGCTTGACCAGGCACTCCCAGACATGGCCCAGCGGATCCACATCCTCGCGACGCTTGAGCAGCAGCGTCTCGACCACGCCGCCCGAGCCGGCCTTGCGACCAATCAGGCGGGCCGGCATCACGCGCGTCTTGTTGATGACGAGCACGTCGCCCGGCTCGATATAGTCGATGATGTCGCGGAAGATGCGGTGCTCGACGGTGCCGCCATGCTCCAGCGGCGTTCCTGTCTGGGAGCCCTTGCGATCCACCACCAGCAGGCGGCAGGAGTCGCGTGGCTCGGCAGGCGCCTGGGCAATCAGTTCCTCAGGAAGGTTGTAGTCAAAATCATCGGTACGCATAGACACGTCGGATACTCCTTATATAGCTAAAGTCCGCTCTACATCCTAGCAGGCTGACGTCCCAAATGAACTACTTATAGGCGGCTTTGCGCTCGTCGCGGATGCGGGCGCGGTCCATGGCCCCCTCGACAGCCGAGAAGCGACAACCACAGTAGTTCTGCCGATACATGCCAAGCTCGCGCGAACGACGTGTCGCCTCGGGGTAATACGGACGAAA
>CABUWD010000142.1 GCA_902495155.1 uncultured Collinsella sp.
CTTTGAACTTCTTCTTGTATTCGATTCTACCGATTCGCCGAACAAAAACCACCCCTGCGCAGGGTTTATTCTGGATACAAACCCGTCCAACCGTTGGGCTTGGCATCGGCTTGAAGCCGCCCGATGTTTTAGACCTCCGAGCCTTCTGCATCGGCGTTGCCGGTGGCCCAACGATGGTAGCCAATAACAAACGGGTCCAGGTCGCCATCGTCAAGGACGGCCTCGACATTGCTGGTCTCCACGCCCGTGCGTAGGTCTTTGACCATCTGGTACGGGTAGAGCACGTAGCTGCGGATCTGGTTGCCAAAACCAATTGTGGTCTTGGGTCCGCGAATCTCATCCAGGGCCTCGGCGCGCTTTTCGAGCTCAATCTCGTACAGACGCGCCTTGAGGATCTGCATGCACGCAGCCTTGTTTTGAATCTGGCTGCGCTCGTTTTGGCAGGTGACCACAATACCGCTGGGGAAATGCGTCACGCGCACGGCGGAGTCGGTGGTGTTGACGCCCTGACCGCCCGGGCCGCTTGCATGGTACACGTCGACGCGAATGTCATCGGGACTAATCTCGATATCGATATCGTCGGGCAGCACTGGAATGACCTCGACGCCGGCAAACGTAGTTTGGCGGCGCTTCTTGTCGTCGGTGGGGCTAATGCGCACCAGGCGGTGAACTCCGGCCTCGGCACGAAGCATGCCAAAGGCATCCTTGCCTTCGACGGTAAAGGTCGCGCGATCGATGCCGATGACCTCGGCCGCGGGGCAATCGTTGATGGTGACCTTCCAACCGCGGCGCTGGCAGTACTTCATGTACATCTTAAAGAGCATGAAGGTCCAGTCCTGCGCCTCCAGACCACCCTGTCCGGGCTTGATGGTCACAATGGCATCGCCGTGATCGAACTCACCGGTAAACCAGCTCGAAAGCTCAAGCTCATCGATGGCACGGGCCAGGCGCTCAGCCGTGGCTGCAGCCTCCTCGCGAAGGGCGGCGGCGTCGGGGTCATCCCCCATCTCCTCGGCAAGCTCCAGCGCGGCGCGGGCATCGGAAAGCTCGCCGCGCGCGGTGTCCACGGCAGCGATATCTTCCTTGGTGCGCGCAATCTCCTCCATGGCGGCACGGGCGGCGTCGGCGTCATCCCAAAAGCCAGGGGCAACACTTTTGGCCTCGAGCTCGGACACGCGGGTACGCTTCTCGTCCAGGTGGAGATATGACTCGACCTCACCGAGCCGGTCCGCAAACGCGTCCAGCTCGGCGGGCGTTACCTCTAAAGCCTCAGCCATTAACGATTCCTGCCGTGGCAGTACTTAAACTTCTTGCCGCTACCGCAGGGGCACGGGTCGTTGCGGCCCACGTTGACATACGGATCGTCGCTCTCGGACTTGCGATAGGTGGTCACCTTGCCACCGTTGTTGACGGCAGCCGGACCACCCTGGACAGCCGTGCGGGCCTGCACCTGCGCCTGCTTGCGCAGCACCGAGTCGCCGTTGTCACCATCGACCTCGGCAGGGCCGGAGAAGCGCGCGCCCTCGAGCGCGGGCTCCTCCTTGTGCTCCACGGCACGCGGGGCAGCCTTGATCTCGATGCGCAGAACCGTGCGCAGGTAATCCTCATACATGGTATCGACGAGTATCTGGAACGCGCCGTAGGCCTCGGTCTTGTACTCAACCAGCGGGTCGCGCTGGCCAAAGCCGCGCAGGCCGATGCCGGTCTTGAGGTAGTCCATCTCCTGCAGGTAGTTCATCCAGCGGGTATCGATGACGCGCAGCATGACCTGGGTATTGAGCTCGCGCATCAGGTCCTCGCCCAGACGCTCGGCCTTCATGTTGTAGCACTTCTCAACATAGGCCAAGACATCGGCAGCCAGGGCTTCAAAGTCCTCGTCGGGGAACTTCGGCGTATCGATGTGGCCGGTGAGCTCCACAACCCACTTGCGCAGGCCCTCCAGGTCGCGCTCGCCCTCGTGGCTGTCCTTGGTGCAGAACTCCTGCACGCAGCGGTACACGGTATCGTGCATGACCTCGGTGATGTGGTCGGTCAGGTCCTTGCCGTCCAGAATCTTGTTGCGCTCGGCGTAGATGACCTGGCGCTGCTTGTTCATGACGTCGTCGTACTCAAGGACGCTCTTACGCATGGAGAAGTTGATGCTCTCGACCTTGTGCTGGGCGCTCTCGACGGCCTTGGAGATGATCTTGTGCTGAATGGGCATGTCGTCGCCCATGTCGGCCGTGACCATCATCTTGGAGACGCGGTCCATCTTGTCGCCGCCGAACAGGCGCATGAGGTCGTCCTCGAGCGACAGGTAGAACTGGGTCTCGCCCGGATCGCCCTGACGACCGGAGCGGCCGCGCAGCTGGTTGTCGATACGACGGGACTCGTGGCGCTCGGTTCCGATAACGGTCAGGCCGCCGGCGGCAAGCACGCGCTCGCGCTCGGCCTTGCAGGTCTCCTTGGCCTCGGCGTTAAACTGCTCGAGCTGCTCGGGCGTCACGTCCTCCATGGTCAGGCCCTCGTACTCCAAGCGCTCGCGCACCAGCTCGTCGGGGTTGCCGCCCAGCAGGATGTCGGTACCACGACCGGCCATGTTGGTGGCGATGGTCACGGCGCCGTAGCGTCCGGCCTGGGCAACGATATGAGCCTCGCGCTCGTGATGCTTGGCGTTGAGGACCTCGTGCGCGATGCCGCGCTTGGTAAGGGCGGCGGACAGCTTCTCGGAGCTCTCGATGGAGACGGTGCCCACCAGGACCGGTTGGCCCTTGGCGTGACGACGCTCAACGTCGTCGGCAACGGCGTTGTATTTAGCCTGAATGGTGCGGTACACCAGGTCCTCGTGGTCCACGCGCTGCACGGGCTTGTTGGAGGGGATGACCTCGACGGGCAGCTTGTAGATCTCGCGGAACTCAGCATCCTCGGTAAGTGCCGTGCCGGTCATGCCGGAGAGCTTGTCATACAGACGGAAGTAGTTCTGCAGGGTGATGGTGGCCAGGGTCTGGTTCTCCTCGCGTACGAGCACGCCCTCTTTGGCCTCAATGGCCTGGTGCAGGCCCTCGGAGTAACGGCGGCCTTCCATAATGCGGCCGGTGAACTCGTCGACGATCTTGACCTCGCCGTTGGTGACCACGTACTGCTTATCACGGTGGAACATGTACTGGGCCTTCAGCGCCTGCTGCAGGTGGTTGACCAGCTGGCCGGAGAGATCGGCATAGATGTCATCGATACCCAGGCGGCGCTCGATCTTCTTAAGACCGCGCTCGGTGGCGGCGATGGTGTGCTTGGCCTCGTCCATGACGTAGTCGCCCGTGGGTTCAACGTCCTCGGTGGCGGTGAGCATGTCGTGCGACACGTCCTCACCGCGCTCCAGGCCGCGCACGGCGCGCGCGAAGTCCTTGTAGGTGCTGGCGGACTTAGTGCCGGCGCCCGAGATAATGAGCGGCGTCCTGGCCTCATCGATCAGGATGGAGTCGACCTCGTCGACGATGGCGTAGTTGTGACCGCGCTGCACGCGCTGCTCGGGACGGGTGACCATGTTGTCGCGCAGGTAGTCGAAACCGAACTCGGAGTTGGTGCCATAGGTGACGTCTGCCTGGTAGGCCGGACGCTTGAGCTCGAGCGGCATGTTGTTCTGGAGCAGACCGACGGTCATGCCCAGGTACTTGTAGATGCGGCCCATCCACTCGGAGTCGCGCTTTGCCAGGTAATCGTTGACGGTAACGACATGCACGCCCTTGCCGGCGATAGCGTTGAGGTAGCCGGCCAAGGTGGAGACGAGCGTCTTGCCCTCGCCGGTCTTCATCTCGGCAATATGACCCTCATGAAGCGCCATGGCGCCGATGAGCTGTACGTCAAAGTGGCGCATGCCCGTGATGCGCTTGGAAGCCTCACGCACGGTGGCAAAGGCCTCGGGAAGCATGTCGTCGAGCGACTCGCCGTTGGCGTAACGCTCGCGGAACTTATCGGTCTGGGCGCGGAGTTCCTCCTCGGTCATCTTCTCAAACTGGGGCTCAAGACCGTTGATCTGGTCGACGATCTTGTAGTAGCGCTTAAGGTCCTTATCGGATCCAAAGGACAGCAGCTTTGACATGAATCCCATGTGGTTTTCCTTTTTGGCCATCGCCCACGCCGTGCAGCTGCGGACGAGTTAAACACAGATGATTTTACTTTAGCCAAACAAGGCGCGGCCTATACGGTCGAGCTCGACCGCCACGTAATAACTACGACCAACCTGCCACAATGGGACAGGTTAATTTTGGAGGGTTTATCTGGGCAAACGCCGCCTCTCCGCCATTTGATGCCATGGGGACAGGTTAGTTTGCACTAATCAAAAAGAAAAGGGCCGCGCACCCAGATGGATACGCGGCCCTTTAGCCATGAATGCGAGTGTTTGCTCGGCGAGCTATTTACTCAGCAGCCTCGGTGGGCTCGGCCTCGGCAGCGGCTTCCTCGACGGGAGCCTCTGCGGGAGCCTCGGCAGCCTGCTTGGCAGCCTCCTCGGCGAACTTAGCGGCACGCTTAGCCTTCTCGGCAGCCTTAGCCTCAGCGGCGGCCTTGCGAGCAGCCTCGGACTCAGCAGCCGTGGCGGCCTTGGCAGCCTTGGCCTCCTCAGCCTTCTTGAGCTGGGCGGCAGCGGCGCCACCGAACTTGTCGGCGAAGCGCTGGACGCGTCCACCGGTGTCGACGAACTTCTGCTGGCCGGTGTAGAACGGGTGGCACTCGTTGCAAAG
>CABUWD010000143.1 GCA_902495155.1 uncultured Collinsella sp.
CCCCGCCGTGCTACGCACGGCGGGGCTTTTTGTGCTGCGTCGATGCCCTGAGACGGACAAAACCAAGGCGTACTGCCCGCTGCGGATAGGTGGTGCACTTCCCTGCGTGCATTTTTGGGAGTATTCAACAAGCTCTTAAAAATGCATAACGTTGTGAATGGGCGGTAGTGATCCGCAGGCGCCCATCGACAGCCATTGTGGGCGGGCTATCGATGAGTGGAGGGGGTTGTTACTGAGTTTCTGCTTTGCGACGACCTGCAACACTGCTGTAACCGCGTCGTTTTGTCGTTCGTGATGGGGCCGTTGGGGCCCACGGTGCTGAATACTCCGTTTTTTGCACGGTCCAAGGTGGGGCACCCTGAGACGAAGCAAAAAGATGCCTCATTTCTATGCAAATACCAATAGGATTTATGCAAGATTGAGATTGTAAACCGTGCACGTGCACAAAACCGGTGCGGGGACGTCTGGAGGCGGCTCGGCTCCTGGGGCATTGCACGTGCAGAACGGTTAAAATCGGGACTCGGTCTTAGTTTTACTTGGAAGGATGCATATGACTTCTAATATTGATGCTTCTCTAGAGGAGACGCTCTCCTATATCGCAGGACAGCTTAAGACGCTGACTTCTATTGCTTCGCCTACCGGCTATACCCGTGCGGCGACTGATTATCTGATGGAGACCCTGCGCGATATGGGCTTTGGGCCCGAACGCTCCAATAAGGGCAATGTGCTCGTTGAACTTGGTGGTGAGGGTGAGCCGCTCGTGTTGGCGAGCCATGTCGATACCCTGGGCGCCATGGTGCGTTCCATTAAGGACAATGGTCGCCTGCGTCCCACGACCCTTGGCGGGCATCAGTGGTCTACGGCCGATGGCGAGAACTGCACCGTCTACACACGCGATGGCAATGTCTACACAGGTGTGGTCCTCAATACCGAGCCTTCGGCGCATGTGGCCGACGAACCGGTCAAGGCCATCGAGAAGAACATGGAAATCCTGCTCGACGAGAATGTCGATAGCAAGGATGACGTGCTTGAGCTGGGCATTCAGACGGGCGACATCATCGCTATGGATCCGCGTACCACGGTGACGGAGAGCGGCTACATTAAGAGTCGCTTCTTGGATGACAAGCTGTCCGCGGCGATTTTGCTGGGTTTGGCCCGCGCCGTCGCCGACGGCGAGGTAACCCTTTCGCGCAAGGTGTCGCTGCTCTTTACGGTGTACGAGGAGGTCGGCCACGGCGGTGCCTTTGTGCCGGCTGACACGCGCGAGATGATCAGCGTGGACATGGGCTGCGTGGGTGACGACCTGGGCTGCACCGAGCGCATGGTTTCGATTTGCGCCAAGGATTCGGGCGGTCCGTACAACTACGACCTGGTAACCACGCTGTCCAACATCGCGCGCGAGCTGGAGCTCGATTACGCCATCGATGTGTACCCGCATTACGGATCCGACGTCGAGGCCACGCTCTCGGCCGGCTACGACATCCGTCACGGCCTGATCGGCCCCGGCGTGTACGCGAGCCACAACTACGAGCGCAGCCACATCGACGGCGTGCGCAATACCTACGAGCTGGTTCGCGCCTACGTTCAGCGCTAGGGGAGTAGCTTGCGACTCGGCTGACCAATCGCTAAGGCCCGATTTCTCGGGCCTTTTTTCGCTTTGGATCGTTTAGTATTATGATGTATGTAATCTATTAACTAAACGTTTAAATTACTTAACGAGGTGATGCGGTATATGGATACGTCTGAGTACTTGTCTATGGGTGATGCTGCCCGCCTGCTGGGCGTTACGAAAGCCCGCATATCTCAACTTGCCGCATCGGGAACGCTCGCGTGCGATATTGTGGGCGGACGGAAGATGGTCGAGTACAATTCCGCGGTCGCTTATCAAAAGGTCCGCAAACGTGGACGCCGTCCTGCGGCCGATGTGGGGCGCAAGTTTACGCTGATGTCCGCCGATTACGAGGTTGCGCGTGTCTCATTTGATCCGACGCGTGAGTTCCCCTTCGAAATCGCCGAGGTACTCGATGCGCTGAGGATGCCGTTTGGCACGTGCTCGAGCTCTTCTCCTACGGTGAATAAACGGGAGCTCAACGTGTGGTGGAGCCATCGGTCGGTGCCCGATGTTCGCCCCGGACTCGTCTCGCGCTATCGTGAACTGGGAATTGCCAGTGGCATCGAGGTTCCGGTTCGGTGCCTGGGCCTATCGCTTTCGGATTGTTATTGGCTGCGGCCGGCAGAATGCGCCGGGCTCAAATGGCAAAACCTCAATTACTTTGAGAATGGTTTTGAGCGATCGGCGCCCGAGGGCCGTTCTGGTTGGCTGGAGGGCATCGGCCTTAAAAATCCTGACAACACGTCCGAGGGCGAGCTTCCTAAATCGTGGATGATTCGCAACGGTGTTCGCATCCTGGTCAAGGGGTGTGGCGCGGACGATCAGCGTCCCTTTAACGAGGCAGTTGCAACGGCTCTACATCGTCGCTTGCTGTCGGAGGGCGAGTTTGTTCCTTATACGGTTGAGCGGATGTTCGATGGCCCTGTGTGTCTGTGCGACGACTTTCTTGACGGCCGCGAGGAATATGTTCCGGCTGTTTACGTTAAGGACGCCCTTGGCGGCCAGCGAGGAAACTCGACGTACGACCGGTACTGCCGCTTCCTTGGTAAGCATGGAGCAGACGAGGCTGCTGTGAGAAGGTCTATGTCGCAGATGATTGTCTGCGATGCCCTTTTGGCCAACAGCGACCGCCATTGGCGAAACTTCGGCATCATCCGCAATGTCGACACCCTGGAGATAAGGCCTGCTCCGCTGTTCGATAGCGGCAACTGCCTGTGGTACAACGTACCAACTGCCGTGCTCGCAGCTGGGGAGTTTGGGTTTTCCGCTAAGCCGTTTGGGCCCGACCCTTTCGTCCAGCTGGCGCTTGCGGACTCGCTCGATTGGTTCGATTCATCGCGGCTCAACGGATTTGTAGATGAGGCGATCGAGATTCTTTCGCAGAGCGAATGGGCGACGGCGGAGAGTCGACTCGAGGCCATTTGCCGCGGCCTCGAGCGTCGCGTAATCGAGGTTAGTGCCGCTGTTGAGGTGCTTCGACACGTGCAGCGATAAACCTGCGGCTACTTAAGTGCGCCGGTCACCGTGCCGCCGCCCAGGACGACGTCGCCGCGGTAGATAACGACTGCCTGTCCGGGGGCGATGGCGCGCTGCGGCTCGTCAAAAGTTAGCAGCATTTGCCCGTTTTCGTCACGCGTAAGGGTCGCTGCCTGGTCTTTCTGACGGTAGCGGTACTTGGCACCTACGCGAATGCCGCCGGCGTCGAGCTCCGCCTCCATGTGTGCGTCCGGCGCGCTCCAGATCCACTCATCGGCAGTTAGCGCCGAGGCGGTTAGGTCCTCGGCTTCGCCCAGATGCACGGTGTTGCTGGCGGCGTCGACGCCCGTCACATACACAGGATGCGCCATCGCGACGCCCAGGCCCTTGCGCTGGCCGATGGTGTAGCGCAGCGCGCCGCTGTGGCGCCCGACCACGCTGCCGTCGCGCCACACAATGTCGCCCGGTGCAGCGGGATGTCCGCAGCGGCGCTCGATATAGCCCGCGTAGTCACCGTCTGGAATAAAACAGATGTCCTCGCTTTCGGCCTTCTGGGCGTTGGTAAAGCCCTGCTCGGCGGCTATGCGGCGCACGTCGCGCTCTTTGTCCAGGCCTGCCAGCGGAAAGATCGTGTGCGCCAGGCGCTCCTGCGTAAGCGAATACAAAAAGTAGCTTTGGTCCTTTTTGGGATCTTCGCCGCGATGTAGCTGCCAGGTGCCGTCTGCCGCCTGGCTTGTTTTGGCGTAATGTCCCGTGGCGATGTAGTCGCAGCCCATGTCCAGCGCCGCATCGAGCAGCGCGCCAAACTTAATGTGGCGGTTGCAGATAATGCACGGATTGGGCGTCAGCCCCTCCTGGTAGGCGTTCACAAAGCGCTCGATAACGTTGCGGTCGAACGTCTGCTGCAGGTCGAGCACATGGTGGGGTATCCCCAGGCGCTCGGCGACGGCCTTTGCATCGGCGATGTCGCGGTCGACCTTACTCATGCCCGTGATGGGATCGGGCGCGGGACAGGTGAGGCGCATGGTGGCGCCGACGCATTCGTAGCCCTGGCTTTTGAGCAGGTACGCGGTCACGCTGGAATCGACGCCGCCGCTCATGGCGACGAGCACGCGCTTGTTGTGCATGGGGAGGTTCTCCTTGGTGGCATGTGGCCAAAAAAGAAAAGCGGCGCGGGAGGCTGGTTCCGCGCCGCAGACATTGTAGCAAGTTCGGGCGTCATGTGGGACACCCTGTTGGGATGAGCCCAGGCTGCCAGAAGAGAGGGGAGACCGGCGTGCCTTGGACTCGTTCTAAGAACGAGAAGCTCTAGTCCTGGAACAGTGCCGTGGACAGGTAGCGCTCGCCCGTGTCGGCAAGCAGAGCCACGATGGTCTTGCCCTCGTTCTCGGGGCGCTTGGCCAGCTGCAGTGCGGCCCACACGGCGGCACCGGACGAAATGCCCACGAGCACGCCCTCCTTGAGGCCCACGGCGCGGCCGGTGGCAAAGGCGTCGTCGTTCTCGACGGGGATGATCTCGTCATAGACCTGGGTGTTGAGGACGTCGGGCACAAAGCCGGCGCCGATGCCCTGGATTTTGTGCGGGCCGGCCTGACCCTTGGAGAGCACCGGGGAG
>CABUWD010000144.1 GCA_902495155.1 uncultured Collinsella sp.
GCCGTCATTAAACAGATGGCAGACGTTGCCGATGACGTTGCCGTCTTCGTTAACGCTTGCGGTACGAAAATAGCCCGCGGGGCGAAGGCGAATGACGAAATTGTCGAGGCTGTCCGACGCTGTGACAGCGTCGTCTGCAAATGCCGCGCGCACGGGAAGGCCCAATCCCGCGGTTTCGGGCAGGCTTGCAAATGGCGACAATGCCGCAAGTCCTAGGCTCAACGTAAACGCTCGGCGACTGATGGCGTGGTGTTCGGTCATAACTTCTCCATTCGCAGAGTGCGGTTATGCGATAGTTTTGGTCACTATACTGCTCAGATGTTTAAAGATGCTGGTTTAATTGTCTGCGCGGCGCAATAAATCGGTGGGCGGACGTGTTGGGGTGTTTGTCGTTTTCGTACTGTTGCCACATTTGGGGCGGTTCCGGCGTCCGGCATCCTCGCGTTCGTCGGCTACCGGCCCTCCCTGGGTACGAAGCGCTGGGGTACCGTCGCTTGTTTGCACTGCGACCGTGTTTCCCGTTGCGCTCGCCAGTCGCTTAGCGCTTGATCTCGATATCGTCGAGCTTGACGTCCATGGCCTCGGTCTTGGCCTCGGCGATGTCGTCGGCAAACTCCAGAGACTTCATCATGGTCTCGACGGCGTCCTTGTGTTCCTCGACGTTGTCGATACGCACGTACACACTGCCGCCGTCAACGTCGGTGAAGTATTCGGTCGTTACGCCGCCCGAGTGCGTGAAGTAGGCACTGCGCCAGGTCTTGCCGTTGTACTTAACGGGATCGCTCTCGGTCCATCCAGAGTTGGCCTTCCACTTTGCCTCGTAGTCGAACAGCTCGTCGGCGTTCTTGTCAGGATCGAAGACGGGGATGAAGCGGTCGCTGGCGTGCTCGCTCTCGGTGAACTTAAACTGGGCCCTGTCGGCGGTGTCGCCGGCAACGTCGGTGATCTCGACTCCCTCGGGAACCTCGACCTTAAACCAAATGAAGTCGGTCCTCATATCCACGGCTGGCTTTTCTGCGCCGCCGCCACCGCCACTGCCGGTAGCGCCGCCGCTTCCGCCGCAACCCACCAGGGCAACCGCGGCAAAGAGACTGATGCAGAGGGTGAGAATCGCAAAGGCCTTCTTTTTCATGGTCGTGTCCTCCTCGATCTGTAATCGTTCATGGATTACCTGCCTTTACTGTACGCGTGGGCGGCTCCTTCGGGTGGGCCATGTGTCCCATTCTGAGGGCCGGATTTGCGCCGTTAAGTGGCAATATGCGCGGGTTCAAAAGAGGGGAGGGCCGATGCTGTCGGCTCTCCCTGGGGTGAGGTGCCCGTTGTTTTAAAGGGGCGCGTGTACGCGGGCGTTGCCCCAACAGGTTCCTTGTTTATAGATATGCCCCAGTTTGTGACGTCCGGAAGTCCCGAAAGGTGGGCCATGTTTCCCATGTTTGCGGTGCCGACGCCTATCGTTCGTCATAGAAATCCGCGATGGCCAGGTGCGCTGACGCTTATGTACTTATGGGCTAGACTAATCACCATTATGTGATAGATGCGGTCGGTCGGCGGTTGCCGCCCGACCGATGTATATGACTTGAAGGTGCATGCGTATGAGCCAAGAGATGATGGACAAGACCTGCCGCGGGTTTGCCGAGGCGCTTGCCGCGCGCGAGCCGGTTCCCGGCGGTGGCAGCGCGAGCGCCTTTGTGGGCGCGCTGGGCGCCTCGCTGTGCGGAATGGTTGCCCGCTATGGTGCGACCAATCCCGCGCTTGCTGATCGTGCGGATGACCTGACGCGCGCGTTTGCCCAGGCGGATAAGTTGGCGCAGGAACTTGTGGGTCTGGTTGCCGAGGACGTTCGTGCCTACGGGCAGGTGTCCGCGGCGTACGGTATTCCGCGTGACGATCCGGCTCGAGCGACCGCGATTCAGGATGCGCTGCATGTGGCCGCCATGCCACCGTATCGCATTATGGATGCCTGCGGGCGCGCGCTGGCGCTGCTCGAGGACATGGCGGACAAGGGCTCCCGACAGCTGCTGTCCGACGTGGCGTGCGGCGCCGTATTCTGCCGCGCCGCCATGCAGGGCGCGAGCCTGACGCTCTTTGCCAACACTACGTCTATGAAAGATCGGACACGCGCTGAGGAGCTCGAGGCGGCGTGCGATGAGCTGCTGGATACGTGGCTGCCGCGCGCCGATGCGCTGGCGCGCCGCGCCTCCGATGCTGCAAGGAAAAGGGGATAGACATGGCTGAACTGCTGAAGGGTGCTCCCGTTGCTCGCGCTTTGACTGAGGAACTTGCTGCTCGCTGCGCAGCCCTGCGCGAGCGGGGCGTTGTTCCGACGTTGGCTATCGTGCGCGTGGGCGAGCGCGAGGACGACCTGTCCTATGAGCGCGGTGCGCTCAAGCGCTGCGAAAAAGTGGGGATTGAGGCTCGTCGCGTTTTGCTTTCTGCCGATGTTTCGCAGGACGAGCTGTTGATGGCCATCGAGGACATAAATGCCGACTCGGCTGTTCATGGCTGTTTGATGTTCCGCCCGCTGCCCGCCGGCCTTGACGAGAACGCCGTCGCCGCAGCGCTCGATCCCGCCAAGGACGTTGACTCCATGACGCCGGCTTCGCTGCTCTCCACGCTTTCGGGGTGCGGCGAGGGTTTTGCCCCCTGCACAGCCGAAGCCGTCCTCGCTTTGCTGGATCATTACGGTGTTGAGCTGGATGGGGCCAAGGTCGCGGTCGTTGGTCGGTCGCTGGTGATTGGCCGTCCTGTTGCCGTCATGCTTACGGCGCGCAATGCCACAGTGACGACGTGCCATACGCATACGCGCGACCTTGCTGCCGAGTGCCGTGCGGCTGATATTGTGGTTGCGGCCGTTGGGCGCGCGCACACGATTGGTGTGGACGCGGTTCGCGAGGGCCAGACGATCATCGATGTTGGCATTAATTGGGATGAGGCTGCCGGAAAGCTGATCGGGGACGTTGATTTTGATGCTGCAGAGCCGGTTGTTGACACCATCACGCCTGTGCCGGGCGGCGTGGGAGCTGTGACGACGGCGATTCTCGCCAAACACGTGATCGAAGCGGCCGAGCGCGCATCGAAATAGGCGTTTTGAAGCTGTTTTGAGGGGTTAGTTCTATACCCCATGGACAAAAAATGCCAAATATGAGTACTGTTGCCAAGATTGTCACATATAATTTAGGTTAATTTGGCTCTCTAACGATATTTATTATCGATAGAGAGCCTATTTTATTGGACCTATGGGGAATTACATCATCTAATTATTGAACAAATGTAGACTTTCGACACCCATGAATAGCAAAATTGCTGTTACTAAATTGGTGACAGTACTCATATTTGGCATTTTTTGACCACAGGGGTTGCCGGGGCTGTGGCTTCGCCCTTTTTTCGCCGAAGCGATACACTGTTGCCGTTTGATTTCTTCGCTCAAGGAGGATGCGCATGCCGTGCACAACGATTTTGGTTGGTAAGAACGCGAGCTACGACGGGTCGACCCTGGTCGCGCGTAACGAGGACTCGTCCAACGGGGTGTTTGAGCCCAAGCGTATGCGCGTGGTGCATCCCGACGAGCAGCCGCGCGTCTACACGAGCGTCCTGAGTCGCCTGACCGTTGAACTGCCCGATAATCCCATGCGCTACACGAGCGTCCCCGATGTTGTCCCGGGCCACGGCATCTGGGCCGAGGCCGGTTTCAACGAGCTCAATGTGGGCATGTCCGCAACCGAGACGCTCACCACCAACGAGCGCGTCCGCGGCGCCGACCCACTCGTGGACTACGTGCCCGCCAAGGGCAACGAGGGTGAGGACGGCTATGTGCCGGCGCAACCTGGTGGCCTGGGCGAGGAGGATATGGTGACCCTGGTCCTGCCGTATGCCAAGTCCGCCCGCGACGGCGTTCGTATCCTGGGCGACCTGCTCGAGCGCTACGGCACCTACGAGAACAACGGCATCGCCTTTAGCGACGTGGACGAGATCTGGTGGCTCGAGACCATCGGCGGTCACCACTGGATTGCCAAGCGCGTGCCTGACGACGCCTATGTGACCATGCCCAACCAGCTGGGTATCGACAGCTTTGACCTGGATGACGCCGAGGGCGCCCAGGCCGACCACATGTGCTCCGCCGACCTGCGCGCCTGGATGGCCGAGTGGCATCTGGATCTGACGCTGGGCGTCGAGTGCGACGGCCCGGCTGTGGTCTTTAACCCGCGCGAGGCCTTTGGCTCGCACAGCGACAGCGACCACGTCTACAACACCCCGCGCGCGTGGTACATGCAGCGCTGCCTTAACCCCAGCGATGTGTGGGATGGTCCCGAGGCCGACTACACGCCCGAGAGCGACGATATCCCCTGGAGCCGCGTGCCCGAGCGTAAGGTGACCATCGAGGACATCAAGTACGTGCTTTCGAGCCACTACCAGGGCACGGAGTACGACTGTTACGGCAGCAAGGGCACGCCCGCCACGCGCGGCGCCTATCGCCCCATCGGCATCAATCGCAACAGCCAGCTCGCCGTGCTGCAGCTGCGCCCCTATGCGCAGCCGGCCTACCGCGCCGTGCAGTGGATGGCCTTTGGCTCCAACTCGTTTAACGCGCTGGTTCCGCTGTACGCCAACGTCGAGACCATGCCCGAGTACTATGCCGACACGCAGGCTCGCGTGACGTCCGAAAACTTCTACTGGGCCAACCGCCTGATCGGCGC
>CABUWD010000145.1 GCA_902495155.1 uncultured Collinsella sp.
CTGCGGAAGAGGAAGCGGCCGCCGCGGCGTATCGTGAGGCACACCGCGAAGGCCCGTCCGGTGATGCCCTCGACCACGAGCGCAAGATCATCGTTTCGTTCGATAGCACCTTCGATGTGATGGAATGCGAGCAGCTGTGCCTGGATGCTGACGTGCCCGGGCGCATTATGCCGCTGCCCGGCTCCATCACCGCGGGTTGCGGCCTGTGCTGGGCCATGCCGTTCTCCGGCGATGCCCTCGCCGCCTTCCGCGCTGCCACCGAAGGCCGCATAACCCCCGCCGACTACCACCAGCTCGTCCTCTAACTACCAACACCACCACAAAGGTGCCTGTGAACTGCCTCCCATTTCTTGGACATCGGGAAATGGGAGGTTTTCCATGAGTATAGACCTCAGGGTGAAGCACGACCTGGAGTCCAGGAGGCGGGCCGTCGAGCTCTTCGACGCCGGCGTCGGCTGCAAGCCGGCGGCCGAGGCCCTGTCCGTCCCCCGCGAGACCGTGAGAGAATGGCAGTGGGTATACCGGGCGTTCGGAAGCGAGGCGCTGCTGTCCATGGGCGGGAAACAATCCAGGTACACATTCGAGCAGAGGGTCGCCGCGGCGTCGGCCGTGGTCGACGGCGGGATGGCGAAGGCCGACGCCATGGCCGAGTTCGGGATCAGGTCGAAGTCCCCGCTGGAGCGCTGGTGCAGGCTCTACCGCGAGGGCGGCGCCGAGGCGCTGCGGCCCCGCCCGAAGGGCAGGCCGAGGGGGTCGAGGTCGAAGCCCCGGGCCCGCACCCGCGAGCAGGAGCTCGAGGAGCGCTGCCGCAGGCTCGAGGCCGAGGTCGCCTACCTAAAAAAATTGCGCGCCCTGGTCGAGCGGGACGGGCTCTGACCAGGGCGGCGGCCGAGGCGGTGAGGGCGCTGCGCGCGGAGGGGCACTCCCTGCGCCACCTGCTGGAGTGCTCGGGGCTCAGGAGGTCGACCTACTACTGCGCGCTGGCGCACCCGCGGAGGCCGACCAGGCCCGAGCTGCGCGACGCCGCGGCCGAGATATTCTCGCGCACCGCCAACGGCTGCGGGCACCGGCAGATAGCCATGTGCCTGCGCGCCGAGCTGGGCGCGGTCGTGGCCGACAAGACCGTGCTCAAGATGATGCGCGAGATGGGCATCCGGTGCGGGATACGCCGCCGGGGCTCCCGCCGCCGGTACAGCTCCTACAGGGGGCTCGTGGGGAGCACGTTCGAGAACGTCATCGCGAGGGACTTCGGCGCCGAGGGGCCGTGGCAGAAGCTCGGCACCGACGTCACCGAGTTCAAGGTGGCCGGCGCCAAGGCCTACTGGGCCCCGGTGCTCGACTTCTGCACGAAGGAGATCGTGGCGAGCGACATATCGACCTCGCCGGACCTCGCCCAGCAGCACAGGATGCTCGACCGGCTCCTCGAGGCCCTGCCCGGCGGGGCGGCGCCGACCATGCACTCGGACATGGGCTGGCAGTACCAGCACGAGTCCTACGCCTCCAGGCTGGAGGGGGCGGGCATCACCCAGAGCATGTCGCGCAAGGGGAACTGCATCGACAACGCCGCCACCGAGCAGCTCTTCGGCCACGTGAAGGACGAGTTCTACCGCGGCAGGGAGTGGGGCAGCTTCGGGGACTTCAAGCGCGACCTGGAGGAGTACATAGCCCATTGGAACACGCGGCGCAGGCAGGTAAGATTGAAGGGCCTGACGCCGGAGGAGTTCCGGGACCGGGCCCTTGCGGCGTAGTCGCTATTTATTCAGTCCAAGTTTCGGGGCGCAGTTCACTGTCCCCAATGTGGTGGTTTGGAACACGTGGACGAAACAGCTTCGAAACACGCGATTTGTGCGTCGGGTGCTCAAAAACGCTTCTACCTGCATCGTAATCAAAACGAAACATCTGCTCGTCGGCTTATGCGAAACTTTGCTGCAACAGTGCGATATTATTCATACTCGATAAAGCTCGCGGCGCATGGGGCGCCTCGAACGACACTTTTCTTTTCCATCAATTGGAGGAAGCATGAGCTACACGCAGAAAGTTCTCGACGAGCTCAAGGCCCGCTATCCCGAGCAGCCTGAGTTCATCCAGGCCGCGACCGAGATCCTCGGCACCATCCAGCCGGCGCTCGACGCCCACCCCGAGTACGAGGAGGCCGCCCTGCTGGAGCGCCTCGTCGAGCCCGAGCGTATCGTCATGTTCCGTGTTCCCTGGGTCGACGACCAGGGCAAGGTTCAGGTCAACCGCGGTTACCGCGTCGAGTTCAACTCTGCCATTGGACCCTACAAGGGCGGCCTGCGCTTTAACCCGACGGTCACCCTGGGTATGCTCAAGTTCCTGGGTCTGGAGCAGATCCTCAAGAACAGCCTGACCACCCTTCCCATGGGCGGCGGCAAGGGCGGCTCCGACTTTGACCCCAAGGGCAAGTCCAACAACGAGATCATGCACTTCTGCCAGTCCTTCATGACCGAGCTCTATCGCCACATTGGCCCCAACACCGACGTTCCCGCCGGCGACCTGGGCGTTGGCGGCCGCGAGGTTGCCTACCTGTTCGGTCAGTACAAGCGCCTGACCAACGAGTGGACCGGCGTTCTTACCGGCAAGGGCCTCTCCTTTGGCGGCTCGCTCGCCCGTACCGAGGCCACCGGTTACGGTCTGGCCTACTTTGTGGACGAGTACCTCAAGAGCCGCGGTGACTCCTTCGAGGGCAAGAACGTCGTCGTTCACGGTTCCGGTAACGTCGCCATCTACGCGGTCCAGAAGGTAACCCAGCTCGGCGGCAAGGTGCTCGCCTGCTCCGACACCCACGGCTGGGTCGAGGATCCCGACGGCATCGACTACACCGTGCTCGAGCACATCTACAACAAGAAGCGCTCCGGCCACGACAAGGGCGTTACGCTCGCTATGTACGTCGACGAGAAACCCAACGCCGTGTGGCACGAGGGCGACGGCCGCGGCGTGTGGCAGCTTCCCTGCGATATCGCGCTGCCCTGCGCTCGCGAGAACACGCTGCTGCTCGAGGACGCCCAGGCGCTTGTCGCCAACGGCTGCAAGGTAGTCGGCGAGGGCGCGAACATGCCCACGACCATCGAGGCCACGACCTACTTCCAGGAGAACGGCGTCGCCTTTATGCCCGGTAAGGCTGCCAACGCCGGTGGCGTGCTCGTGTCCGGCCTGGAGATGAGCCAGAACGCCGAGCACCTGTCCTGGACCTTCGAGGAGGTCGACGGCAAGCTCGAGCAGCTCATGCGCGGCATGTTCCACAACGTGGACGACACCGCCAAGGAGTACGGCCAGGAGGGCAACTTTGTCATGGGTGCCAACATCGCCGGCTTCCTGAAGGTCGCCGACGCTATGCTCGCCCAGGGCGTCTGCTAAATCTTCGCTCGACATAGCATTGATAAGGCTCCCAGCTATCTGGCTGGGAGCCTTTTCTATCCCGGAGGACTCCTCATAACTTGCGGTGAAATACGGACTGTTTAGCGCCCCAGAACGGCTAATCAGTCCGTATATCACCGCAAGTTATGTATGGGTGGGTGGATTTTGTCCTAAAACGGTGTGCGGCCCCTCGTTTGGTACACTTAAAGGTGCTGGACAAGTGAAGAGATGGGGGAGAACGTGCTCAAGTTCGGTACCTACGTCCGTGTTGGAAACGCGGCCGAAGCCTATGAGCTCTTGCAGAAGAACCGCAACAACAAGATTGTGGGCGGCGGCATCTGGATGCGCCTGGGTTCGCGTCGCGTGGCGACGGCGATTGACCTTTCGGCCTGCGGACTCGATCAGATCGAGGAGACCGAGACCGAGTTTCGCATCGGCGCCATGTGCACCCTGCGCCAGCTCGAGCGCCATGCCGAGCTCAACGCGCTTGTCAACAATGTCTTTGAGTTCGCCGTCCACGATATCGTGGGCGTGCAGCTGCGCAATACCGCCACGGTGGGGGGCAGCATTTACGGCCGCTTTGGCTTCTCGGACGTGCTCTCCGCCTTCCTCGCGCTCGATTCCTATGTTGAGCTGACGGGCGCCGGCCGCGTGCCGCTCGCCGAGTTCGTGGACATGGGTTACGTGCGCGACGTGATCGAGCACATCGTGGTCGTCAAGCACGACTACCGTGCGAGCTACGAGGCCGTGCGCAAGGCCGCGACCGACTTCCCCTCCTTAAACGTCACCGCCGCCTGGTGGGACAACAGCTGGCATGTCACCGTGGGCGCCCGCCCGCTGCGCGCGACCCTGCTGCAGGGCGAGGCGTGCGGCCTTACTGCCGAGCAACCTTCCGAGGACGAGCTTCGCGCCCTGGCCGCATCCGTGCGCGCGCTGAGCTACGGCACCAACCTGTGGGGCTCGGCAGACTACCGCCGCCGCATCTCGGCCCCGCTCGCCATCCAGGCTGTGCGCCGCGCCGCCGGCATTGAGCTTTCGGCCGCGCTTGCCCGCGAGCTCGAGACCGTGCAAGTGCCTAAGTTTGCCACGGACGAGTATTCCTGCCGCCGCGTGCCCGGCGTCGATTCTAGCGAGGTGTGCTAATGGCTGCCAAACTCATCGATCTTTCCTTTACGCTCAACGGCCGCAAGGTCAAGGTTCAGATTGCCCCCGACACCATGCTCTTTGCACTGCTGCGCGAGCAGGGCTGTGCGTCGGTGCGCTGCGCCTGTGAGACCACCAACTGCGGCCTGTGCAC
>CABUWD010000146.1 GCA_902495155.1 uncultured Collinsella sp.
CCAGCAATGTCGAGGCCGTCCTTGCCGATGGCGACCTGGACCCGTTTGTTATTGGCTACCATCGCTGGGCCACCGGCAACGCCGATGCGGAGACCCCGTCTGCCTAAACCGCTCGGTTTATGTGGAAATGGATAAAACCCTCCGAGCAGGGTGGTTTTGTATCCAGAACATACCCTGCACAGGGGTGGTTTTTGTTGGGCGAATCGGTAGAATCGAATACAAGAAGAAGTTCAAAGCGCATCCGATGGGGTGCGCTTTTTTGAGGGAGGCAGCATGGCATATCGTCTGGACATCAAGCGCATTCTTTCGATGAACTTTTTTCACGACCTGCCCCAGATTATGTTGGGGTGCGCTCTGGCCGCTATTGCGACCGACCTGTTTTTGATTCCCAACGGCCTTGCTGCCGGTGGCGTTACGGGCCTTGCCACCATTATCCAGGCGGTCGGTGCATCGCGCGGTCTATCGCTTCCCGTTGGTATTCAGACGATCGTGATGAACGCCTTGCTGTTGTTGGTCGTTATGCGCGAGGGTGGCATGTTCTACGTGGTGCAGACCGCGACGGGCTTTGTGCTGCTGGGCTTCTTTACCGATCTGTTCGCCCCGTTTGTAGCACCTCTGGCGGATGCGGACCTGATGCTCCCTGCCATGTGGGGCGGCATTATTACGGGCATCGGTTACGGCATGGTGTTGCGCGCCGGCGCCAACACCGGCGGCTCGGACACGATTGGCCAAATCATCTCGCGTAACACCTCGCTGCCGGTGGGCTCGACCGTCATGGCGATCGATGTTGCCGTATGCGCGCTATCGGCTCCGGTCTTTTCAATCGAAAACGCACTGTATGCAGGCCTTTCGATGGTCATTAGCGGCTACGTGATCGATGCCGTGGTCGATGGTGGCAACAAGCGCCGTATGGTACTCATCATCTCGGACAAGTTCCCTGATATCGCTGCCGATATCATGTATGGCCTGGGTCGTGGTTGTACCAAGTTTAAGGCGACTGGCATGTATTCGGGTGCCGAGAAGCCGGTGATCATGGTCATCGTGAGCCGTCGAGAGCTCAATACCCTCAAGACGATCGTGCGCGAGCGCGATCCTCACGCCATTGTGACGGTTGCTGACGTTACGGAAGCCTTCGGCGAGGGATTCAAGGACATTAGCGCGTAGGGTCGACCGCGTTCCATCCAAAAGACGTTCACATTGATAAACCGTTTCATCAGCGGTTCTGCCTGCTAAATTGTTCAAATAATGATAAAAACTCTGGTAAAGCCATCAGTTTCCAGCATAATGAATGACGTACGTGCATTGCGGCTGTGTTGGGATTACCTTCGGTGCCGTGCGCATTTTGTCTAATGAGGATGAAAGGAAGGCACAATGAGCGACGAAGAGCTCAAAAAGGTTGCCAACGAGGTAAGGAAGGGCATCGTCACCGGCGTGCACGCTGCCAAGTCCGGCCATCCGGGCGGTTCGCTCGGCGCTGCCGACATCATGACCTATCTGTACTTTGAGGAAATGAACGTCGACCCGGCCGATCCCCGCAAGGCCGATCGCGACCGTTTTGTGCTCTCCAAGGGCCATTGCGCTCCGGGCCTGTACGCCGTGCTCGCCGAGCGTGGGTTCTTCCCCAAGGAGGATCTCGAGACGCTGCGCCACATCGGCAGTCACCTGCAGGGTCACCCCAACATGAACGACACCCCGGGCGTCGACATGTCCACCGGCTCGCTCGGCCAGGGTATCTCCGCCGCCGTGGGTATGGCCGTTGCCGCCAAGCACTGGGGCGATACTTACCGCACGTACGCCCTGCTGGGCGATGGCGAGAGCGAGGAGGGCCAGGTCTGGGAGGCCGCCATGTTTGCCGGCAACCAGCAGCTCGATAACCTCTGCGTGATCGTCGACCACAACGGCCTGCAGATCGACGGCCCCGTCGAGGAGGTCAACGACCCCATGCCGCTCGCCGACAAGTTCCGCGCGTTCAAGTTCCACGTGGTGGAGCTCGCCGACGGCAACGACTTCGACCAGATCCGCGCCGCCTTTGCCGAGGCTCGCGCCACCAAGGGGCAGCCGACCGCCATTATCGCCGAGACCCTGAAGGGCAAGGGCGTGTCCTTTATGGAGAACCAGGTTGGTTGGCACGGCAAGGCCCCCAACGATGAACAGTTTGAGCAGGCCATGGCAGAGCTCACGGCCGCCGGAGAGGAGCTCTAGGATGGCAGACGTCAAAAAAATCGCCACGCGCGTAAGCTACGGCGAGGCCCTCGTCGAGCTCGCCAACGAGCACGATGACTTTGTGGTCCTCGACGCCGACCTGGCTGCCGCCACGCAGACCGGCAAGTTCAAGGCCGCCTGCCCCGACCGCTTCTTCGACGTGGGTATCGCCGAGAGCAACCTGATGGGTGTTGCCGCCGGTATCGCGACCACCGGTCGTGTTGCCTTCGCGAGCACCTTTGCCATGTTCGCAGCCGGCCGCGCTTTTGAGCAGGTCCGTAACTCCATCGGCTACCCGCACCTTAACGTTAAGATCGGTGCCACGCACGCCGGTATCTCGGTGGGCGAGGATGGCGCCACGCACCAGTGCTGCGAGGATATCGCCCTCATGCGCGTCATCCCCGGCATGACTGTGATCGTTCCTGCCGACGACGTCGAGGCCCGCGCCGTGACGCGCGCCGCCTACGAGTGCGACGGTCCGGTGTACATGCGCTTCGCTCGTTTGGCCTCGCCGGTTATCAACGACCCCGAGACCTACAACTTCGAGTTGGGTAAGGGCATTGTCATGCGCGAGGGCGCCGACGTCACCATCATCGCCTGCGGCCTGATGGTCGGCGAGGCTCTCGAGGCCGCCGAGCAGCTCGCTGCCGAGGGCATCGACGCCGAGGTCATCAACATGCACACCATCAAGCCCATCGATGCCGACCTGATCGTCAAGAGCGCCACCAAGACCGGCCACGTCGTGACCGTCGAGGAGCATTCTGTAATCGGTGGCCTGGGCAGCGCCGTTGCCGACGTCCTGTGCGAGCAGTGCCCGACGCCCCTCAAGAAGATCGGCGTCAACGACACCTTTGGCGAGTCCGGCCCGGGTGCCGAGCTCTTGCACAAGTATGGCCTGGACGCCGCCAACATCGTGGCGACCACCAAGGAGTTCTTGGCATAAGGCAAGGCGGATCTCAAGGACTGCTTCGCCAGAACTATGGAAACCCGGCAGGGGCGCTCTCTTGGAGAGCGCCCCTGTTTCAGTTGCGGTGAAATAGGGACTGATTGGGGGTGCGGACGATTTCTTGGACCGCGCCTAGGCGTATCCATGGAGTGGGTATGATGAATTGGACACCTAGTTAAGAGCGAAAGGTGTTCAAGATGACCCAAAGAAGAAAGCGATACGACAGGCAGTTCAAGGTCTCGGCGGCAAAGGTGGTCCTGTCCGGGGAAATGACGGTCAAAGGCCTATCGGAGGAACTCGGCATAAAGGATTCGACGCTGAGAAGATGGGCCCGCGAATACGAGGAGATGGGAGACGGCGCGTTCCCCGGAAACGGCTCCCCGAAGATCAACAAGGACTACGAGATCGTGAAGCTCAAGAAGAAGGTCGAGGAGCTCGAGCGCGAGAACGAGATACTAAAAAATTTCCGGGCCTTCTTGAGTCAAGACCATGCGTGAGGTTCGAGTTCCTCAAAGAGCATAGGGGCGAGATCGGCCCCATCAAGAAGGCATGCGGGCTGATGAAAGTCTCGAAATCCGGTTTCTACGAGTATCTCGGCCGGAAGAAGTCCGACGCCCAGATAGAGCGGGAGGCGATCGAAGGTTTCGTCGTCGAGGCCTTCGAGCGGCACAAGGGCCGTTACGGCTACCGGCGCATCAACCGCGAACTGCGAAAAAGCGGCATCGTCGTGAGCGAGAAGCGCGTGCTCCGCATCATGCAGAAGCTCGGACTTGCCGGAAAGGGCGTGACCCGAAAACACCGCATCCAGAAGAAGGTCGAGCCGGGAGACCCTCGGTTGAACCTGGTAGAGCGCGCTTTCACCGTGGGCGAGCGCAACAGGCTTTGGGTGGGCGACATCACCTACATACCCACAAGAGAAGGGTGGCTCTATCTCGCAGCCGTGATAGACGCCTTCTCCCGCAAGGTCGTGGGCTGGTCAATGTCCGAGCGCATCACCGAGAAGGTCGCGATCGACGCGATGGAGCAGGCGGTCGGCAGGGAGGATCCGCCAGATGACGGCAGCCTCGTCTTCCATGACGATCAGGGCGCGCAGTACACCTCCCGTTCCTTCCAGCGGTGTCTGGACTCGCATGGCATAGTCCAGTCGGTATCAAGGCCCGGCACGCCGCTGGACAACGCGGTGGCCGAGTCGTTCTTCAAGACGCTGAAAAGGGAATTGGTGAAAGAGAGGAGCTATGGGACGAGGGACGAGGCCAAGCAGGACATCTTCAAGTACATAGAGCTCTATTACAATAGGGTGCGCATGCATTCCACCCTGGGCTACATGTCTCCAGTGGAATACGAGCGGCAATACGCTTGAGGATCCTTAAAAGAAAGTCCAGTTTATCCTTCCCACTCCAACTGGAGGTTCGCATGTACAGCAGGGAGAAGGTCGAGCTCTTCCTCCTGGCGACGGAGGACGGCATGGGGCCGACCGCCGCCGCGAAGTTCGCGGGGGTCTCGGTGGGCGCGGCCAAGA
>CABUWD010000147.1 GCA_902495155.1 uncultured Collinsella sp.
TGGTGGACGCCCACTGGTCGCTCGAGCTGAAGAGGACCTACACCTTCGTGAACCTCGCCGACCCGGAGCTCGCCATCCAGTGGCCGCTCCCGCTGGATCAGGCCACCGTCTCCGAGGCCGACCTCACCCCCCCGATGCTGAAGGACGTCGTCCCCATGGCGCCGAAGCGCACCCTCGTCACCGGCTGCGACGGCCAGTTGGGCCATGCGGTCCGCGCGCTGGCGGAGGAGCGCGGCGTCGCCAGGGACTTCGACTTCTGCGACATCGACACCTTCGACATGTCCGACCCGGCGGCCTACGCGCAGTACGACTGGTCGCTCTACGGCACCGTGATCAACTGCGGCGCCTACACCGCCGTGGACAGGGCGGAGACCCCCGAGGGCCGCGCCACCGCCTGGAAGGCCAACGCGACCGGGCCGGCGCTGCTCGCCCGCACCTGCGCCGAGCACGGCATCACGCTCGTCCACGTGTCCTCCGACTACGTCTTCGACGGCACCGCCGAGGTCCACACCGAGGACGAGCCCCTCAGCCCGCTTTCCGTCTACGGCCAGACCAAGGCCGCCGGCGACATCGCCGTGGCCGGCTGCCCGCGCCACTACATCATGCGCAGCTCCTGGGTCATCGGCGAGGGGCACAACTTCGTCAAGACCATGAAGGGGCTCTCCGACCGCGTCGCCGACCCCGAGGACGGGCTCGAGCAGGTCACGGTCGTTGACGACCAGCTGGGCCGCCTGACCTTCACGCGCGACCTGGCCGAGGCCATCTTCCACGTGCTGGGGACGCACGCCCCCTACGGCACCTACGATTGCACCGGCTCCGGCGCCGTCAGGTCCTGGGCCGACATCGCCCGCGCCGTCTTCGGGGCCGCCAACGGCAACGGCGAGAAGGTCGTGCCGGTTTCGACCGCCGACTACTACGCGAACGCCGCGGGCCCCATCGCACCGCGCCCGGTCCACTCCGCGCTCGACCTGTCCAGGCTCGAGTCCGTCGGCTTCCACATGCCCGACTGGGAGGAAGAGCTAGGGGAGTACCTCAAGACGCTCTAGCTGATATCAACTTTTCGAGAGTAAAAGCCGCCGCTTGTTAACGGCGGCTTTTCTTATGCCTGGCGTATAGCCCCGTTGCAACAAGGGCGACGGTGGTCGCCAGACTCACTGCAAGCCCCGCAAGGGCGCCTGGAGTCTTGTAGGTCATCACGATCCTATTCGCGCCTTTCTGCACGTTCAGGGACGACAAGCCCTTATCGGCGGCGGGCGTTAGTTCTGCGGCGGTTCCGTTTACCGTTACGTTCCAGCCCTCATCGTACGGAATGCTCAGCAGCAGGTTGCCGTCGTCCTTGGCGGTATACTCGCCTTCGATCCTTCCGTCTTCAAAAACCGTCGGAATAAACTCGCTCGTCTTAAGCTCGTTAATAATCTGCTCGAAAACGTCCAGATTGAGGGCGTAAAAGACCGGCTCATTGTCTTGGGGCATTTCTGTATAGCCCTCTGCGACTCCGATTGACACCGTATGCTGGCTCGGGGCGTCCGATGCATCCGCAATCTGGCGGATATTATTGTCGAATCTCCAGGCCTCGTTTTCGATCGTTCGCTGGTCGATGGTAAGGGCGACGGGCCAATAACTGCCGGCGGTCGCATCTTTGTTGATGTAGAGATACCCGATGGAGCTTGCCGGTACAGTGACGCTCCATTGCTTTAAGCTATCGCTATTCTCCGTGCTCGTGGCCTCGATCTTGGTATAGAGCTCGACCTCGCGGCCTAGGATTTTGCTGTAGAGGTCGTTCTGTTTTTCGAAAGGGTTCTCGCTCTTCAGCGTGCTGTTTTGGATATCGCTTGAGGCTGCGATGCCAATGCTGAGCGCATAGGGGTTCTCGTACACTGCGCTTGTGGAGTCGGCCTGATTCGTCTTGGCTAAAACGTATCCCGCAGGCGCGTTTTCCGGAATGGCATACTTGACTCCCAACAGGGCATCGGCGGCGAGAATGGGCTCGGCATAACGGGTCGAGAATTCGCCAACGCTGCTGTATCCAAGGGAGTTGAGCAGTGCGATGGCCTGCGGGTTGTTGGCAGACGAATACGAAGACAACTGGTTGTACCCAAGCGCCAGGCCTTCGTTGAGGGCGGCGCTGTCGACGCGTGTGGTCGTGCGGTCAATGCGATAGAAAGACGCCGAATCCTGACCTTGAATGGCTGTGATCGTGTTGGTTGCGGTGGCGACATAGGCGCTGTTGGCTTCTTCGGAATAGCCTGTGTACAGCTGGTTCCACATAACATGGGTGTTGGCAAATAGTTCAATTGCCGTGAGTGCCAGGAGCGGCATGATGATGGCCGGACGATGGGCCCGACGTAATGTTGGCCGCTTATTGAGTTTCTGCAACGCGTATCCTGCGGCCCACAGCGCAAAGAAGCTAAGCAAAAAGGTCGTGCGTGAGTAGAATCCGTTGGGAACGCGCATGCCGCACCAGACGTACTCGAGCGGGCTCAAAACGGAGCTTGCGACCAGGGTCAGCGTGACGACGAGTGTTGCGATACGCGTCTTGATTGAAACCGTGTGGTTAACCAGCAAGCTCGCCGCAAGCAGCATCATGATGATGCCGCAATAGAACTGCGGTGTGCTATCGTTGTTTACCCACATGCAGGGAAGAAAGCCCCTGATGAGCGACTTGAGGCTGGTTTATAGTAGGGTGCCGAGTGCCAGAACGGGACCCCCCTTGGACATGGCAAGAATGGTCGGCAAAAAGGTCCAGGCGGACAGAAGCAGTCCAAGCGCGATAGCCCCGGCGAATCGCAGGGCCCGATCGAGCATGAGCTTCCAGCTAAATCCTTCTTCTGTAACATAATCGATAAATTCGACCAATACGAAGATGCAGAGGAACAGAATGCTGATGTGGGCCGTATACCAGCAGAACATGACATTGAGCGCCGTTGCGATGACGAGGCGGGTCATGCGCTGCTTGCGGATGAGTTCGTAGCATCCGTAGGAGCAGATGGGCAGCAGGATGAGGCAATCGATCCAGAGCGGGTTGCGCAGGTTGCTGATGGTCCAGCTGCAAAATGTGAACGAGAGGGAAAGCAGGAATGCTGCGGGCTTGGGTAGGCCAAAGCGCTTTTGTACATACCAGGCACTGCTAATGTGAATGCAGCCAAGTTTGAGCGCGCTGATAACAAACACAAAGAGCGTCAGCTTGTCTTGAGGAAACAGTACGCAGAGCAGGTTAAAGGGGCTGGCGAGATAGTAGCTATAGAGCCCCCACGTGTTCATGCCCAGTCCCTGAGAAAAGGAGTAGCGAAGATTCTCCTCGCCCAAAAGGACGCGCCGGAACCAAGCAAAGAAGTCGATGTACTGGTACTTGAGGTCGCTAGCGAGAAACGAGTTGTCGCCAAAGGGGTAGACGTGCCCTGCCGCTGCAAGTGCGACAAAGAGCGTGACGGTAAACGCAAAGCAGGCAGCATAGAATGCTACATTCTTGAACGTGCATTTATTGGACCGTGTCATCAGATTCCTCGTTGGATTCTCGAATGATATAGATGGGACGTCGCTTGGTTTCCAAGTAGGCTTTTGCCAAGTATTCACCGATGATTCCTAAGCACAGAAGCTGCATGCCGCCAAACAGCGTTATGAGGCAGGCGAGCGACGGCCATCCGCCGACGGGGTCACCCCAAACGAGTGTTTTGACCAGGATGACGACGAATCCCAGAATGGCGATGAGGCAGAAGACGATACCCGTGAGGGCGGCGAGGGAGAGCGGCGCCGTGGAAAACGCGACGATGCCGTCGATGGAATAGAGGAGCAGCGACCAAAAGCTCCACTTGGTCTCGCCGGCTACGCGGTTGATGTTTACGTAGGGGAGCCATTTGGTCTTGAAGCCCGCCCAGCCGTAAATGCCCTTGGAAAATCGGTTATATTCGCCCATGGAGACGATAGCGTTGACCATGGGGCGCTTCATGAGCCTAAAGTCGCGTGCACCGTCGACGATGTCCGCGTTGGAAATGCGGTTGATGATCTTGTAGAACATGCGGGCGAAGAACGACCTGATGGGGGGCTCCCCTTTGCGGGTGGTCCTGCGCGTAGCGACGTTGTCGTAGTCTTCGGTTCGCAAGATCTCGTACATCTGCGGCAGCAGCGAGGGCGGGTCCTGCATGTCGGCGTCCATGGTGGCGACATAGTCACCCTTTGCATGTTGGAGTCCGGCAAACAGTGCCGCCTCCTTGCCAAAGTTGCGCGAGAAAGAGTGCCAGCGGATGGCGTATGGATGCGCTGCCGCGGCTTCTGCTTTCATGACGGAAAGCGTTTTGTCCGCCGAGCCATCGTCGATGAGGACGGCTTCAAAGGAGATGCAGGGGTCTTGCTGGGTCATGATGCGAACGACGCCATCGAGCTCTTTGAGAAAGATCGGAAGCGATTCCTGCTCGTTGTAGCACGGTACGACGATGGAGATGAGCGGCATGGTGGTTTACCTCTCGCTTGGATTGGAAGTAGGGTGGCCGGGCTGGTCGTCGTAGGCGTATTTGCTGTACACGTTGACCTCCCACTGCTTTTTTTCGACCTTTGCTACAGAATCCAGGATGAATCCGGTTGCAAGGCTCAGGCTGCACA
>CABUWD010000148.1 GCA_902495155.1 uncultured Collinsella sp.
GGCCTGAACAATCGTCAATATCGGTCGGAGGGGTGGCTTTGTAAAGCCGTTTGTCTCCACCCGCGTAGCGGGTGGTTTAAAGCTGGCCGCTGCGCGGCCAGCAGACTAAAGTCTTGAAACAAAAACACGCCGCTTAAAAGCGGCGCATTCTTTCACATCCACATTTGAGTGTATCAGCGAACCCAAAAGGTTGCGCAACGAATGGGCAAATACGCGGTGCGACCGGACCCATCCACGCGATAAGCGGATGAAAAGCAGGTTTGTTGCACAACAAATGTATGAACGCGCACCCAATTATGAGCACCCCGTGCGGCAGGCCGACGGGACATGCCGCGAAGCTGACACCGCCTAGATCGCGCGGCGGGCCTCGATAGCACGGCCAAGCGTAAGCTCGTCGGCATACTCCAAGTCGCCGCCCACGGGAAGGCCGCTCGCAAGACGCGATACCTCAACGCCCAATGGCTTGATGGTGCGAGCAAGGTAGCTCGCCGTGGTCTCGCCCTCAATGTTGGGGTTGGTGGCGATAATGACCTCGTGGATGTCCTCGTGGCCCAGACGCGCCAGCAGCTCGCGGATATGCAGCTGCTCGGGGCCGATCTTGTCCATGGGGCTGATCACGCCGCCCAGCACATGGTACAGGCCATGGTAGCTGCCCGTGCGCTCGATTGCCTGAACGTCGCGCGGCTCGCCCACCACGCAAATGCGAGTGGTATCGCGCATCGGGTCCTGGCAGATGGAACACTCGTCGGCCGTGGCGTAGTTAAAGCAACGGCTGCAAAAGTGGACCTCTTGCTTGACCTCCAGGATGGCCTCGGCCAGGCGGCGGGCCTCCTCGGCATCGGCCTCGAGCAGGTAATAGGCGATGCGCTGAGCCGACTTGGGACCAATGCCCGGCAGACGACCCAGCTCATCGAGCAGTTTTTGCAGACTGTGATTCGCACTCATATATATATGCGCGTCTTAGAACGGCATGCCCGGGATGTTGAGGCCGCCGGTGATGGCGCCCATCTGCTTGTTGGCGAGCTCGTTGACGCCGCGGACGGCCTCGTTAACGGCAGCCATGATCATGTCCTGCAGCATATCGACGTCCTCGGGATCGAGGGCATCAGGGTCGATGGTGAGGTTGACGAGCTCCATCTCGCCGTTGACGGTCACCTTGACCATGCCGCCGCCGGCGGAGGCGTCGACGGTCTGGGACTTGAGGTTCTCCTGCGCGGCGGCAAGCTGCTCCTGCATCTTGCGGGCCTGCTTCATCATCTGCTGCATGTTCATACCGGCCATGATGGCTCCTTTACGTGCGGCCGCACGCCAAGCTGCAAGGGCAGCCGGAGCGCGGCGGGGCTTTCAAACTCAAAAATCGTACCACGGCACGAGGCCAGCGAGCGGGGCGGACGTGTTACCTCAGTCGATATACATGTCCTCCAGCGCAGGCCGCACCCAAAGATTATGCAAAGTTGAATACTTCGCATCTGCATAATATTGAAAGCTAAATCTTGTAGAGCCGGAATCCGACATTTAATGCGTACCACTAAATGGCTAAATGCCGAGCCACTACTCGAGGCGGCGCTCATGACGGCGGGGTATAATCTGATTGCCATAGATAGCAATTTGGAGGTGCCCCATGAATGCCCCCGACATGCTCCAGAACATCCGCTCAAAACACCCCGTTGCATATGTGGTTCTCTATCTCTTTGTCGGCTGGGCATTGCTGGTTGTCATCACCCATGCCATAGCCTTTGGAGCAGAACTGCTGATAGCCAGCTCGGACCAGCCCGTCGTCAAATGGGAAGCGACCGATGAGTGCACCGACGGAACCCGAACCATTTACTACAACAGCCCGTCCCTCTACCAAGAGTTCAAGGTCAAGATAAAGGACTTCAAGATTGTCGATGCCGAACTGGGCTCTTTATTTACAATCGGAGCAACCGTCAACGCCGAGCAAGTCGAGTACACGGACAGCCACGCGACGTATCGTATCGACCTCAGCACCCTAGGCCGACCGTCACGCGCCTGTCTGCTCGAATGCGATATACGCGGCACCACACTACACATGTCCGAAATACAGATGCGCCCGGACAAAGAGATTTCTTCTTGAGCAGTATACCAGCCCGTACAGGCTACTCCACCGGTTTGAAGATGGTGGCCTGGCCAAAGACGTTGCGGATGAGGGCTTTGGCCTCGTCCTCGGTCTGCGGGATGCTCGGGGCTGCGCCCTGGTGGCCGAAGGGGCTGCCCGCGCCGGGGTTGGACTCCCAGGGAGCTGCAGAAGCGTCCTCCTCTTTGGGGACAGTTACAGCAGGCTTGGGCGCAGGCGCCGCACCCGGCACGTCGAACGGGGGCAGATCGTCCCCGCCGGCATCGGCAGCAAAACCGCCGACCATGGCATCGTCGTAGGGAACCTGCTCGGATTCCCACGGTGCAGCCTGTGCAGACGGCTGAGCCTTGGGAGCGGACGCGCGCTCGGGCGCACGGGGCGCGGGGTCGGTCGGGAGCTTGCCCGTGGCAGGAGCGCCGGCAGGGTTGTCGGAGCGCAGCCAGGGGGCCTTAGCCAGGTCGGATGACTTGGGCGCAGGCGCGGCAGTGGGCTTGGGCGCGGGCGCCGGGGCGGTAGATTTGGGCGTGGCGGGCTTAGGCGCCGACGGGGTCGGCGCCATCACCGGCGTCGCTTGCTGCTGCGGCGCGCTGGCGCTCGAGGATACAGGGGCCGCCGAGGACACGGGTTGCGGGTCCGCAGATACCGCAGCCCGTGCAGATGGAGAATGCTCCTCATGTTGAGGAGCCGGCGTGCCACCTCCATCCAGGACGTAGTCGACGGTGCGACGACCGAATACCGCGCAGACCGTCGGCAGGATCACCGACTGCGTGTCGGCGCGACCGAGCATCTTGATGGCAAAGGTCGAGCCCGCGGGGAACGAGACCGTGAGCTTGGAGCCGTCGTCGGCCGTGGCGCGGGCGTTGAGCAAAAGCCCTGCGTAGGATGCCTGACGAGCCTTGACGCGCTCGACGACCTCGACCCATTTGCGCTGGAGCTCGCCGGCGTCCTCGACCGCGGGGGTCTCGGCAGCACCGGCGGCGGCAACCTGGGCGGCGTTGCTGGGCTTGGACACCGGCACGGTCGATGCAGCAGGCGTGGGGGTCGGAGCCGCAACGGGTTGAGGTGCAGGCGTTACAGGTTTAGGCGCGGGAGCCGGAGCCGCGGACTTGGGCACAGGCTGGGCAGCCGGAACAGCAGCGCCGCGGTCCCAAGGCATGCCGCCCTGATGCGCGGACGTAGCAGCGGGGGCGGCAGTCGCCGCAGGAGTAGCAGCTCGGGCACCCGAGATCAGCGTCGGTTGTTGTGTCGTCGCAGGCGCAGCCGCGACAGCCGCAGGCGCACTCGCTTGAGCAGCAGCCACGCTCGCCGGAACGGCGGCGTTGGCAACCATGGCCTCCAAGCGTGCCACGCGCTCGGCCAAAGCCTCAATCGTTAAATCGGCCTCGGGACGCGCCAGGCGAGTGCAGGCGATCTCGAGCACCAGGCGCACGTCGCTCGCGCCCCTCATCTCCAGTGCGGCATCGTCGAGCACTGTCAGCACACGGGCCAGGCGGTCGGCAGGATGCTCGCCAAAGGCAGCGGCCTCGACAGCAAGCGCCTCGGCCTGCTCGGAGCCGCCCTCAAACAGCTCGGCACGGGCACCGGCAACGCAGGCAACGTACACGTCACGCACATGCGCCACCAGGTCGCGCGTCAGCTCCAGCAGGTCGTTTCCTTCCTCGACCTGCGCACGGACCAGTCCATAAAGCTCAGCAATATCACGCTCGGCGATGGCGCGGGCAAACTCACCCAGGATCTGGTCCGAAACCTCGCCCAAAAGCGAGCGGGCATCGTCCGCATGCACGGCGCCGTTGCCAAAAACGCTCAGCTGCTCCAGCGTGGAGAGCGCGTCGCGCATGCCACCCTTGGCATGGCGTGCCACGATGGCGAGCGCCTCGTCGTCGTAATCGAAACCCTCCTGCTCGCACACGTAGGACAGGCGATGCTCGATATCCTCGTTGCCGATGCGGTGGAAATCGAAGCGCTGGCAGCGCGAGAGGATGGTCTCCAGAATCTTTTGCGGGTCGGTGGTGCACAGCACAAAGATCACGTGCGCCGGCGGCTCCTCAAGCGTCTTGAGCAGCGCGTTGAACGCCGCCGTCGTGAGCATGTGGACCTCGTCGATGATATAGATCTTGTACTTGCCGCGCACCGGGGCAAAGTTGACGGAGTTGATGATCTCCTCGCGCACGTTGTCCACGCCGGTACGGCTTGCGGCATCGAGCTCGTAGACATCCGGGTGGTTGCCCTCGGCGATGAGCTCGCACTCCTCGCAAGTACCGTCGGGCAAGCAGCCGCTTGCACCCTCGGCGCGCGCCGCCTCGGCATTGCGACACAGCAGTGCCTTGGCCAGAATGCGCGCCATGGTGGTCTTGCCCGTGCCGCGCGGTCCGCAGAACAGGTAGGCGTGGGACAGGCGCCCCTCGGTGATGGCGTGCTCGAGCGTCGAGACGATATGCTGCTGGCCCACCACGGA
>CABUWD010000149.1 GCA_902495155.1 uncultured Collinsella sp.
GGCCATGCTACCTGACCCCTTTCCGTCTCGTTATCGTCCATCATAAGCCCGCGGGCGCGGGCGTGCGACGCAACCGCCCTAGTACGTCGCCTTGTAAAGGTTGACCTTCTCGCGATAATCGCGCGTGTCGGCCTCGCGCAGCTTGGTCATGGCATCGCGCTCATCGTCGGACAGGTTCGAGGGAACCTGCACCTTGATCTCGACGAGCAGCGCACCCGTGCGGCCGCGATGCTTAACGTCGGGCGCACCCATCTCCTTAAAGCGGAACTTCTTGCCCGTCTGGGTACCCGCGGGCACCTTCAGACGAACCGTCGCACCGCCGGGCGTGGGCACATCCACCGTGCAGCCGAGCGCCGCCTCGTAGACCGAGATCGGCACCTCCATGGTCACATCGGCACCCTTGCGCTTAAACAGCGGGTGCTCCTCCACATGCGTGGTCACGACCAGGTCGCCGCGCTCGCCTCCGGCAACGCCGTACTCGCCGCGACGCTTGTAACGCAGCTTACCTCCGTCGACCGCGCCCGCAGGCACCGAGACCGTAATGGTCTGCTGCTCGCCCGTCGAGGGAATGCGGTAGGTGACCTTGTGCGTCACGCCGCGGAACGCGTCCTCGGCCGTTACGTCGACAGTCAGCGACAGGTCGCCGCCCTTGCGCGCGCGGTTGCGGCCCGCGCCCGCACCGGCAGCGCCCGCGGCCCCGGCAAAGCCCGAGCCCCAATCGCTGCCCCAGGCGCCGTTGCCGCTAAAGATGCTGTCGAAGATATCGCCCCAGCCGCTCGCGCCGGCACCGGCGCCGTAGCTACCGCCATACGCGCCGCCCGCGCCCGGCATGCCGCCGAACATGAGCATCTGGTCGTACTCTTTGCGCTTCTTCTCGTCCGAAAGCGTCTCGTAGGCCTCGCTAATCTCCTTAAACTTGGCCTCGTCGCCGCCGGCATCGGGGTGATATTTTTGCGCGAGCTTGCGAAACGCGCTCTTGATCTCTTTGTCGGAGGCGCTCTTGGATACGCCCAGGATGTCATAGAAGGTTTTGCCTGCAGCCATCGTAGCTCCTCTCCTGTTACGTCCGCCGCCCGTGCGGGCGGCGGCTCATGCTTTCATGTGGCACTAGGCCAGAAAGGGCCCCGGGTGTTGCCCCGGGGCCCTTCTCAATTACTCCTCGGTGCTCTCGGCCGTATCGGCCGCGGCATCCTCGGGCGCCGCTTCGGGCTCCGGTGCGGGGCGCTTATCGCCACCGTAGGTCACCGTCACCATCGCGGAACGCAGGATGCGATCCGCCATGCGGTAGCCCTTCTGGTACACGTCGTTGACGGTCTCGTCGTACTGCGATGCGTCCTCGACACGACCCACAGCCTGGTGCTCGAGCGGATCGAACGCCTCGCCCTTGGGGTCGATGGGCTCAACGCCCTCGTGCGCAAACACATCGAGCAGCTTGGCATGCACCGCGTCAACGCCATCGACGAACTGCTTAAAATCGTCGGAAAGCTCCTGGCTACGGGCATGGTCGATCGCACGCTCGATATCGTCGACCACCGGCAGCAGCGCGGTGACGAGCTTCTCGGTCGCGCGCTCGCGCTCGGCGATGCGCTCGTTGGCAGTGCGGCGACGGAAGTTCTCCCAGTCGGCCTGCAGACGGGCAGTGCGCTCGGTGGCGTCCTTTGCCTTGTCCTCGGCGGCCTTCTGAGCCTCTGCCGCAGCATCGAGCTCACTGCGCACGTCGGCAAGCTCCTTTTGGGCCTGCTCGAACTTGAGCTTAAAGTCGTTGTCGGCGGCTTCCTCACCGGCGCGGATAGCGGCTTCCACCATCTCGTCCTCGGTCATCGTCGCCTCCTTGTTGGAATCCTCTACCTGGTTCTCGGCAGCCTCGGCGGCCTCGGCCTCGTTGACCTCGGTGTCGTCGACGGCCTCTACGGGAATCTTCACGTCCTTCTCCTCAGAGTCAACGGGGGCGGCGCCAGCGGCGACCGCCTCCGTGCGAGCTTTACGGGCGGACATGATTACTTGTCCTCGTCGTCCACAACCTCGTAGTCGGCGTCGACAACGTCATCGTCGGCAGGCTGGGCGCCGGCGGCACCGTCGGTCTGCTGCTGAGCGTCGGCGTAGACAACCTGGGCCAGCTCGTAGGCCACAGACTGCAGGGACTCGCCGGCGGCCTTGATAGCCTCGACGTCAGAGCCCTCGAGCGCCTTCTTGGCGTCGGCGATAGCGGCCTCGGCCTTGGACTTCACGTCCGCGGAAACCTTGTCGCCCAGCTCATTGAGGGTCTGCTCGGTGGAGTAGCACAGGCTGTCGGTCTGGTTGCGGACCTCGACCTCTTCCTTCTGCTTCTTGTCCTCCTCGGCATGGGCCTCGGCGTCCTTGACCATGCGATCGACTTCGTCGTCGGAAAGCGCGGTGGAGCCGGAGATGGTGATCTGCTGCTCCTTGCCGGTACCCTTGTCCTTAGCGGAGACCTTGACGATGCCGTTGGCGTCGATGTCGAAGGTGACCTCGATCTGCGGCACGCCGCGGCGGGCAGCCGGGATGCCGGTCAGCTGGAACTTACCGAGCGACTTGTTGTCGCGGGCAAGCTCACGCTCGCCCTGGAGCACGTTGATCTCGACGCTGGTCTGGTTGTCGGCTGCGGTGGAGTAGACCTCGGTCTTGGAGGGCGGGATCGTGGTGTTGCGGTCGATCATCTTGGTCATGATGCCGCCCATGGTCTCGACGCCCAGCGACAGCGGGGTAACGTCGAGCAGCAGGATGCCCTCGACGTCACCGGTGAGCACGCCGCCCTGGACGGCAGCGCCGTCGGCAACGACCTCGTCGGGGTTCACGGACATGTTGGGCTGCTTGCCGGTCATGGTCTTGACCAGATCCTGGACAGCGGGCATACGGGTGGAACCGCCGACGAGGATGACCTCGGTCAGATCGGAGAGCTTGAGCTTAGCGTCGCGCAGGGCGTTGGTGACAGGCTGCTTGCAGCGCTCGAGCAGGTCGCGGGTGATCTTCTCGAACTCGGCGCGGGTCAGCGTGTAGTTGAGGTGCAGCGGGCCGGACTGGTTCATGGTAATGAACGGCAGGTTAATGGTGGACTGCTGCGCCGCGGAGAGCTCCTTCTTGGCGTTCTCGGCAGCCTCCTTCAGACGCTGCAGGGCCATGGGGTCCTGACGCAGATCGACGCCGTTCTCCTGCTGGAACTTGTCGGCCATCCAGTCGATGACGCGCTGATCCCAGTCGTCGCCGCCCAGGTGGTTATCGCCCGAGGTGGACAGAACCTCAAACACGCCGTCGGCGAGGTCGAGGATGGAGACGTCGAAGGTACCGCCGCCCAGGTCGAAGACCAGGATGCGCTGGTCGGTGCCCTGCTTGTCCAGGCCATAGGCAAGAGCAGCAGCGGTCGGCTCGTTGACGATACGCTTGACGTTGAGGCCGGCGATCTTACCGGCGTCCTTGGTGGCCTGACGCTGGGCGTCGTTGAAGTAGGCCGGGACGGTGATGACGGCGTCGGTGACAGTCTCGCCCAGATACTTCTCGGCGTCGGCCTTCATCTTGGCGAGCGTCATGGCGCTCACCTGCTCGGCGGTGTAATCCTTGCCCTCGATGTCGACGACGGCACGGCCGCCCTGGCCCTCCTTGACCTCGTACGGCACGGTCTTGATCTCAGAGGTGCACTCGGAGTACTTGCGGCCCATGAAGCGCTTGATGGAGAACACGGTGTTCTTGGGGTTGGTGACAGCCTGGTTCTTAGCGGCCTTACCCACGACGCGGTCGCCGTCGGCACGGAAGCCCACGACGGACGGGGTGGTGCGGTCGCCCTCGGCGTTCACGATAATGGTCGGAGAACCGCCCTCGAGAACGGCCATTGCGGAGTTAGTAGTACCAAGGTCGATACCAAGAATCTTGCCCATTAGAAATTCCCTCTCTCTTGTGCGTTTGCACCGACTCGGCGGTCTGTCGAGCGGTGTTTCGGCTTGTCTTTCAGGATGTAGTGTATCCCCTTATGGGCCGGAATATACAAAATCTAAGTCAATTCATATAAGATTTCTTATTGCTGAGAGTTTAGGTTCGCAAATGCGCAGGTAGACGCACTGTTTGAGTTCTAGGCAAATCTATCGAGATCTATGTAGAGATGACTGAGGTTTGGGTCCGAGGGTGCCTGGGGCTGCCTTGCGGAAAGCTTGTCCCAGTTTGAGCGTGGATTCCGGGTCGCAGTTTCCGTCTGAAGGCTCAACCGGAAACCGTATCCCGTTTTGAGAGCTGATACCGGGTCGCAGTTTCCTCTAGCGGCCCAACCGGAAACTGCGACCCGGTTTTCGGCCAAATAACGGGATGCCCTTTCCGCAGGCGCGCTCAATAGCTCAATATTTCAAGTCACCTTTAGCTAACATTTGCGCAGCCAACGGCCCCACCTGCGCATTTTTTAGTAAACCTTGGCATACTCGGCGAACGGTATGAAGATGCCGGTCAGAGGGTATTGCAAACGGTCGCTCCCGTGGTATGTTTTTGCCCGAATCAAAC
>CABUWD010000150.1 GCA_902495155.1 uncultured Collinsella sp.
CAGTACCAACGGTTAGAGTCCGGATGAAAGAGGCAGGTGATCTTATGTCTGAACAGTCGCAGCATATCCATTTTGAGAACACGAATAGGTGGAGCACCAAACAGCTCGTTACCATGGCGTTGATGTGTGCCTTGGGAGCCCTGTTTATGTACGTGCAGCTGCCTATCCTTCCTTCGGCGCCGTTTTTGACGTATGACCCGTCGCTGGTGCCGGCGATGGTGTGTGGATTTGCGTATGGCCCTGGTGCCGGCACCGCTGTTGCCGCCATGGCGATTGTTATCCATGCGCTTACCACGGGCGACTGGGTCGGTGCGCTTATGAACCTGGTTGCCACGCTGGGCTACATTCTGCCCGCGGCTATCGTCTATCAGAAGATGCATACCTATAAGGGTGCCGTGATTGGCCTGGTGCTCGGCGTTATTGCCGCTACGGCGTTGTCTATGGTCGCAAACCTTACCATTGGCGTATGGTTCTGGTATGGCTCGGTCGATGTGATCGCCCCGCTCATGATTCCTGCCGTGCTGCCGTTCAACCTTATCAAGACCGTGCTTAACTCGGTGTTGACACTGGCGGTGTATAAAGCGGTCTCCAACCTCATCACGCCTAAAAAGGACCAGGTCAAAGGCCGCGCATGATTGAGTGTCGGGGCGTTTCCTTTAGCTATGACGGTGCCGTACCGGCGCTCGACGGCGTCGATCTGAATATCGAGGACGGCGAGTTTTTCTGCATCCTCGGTGGCAATGGGTCGGGCAAGTCGACGTTTGCCAAGCATCTGAATGCGCTGCTGCAGCCCGATGCGGGCACGGTGCGCATCAACGGCATGGATGCGTCCGACCCCGAGCTGGTCTATGACATTCGTTCGACCGCGGGCATGGTATTCCAGAATCCCGATGACCAGCTGGTGGCAACGCTTGTCGAAGATGATGTTGCGTTTGGTCCCGAAAACCTTGGCGTGCCATCGGCACAGATCGCGCAGCGCGTGCGCGAGGCGCTGAAGGCCGTGGGTCTGGTGGGCTTTGAGCGCCACGAGACCCATGCGCTTTCGGGTGGCCAAAAGCAACGCGTGGCGCTTGCCGGCGTGCTTGCCATGGAACCGCGCGTTCTCATTTTGGACGAGGCTTCCTCGATGCTCGATCCGCGTGGACGTAAGGGCCTCATGAAGGCTTGCCGCGCGTTGCACGCTCGCGGTATGACCATCGTGATGATTACGCACTTTATGGAAGAAGCCGCCGAGGCCGATCGTGTCGCGGTGTTTCGGGCGGGGCACGTTGCCATGCTCGGTACGCCCGAGGAAATTTTGACGCGGGCGGATGAGCTTGCGCAGCTCAACCTGGATATGCCGGAGTCGTGTCGTCTGGGCATGGCGCTTCGTACGAAGGGCGTGCCTGTTCATGCGCAGGTGCGCGAGGTGGATATGGTCGCTGAGATTGCGCAGGCTTATGCCGAGCGAAGTGGGGCAGTCACCGCGGGACAGTCTTCCGCATCCCAGTTGGAAATCGCTGACGGCACTGTTCCGGTAGACAACGAGGACAACGCGTCGGAGCCCGTCATCGAACTATCCCATGTTTCGTACAGTTATTCGCTCAGTCCGCGCGAGCGCCGCCGCTGGCATAAGCGCTCGGCCACTGCGGGCAAATCGAGCAAACAGGCTCTCTGGGGAAACGACCCAAGCAGCCCGTGGGCGCTGCGCGATGTATCGCTGACGGTGCGTCGCGGCGAGTTCCTGGGCTTGGCAGGTCATACCGGTTCGGGTAAGTCGACGCTGGTCCAGCATCTCAACGGTTTGATTCGCCCCCAGGAGGGATCCGTTCGCGCGCTGGGGCTCGATCTGTCAAACAAGAAAGACGCCGCCGCGGTTAAGGCCAAGGTCGGCGTGGTGTTTCAATATCCTGAGCGTCAGCTGTTTGCCGAAACCGTGGCGCAGGACGTGGCGTTTGGTCCGCATAACCTTGGCTTGCCGCAAGATGAAGTCGACCGTCGTGTCGAGTCATCGCTCTCGCGCGTGGGCCTCGACCTTTCCACGGTCGGCGACAAGAGTCCCTTTGAGCTTTCGGGCGGTCAGCAACGGCGCGTGGCATTCGCCGGCGTGCTCGCCATGGAGCCCGAAGTCCTGGTGCTCGATGAACCCATGGCGGGGCTCGATCCGGCTGCGCGCAGGGATTTCCTAGGGCTCATCGATCGACTTCACCGCGATGGCCTGACCGTTGTCATGGTTTCGCACAGCATGGATGACCTGGCCAATTGCTGCGACCGTATTGTCGTGATGAACGAGGGCGCGGTATTTGCCGAGGGTACGCCCGCTCAGGTTTTTGCGCATGCGGATGAGCTTAAATCAATCGGCTTGGGTGTTCCCGCTGCCCAGCGCATGGCGCTGGCGCTTGCGAAGGCAGGCGTGCCGCTGCGTCGCGGCGGGCTCTATACGGTTGAGTCGTTGGCCGACGAGTTGGTAGATTTGCTGATCGGTCGCTCGGACGGTCCTTCTAACGTCGCGGACATTGCTAAATCCAAGACGGTCTCGCGAGAGGAGGGCTGCTGATGGAGGCGTTTTCGTTTGGCAGTTACTATCCCGGCGATAGTGCAATCCACCGCCTGGACCCGCGAACCAAGTTGCTCTTGGGCTTTGTGTTTCTGATCACGACGCTCACGGTCAGTGGCTTCCGCGGACTGGCCCCGGTCGCAATTTTCGTTGTGCTGACCTATGCCGTGTCTCGGGTGCCGGTTCGTCGCGTTCTGTCGTCGATGGCGCCGCTGCTGGCAATCGTCGTCGTGGTCGCGGTGCTCAACTTGTTTACCGATCAGAGTGGGCGCATCCTGTGGCAGCTCGGCTTTCTGCAGATAAGCGAGGGCTCGCTGCGTTCTGCGGCGTTTATGGCGTGCCGCCTGACCCTGATGATGGCCGGCATGAGCGCCATTACGCTCACCACCCCCACGCTCGACCTCACCGCGGGCTTGGAGCGTCTGCTCGCACCGTTTGCGCGCGTGGGGCTTCCGGCGCATGAGCTCGGCATGATCATGGGTATCGCGTTGCGCTTTATGCCGCAGTTCGCTACCGAGATGAAGCAGACGGCCGATGCGCAGGCGAGCCGCGGTGCGCGCGTGACGGGAGGCCCGCTCGGCGGCGTGCGTATGCTCGGCAGTGTGGCCATTCCGCTGTTCACGGGCGTGTTCCGTCATGCCGAGACGCTTTCGGCCGCCATGGATGCGCGTTGCTATCACGGCGAACAGGGACGCACGCGTCTGCATGCACTTACGTTTGGCCGCGGCGATGCGTTGGCGGCGGTGGTGACGGCGTTGCTGCTCATCTGCGTCATCGTCATCAACCTTCAACTTGTTTAGGCGCGATTCGAGCGCAAGAAAGGGGTCCCTATGACCGACAACGACCGCACGGCTCAGCTTGAGCGCGCCTGTTCGTATCTCAGGCGCATTCCGGCGTGGTATCTGGCCACGACCGATGTAGCCGACGGGCATCAGCCTCGCGTGAGGCCGTTTTCGTTTGCCATGGTCGATGACGGTAAACTGTGGTTTTGTACGTCGCGCGACAAAGATGTGTGGGCGGAGCTGAGCGCGAATCCCAAGTTTGAGGTATCGGGCTGGAAGCCGGGGGAATGTTGGATCGTATTGACCGGCGAAGCCGCACTTGAGGACGACGCAGTTGCGAGCGACAAGGTGCGTCAAGCGGGTTTTAAGCACATGGTGGGCATTGGCGAGGAACACGAGAGTGCCAACGACGGCCGCCTTGCTTTCTTTTCGGTCCGCAATATTGCCGCGCGCTTCTGTGATATCGACGGTAGGGAGGAGCGCCTGGAGCTCTAGCTCGCACAAACCAGGTTCCCAAACTAACTAGTACAGGAGGAAACGTGGACGGATTGAATACGGTGTTGGAGTATCTGACGTCGGTGCCGGCATGGTATTTGGCGACGAGCGTTGACGGACAGCCTCATGTGCGTCCGTTTTCGTTTGCGCAGATCCAGGATGGCAAGCTGTGGTTTGTAACAGCGCGCACCAAAGATGTGTGGCAAGAGCTGCTGCAAAACCAGCGCTTTGAGGCCACGAGTTGGTGGCCGGGCCATGGCTGGCTCATCTTGCGCGGGCGTGCCGGCTTGGATGACCGGGCTTTAGGCGAAATGCGCGAAGCCGGGTGGAAGCATCTAGAGCACCTGGGCGAGCACTATGAGGGGCCTAACGACCCCACGCTCGTCTTCTTTAGCGTCGAGGATCTCGAGGCTTTTATCTGCAATCACGACGAATGGGTGCCGGTCGAGCTCTAGCCGGCTGGCTCATCCTAACAACTTGGTTTTCGCATGGGCGGGCCCCGTATTGCCCGACGCCGTTAGGAGCGCCGGTCAATACGGGGCCCGCTCCATTTGTCAATTCCTTCAAGCGAATGTGTCGGGAATGTTTCAATGCATGAATATGCAAGCCATTTACGTGTTCATGCATCTTTTGGTGCTAAAGTTTCAACCCACTTC
>CABUWD010000151.1 GCA_902495155.1 uncultured Collinsella sp.
ATCCTGTTCTACGTGTAGGGCGTAACTGACATATCGTCACGGTATTGAGCCGGGGTCCGCATCATGCGGGCCCCGGTTTTTGTTTGCGAAGGACGCTTTGAAGCCCGTTTTGCCGCCGACTTGCCTAGGTATAAAGGGTTGTGGACAAAAAACGTCAAATATGAGTACTGTCACAAGTCCTGTAGCATTATTTATTTGCAAAATATGTAGTGTTACGCAACATATGTACAAGTACTTAGCCGATAAACGTCTGCAATTCTTCCGCCGTAGGACGCCTGACGGCTAAATCGACTTCTAAAGGCATGAAATCGCTGTTACTAAAATGGAAACAGTACTCATATTTGCTATTTTTTGTCCACGGTCCATCGGAAGATGCCGGGATCCGCACCCTGTCGGGTTCGAATCCCGGTGCATGGGTAGCAAAAAGCCCGCCACCGAATTGGTAACGGGCTTCTCAGATTCTGTGGTGCCCCCAGCGGGATGTCCGCGTGCGGCTGGCGCCGCCCGCTTTCGCTGCGTCGCTTCGCTCCTTGCGTGCTGCGCTGGAAAACGCTTCGCGTTTCCTCAGCTCCGCACCCTTGCGGGTTCTCGAATCCCTCCGCTTGCCCACAAGAAGGCGCCCTGGGCCGTTATGGGCTCAGGGCGCTCAATTTTAATGGCTGGGACGGAGGGATTCGAACCCCCAACAGCCGGCACCAAAAACCGGAGTTCTACCGTTGAACTACGTCCCAGTATGGGTGTTGCACAAAAGCAACTCGTTTAGTTTACCTAATCTGCGAGGGCATCGCAAACGCCGTCGAGCAGGCGTACAGCGAGTGTCTGCGCGTCGCTTGCGGTGAAGGTTCCGTTGTAGCGTGTCATGCCCGTGAGCTCAATTCGGATGCGCGCGGGCTTTTGCTGCGCGGCGACATTGGCGGTGCGGATGCGCTGTGCAAGGTTGTGACACTCGGCAAGGGCGATCGTGGCGCGCGGCGCTGCATCTGCGGGCAGCTCATCGCTTGCGATCTCGAGCACCAGATCCACGTCGGTCGGAACCTCGGAATCGCACAACATCATGCCGCTGCTGTCGGTCGTTGCCGTGGCGATGTTCCACATGCGCGATGCAACGCTACGCGCGATGGGGTCCTCACCGATGACGGCAATCTGGAAGCGTTCGAGCACGTTGGCGGCGCGGGCAAAACCGATGCGCGACTCGGCCTCGGTAACCGAGGGCTTGCCCTCCCACACGTGATGCAGGCGGTTGATATAGGCGTAGGTATCCTGGAACGCCATGCCATCGGCAAACAGGCCGACATTTTCTTGGAACTGCTGCAGAGCGGCCTCGGTATGCGGGCCAAAGTAGCCGTCGTCCTCACCGCAGGCAAAACCCAAAACGTTGAGCGCGCGCTGCAGGGCCTGAACGTCGGCGCCATGGAAATTGGGCATGCGCAGATAAAGCGTGCGGTCGCCCAGTTTATACGAGGCGTCGACCAGGGCGCTCCAACAGGGGATATCGACGGCACAGCCAGCGGCTAGGCCGCTATCGAGCCTAAAGGTGCCAACAGCCTGCTCGGTGGTGGTGCCAAAGCGCTTGTCGGCGACCTCGGTGGCATCAATCGTGTAGCCGAGCTGCAGGAGACGAGACTGCACGTCCTCGACGGCTGCTCCCTGCATGCCCGTTGTAATAGGTTCCATGAACGAACCCCTTTCGGCGTATCATTCGTACTATTTGAGCGCCTGTCGGATAGACGACGCAAAGGGATGCATAAACATACATTCAACAGTGTAGCAACTTGTACCCAAATGCGCTGCCGACAGGTTTTGCAACCCCCGCTAGTTGAGTCGCTCCACAAAGAAATCTGCCATGGAGAGGAACAGTTCGCGTGCGTGCGAATCAAGCTCAACGTCCTCGATGGCGGCCTTGGCTTTGGCGGTTAGGTCCAGCGCGTAGGCGTGGGCGTAATCGATAGAGCCGGTCTCCTGGAAGATTTCCACGGCGCGCGCGAGCTGCGCGGGATCCTCGGTGCCCGAGGAGAGGATCGCTTCAATCTCATCGTGATAGCGCTCATCAGACAGGGCGTGCACGGCAACGAGCGTGCGCTTACCCTCGGTGATGTCGGTACGGAAGTCCTTGTTGGCGGCCTCCTTGGTACCGATCAAGTTGAGCAGATCATCTTGGATCTGGAAGGCAAGGCCCGTGTGCAGGCCAAAGGCGCGCAGCGCCTCGACCTGCTGTTCGCTGCCTCCGCCAATGATGGCTCCGGCGGCAAGCGGCGTGGCTCCGCTGTAATACGCGGTCTTGTGCGTCGCCATGTCCAGATAATCGTCGACCGAGATGTCAAAGCGCCCATCGCGGACCCAGCCCAAGTCGAGCGCCTGGCCCTCGATGGTGCGAACGATCATCTCGGTGAGCTCGTGGAGCACACGGAGTTTCACGTCTGCCTCGAGTGTGGGGTCGTCGAGAACCGTCTTGGTGACCATGGTGAGCGCCAGATCGCCGCAGTTGATGGCAAGCCCCGTGCCCTCGGTAAGGTGCATGCAAGGCTTGCCGCGACGCAGCTGGCCGTTGTCGGCTATGTCGTCATGGATAAGCGCTCCCGACTGAAAGTGCTCGATAGCTGCCGCCGCGCTGCGGGCGCTCTCAAAGTTACCGCCCACTGCGGTTGCGGCGAGCATGCAGATAAGCGGGCGGTGGCGCTTGCCGGCGTTGGCCGTAAAAGCCGAGAGCGGCGCGTACAGGTAGTGCTCGATATCGGCAGAGGTCGCCTGTCCGTCAAAGAACGTGGCCAGATAGTCGTTGATCTGGTCAAAGTGCTGGGCTAAAAAGCTGGTAAACGGACTGGACACGGGTGCTCGCATTCTTTCTTAGGTTGCATCGTTGCGGTGTGCAGATACCATATTGCCACATTGGAGTTGCCGGCGCGTCTGTTTTGGCGATTTGGGGAAACGGGACGCGTGCGCGTGCCGCCTGCTTATATAAGCCTAAAGTGCTCGAGCGCCTTGACGACGCCATCTTTGTCGACCGAGTCGGTGATGTAGTCGGCGCGCTTTTTGAGATAGTCCGGCGCATTGCCCATGGCGATACCGACATCGACGGCGTTCATCAGCGAGACGTCATTGCTGGCGTCGCCGATGCCGTATACGGTTCCGTGGTGGGGATCGAGGGCGTCGAGTACAGACTGGATGCCCCCGCGCTTCGTGCATTCGCGGGGCGAGATTTCGGTTACCTCGAGTTCGAGCTCGTTAAAGCACAGCAGCGGCTCAAGTGCCTTATCTTGAGCGATGCGGCTGGCGAGCGATGTAGACATCAAGATCTTGTAGGCACTGTAATGTTGCAGCTGCGTGACTGCGTCGCCCAGGGTGCGCGCGTATCCGGGGGCATCGGGGGCATCGGCACTCATGCGCACGACGCCGTTGAGGCCCTCAAAGCGGATGACCTCGCCCGACTGCTCAAGATAGGGGGCAAGGCGCTGCAGCATGCCGGGCGTCATCGACAGATCGCGAATTGCGCGTCCGTTGATCTCGGCGTAACCGCCCGCAAGACAGACGATGCCGGTCCACGGCAGCTCAAGAAGTTTGGGGTGGATGCAGCTCAGGGTGCGTCCCGTGCAGATAAAGGCCATGTTGCCGTTGGCGACAAACTCGCGGATTGCCTGCGAAACCGCCTCGTTGGGATAGGGGGACAGATCGCGCTCGTCTTCGGGAAGCTCCTGGGCAAGTCTGGGATCTTGCCAGGCGAGCGTACCGTCGATGTCGAAGAAGCAGATATCGCCGTGCTTGTGGGTTGGGCCGGCGGCAGAGGAGGCCGAGGTGGTGGGCGCAAATTCCGGCTCGAGGCCCATGATCTGGTCAAAATGCTCTTTAACGCGGGGAACGGAGATGCCGATGACCACCTGGGCGGTCTTGCCCGTAATGATGAGGCCCTTGGCGCCCACCGCGACAAACGACGCGTTATCTGCAACGATGGAAGGGTCTGCGACCTCGACGCGCAGGCGCGTGGCACAGTTGGTTGCGCCCACAATATTGCCAACATCACCTAAAAGCTGAATTACCCGCTCAGCGAGGATGTGATCTTGATCGGATCGACTATTGACTTCGTCATTGGGAGATTGCTCTTTGGCAAAGCCGCTTTCCGTTAAACGATCGATTGCCGCGCGATTGGCGACATGATCCTCGCGGCCCGGCGTCTTAAGGTCATAGATCAAGATGAGTGCTCGAAAACTAACAAAAAAGATGAGGCTAAAGGCAAGGCCGATACCGAG
>CABUWD010000152.1 GCA_902495155.1 uncultured Collinsella sp.
AGGAAGAGATGCGGCACATTCGCGGCAACGGTATCGCGATGATCTTTCAAGATCCTATGACCTCCTTGAACCCGGTCTATAAGATCGGCAAGCAGGTGGGTGAGGGCCTTCGTCTGCACCGTGGCTACTCCAAGCAGGAGGCACTCAAGCGTGCTACCGAGCTTTTGGACCTCGTGGGTATCCCCGAGCCCGAGAAGCGCGTCAATGAGTATCCGCACCAGTTCTCCGGCGGTATGCGTCAGCGCGTCATGATTGCCATGGCTCTTGCCTGTGATCCCGATATCCTGATTGCCGACGAGCCCACGACTGCTCTGGACGTTACCATCCAGGCTCAGATTATCGAGCTCATGCAGGAAATGCAGGAGAAGAACGGCAACGCCATCATCATGATTACCCATGACCTGGGCGTCGTTGCCGATATGGCCGATAAGATCATGGTTATGTACGCCGGCCGTCCCGTCGAGTTCGGTACTGCTGAGGAAATCTTCTACGAGAGCCGCCACCCCTACACCTGGGGCCTTATCCGCTCCATCCCGGAGCAGGCCATCGAAGAGAAGAAGCCGCTTACGCCGATTCACGGCAACCCGCCTTCGCTCATGAACCTGCCCGAGGGCTGCGTCTTCTCTCCTCGCTGCCCCTATGCGACGGACAAGTGCCGTAAGCAGCGCCCTGAGCGTGTTGTCACCGAGTCTGGCCACTATTCTGCGTGCCACTACTCCGGTGACCCCGAGTTCCTCAAGAACGCTCCTGAGACGTCCCGTACGCGCAAGGATTCCAAGAAGGGAGGCGAGGCGTAATGGCAGATACCAACGAGCGTACTCCGCTGCTGAAGGTCGAGCGCCTCTCTAAGGAGTTTCCCGCTGAGTCCGGCATGTTCGCCAAGCGCTTCTCCAAGCGTGTCGTCTCTGCTGTGAATGACATTTCGTTCGAGATTTATCCGGGCGAGACCTTTGGCCTGGTCGGCGAGTCTGGTTGCGGTAAGTCCACCACGGGCCGCACCATCATGCGCCTGACCAAGCCGACGGCAGGCAAAGTGTTTTTCCAGGGCAAAGACGTTGCCGAGATGAGCAAGCACGAGATCAAGGATATGCGTCGCGAGATGCAGTTCATCTTCCAGGACCCCTATGCTTCGCTCAACCCTCGTATGACCATCGGCGAGATCGTCTCCGAACCTATGACCATTCATGGTGTGGGTACCAAGGAGGAGCGTATCGAGCGCGTCCGCGAGCTGCTGGACGTCGTCGGTCTGAACCCCGAGCACATCAACCGCTATCCGCACGAGTTCTCGGGCGGTCAGCGTCAGCGTGTCGGCATTGCCCGCGCGTTCGCTCTGAAGCCCAAGCTGATTATCTGCGACGAGCCGGTTTCCGCTCTGGATGTTTCCATTCAGGCCCAGGTTCTGAACCTGCTCAAGGAACTGCAGGACAAGTTCGGTACCGCGTATCTGTTTATCGCCCACGACCTGTCCGTCGTGCAGCACATTTCCGATCGCGTTGCCGTTATGTATCTGGGGAAGATGGTTGAGGTTTCGGACTGGAAGACGCTCTACAGCGAGCCTCACCATCCGTACACGCAGTCGCTGCTGTCTGCCGTGCCGGTTCCCGATCCTGATATCCAGAAGACCCGCAAGCGCATCATCCTCGCTGGCGATCCGCCGTCACCGCTGGATCCGCCGACCGGCTGCCGTTTCCACACGCGCTGCCCGATCGCGCAGGGCATCTGCTCCGAGAAGCTTCCTGAGTTTAAGGAAGTTGCACCGGGCCACTGCTGCGCCTGCCACTTCGCCGAGCCGTTCCCGATCAAGGAATCGCACATCGACCTGTAGTCGGTTGTTTGTCCGGGCCCGCCCTGTTGTTACTTTTCAGAACGTCCTCGGACATGTCGGAAGCCCCGCTGCGCGCTGCGCGCTGCGGGGCTTCCTCCGTCCTGCGGGATGTTCTGAAAAGTAACAACAGGGCGGGCCCTGCGGTAACTCGGCAGGGGGAGTGTGATTCCTTGATCGCTCACTTAATCTAATGGAAAAGATAGCGAGGCCGGAGCTTTAGCTCCGGCCTCCACATATAAGGGCTCGGCAAAGCCGAGCCACTAAATTTATATCAGCCCCAGAACATGTTTGAGAACTGTGCATGGAGTACGTAGACGTAGGGCCGGAATGGGGGCAACTTCCCAACGCATTCCGCAGGGGGCGGTACATTTTGTAGCGCGAAGCGCGAATCAAAATGTACCGCATGCCCGAGGACGCGTTGGGAAGTTGCCCCCATTCCGGCCCGGACATATAGATCTACCTGCGCATTTACAAATTCGGGTTGATTTCCGATCTCAGCCGAACACATTGAGCAAATAGGCCATTCCCGCAGCTAGCCGAACGCCCCCGCGGCCCCTCCTGGGGTCCGGGGGCGGCATTTCCCCAGTTGAAGGAACGGTGGAGATGTGTTTCGATGGGTCCGGTGGCCATGCTCCGCCCGCCGCCCGGCACCTCTTCCCAGACTCAGCCGGACGGTCGGTCCGTCTATTCCGTTTTCGCCCTTAGGCTAGGCCAGCGGGGCATCGCCCCTCTCTGCGCGCGCCCTCTCGATGAGGCCCGGCGTCAGGTCGAGTTCGCCGAGCGCCACGTCCCCCACGCCGTAGGCGTCCAGCAGCGCCGCCGCGTCCTCCCCGAGCATCGCCCTGAAGGCGCGGGCGGGCGTCGAGAAGCCGAGCGCGCCGCGGGGCTCGGAGTTCGCGTGCGACATGGCCAGCGCCAGGTCCGCCGGGGCGAGCCGGTCGAACCTGAGCCCGGTGCCCTTGGGCAGCAGCTTCCTTATCTCGACGTGGTTTCGCTCGCAGGCGCCCTTCTGGTCGCTGCGGCGCGGGTCGCAGTAGAACAGCCTCGTCTCGCCGGGCCCCTCGCCGAGCAGCGCCGCGATCGCCGCCTCGTCGGAGAACTCCGCGCCGTTGTCGGTGAGCACGGCGCGGAAGACCCTCCCCATGCCGTCGGCGCCCAGCACCGAGCGCACGCCCTCCAGCGCCGCCTCCACGCTCGCCGAGTCCTTCGCCTCGAGCAGGAGCGCCAGCTGGAGCCTGCTGGGGCGGTGGAGCAGCGTGAGCAGGCAGGCCGAGTCCTCCCGGGCGCCCTCGACGGTGTCCATCTCCCAGGCCGCGGCGCACGCGTCCTCCCCGAGGGCGAGGAACGCGGCATGCGACCTGCGGGCGGAGTGGCGCGTGGCCGCCCGGCCGGCGGCGCGCTTCCTCGGCCTGTAGCCGACCTTTCGCCTGAGCTCCATGTTGGTCTTGCCGTCGTAGCCCTCCGAGACCCAGCGGTAGATGGTCGAGGGCGACAGGTCCACCGGGCCGCCGCTGCGCGCCGCCATCTGCTCGGGGGAGAGCCCCCGGCGCAGGCAGTCCCTTATCGTCTCCAGCCTGGCCGCCGCGGCGGGCTCGGCGGCGTCTATCCCGCGCCTGGACGAGACGAGCACCGAGTCGGCGCACAGCTGCGCGGCGCGGGCCTCGTAGAATACGTGCGGGCGGCGCTTGCAGCCGATCGCACGGTACCGGCCGCACCCGTTGCAGCAGCGCGGCCACGCCGCCAGGCGCGGGCAGGCCGCCGACAGGTCGGCCGAGCCGTCGACGCGCTCGCCGCGCCTGGACTTCGGCGCCGTCACGAACCTGTGCGACGCCACCTCGGCGCTCACCGTCGAGGGCGACCTGCCCAGCTCCCTGGCGATCTCCCTGCACGAGGCCCTGCGCTCCAGCATCCTCTGGATGGTGTCCCGCTCGTGCCTGGTGAGCCTGCCGTAGGCCCTCGGGGCCGCCTCCGCGGAACCCTTCTTCCTCTTTCCGGACATGCCGTCCTCCGATCTCCCGGGGCCGGCCGATCCGGCCCTCAGGGTATCGGGTTCCCACATTCATCCGCACATGTGCGGATGAATGTGGGAAGTGTTCGGATGAAGTTGATAATCAAGGGACGCAAGGTCCAGACCCCAGACGGAGCTTAAATTGAATGTCGCCCACCCGAGCGTGCTACACTAGCAGCATCTATGCCACCGCGAACGGCTCGGTCCCGCGCCCGCCGCTCGCAAACGAACTTTAAACGCACGAGGGTTGGCCATGCCGCTTTTCTCGCAACATACCGCCCGGTTCTCGCCGGACGTTCCTTTGGAGGGCACCAGCTCTCGCGAG
>CABUWD010000153.1 GCA_902495155.1 uncultured Collinsella sp.
CGCAGCAGGATCTGAGGGCTGACCTTCGCGGACACTCCGCAGGACGAAAGAACCCCCGCCGCACGTAGTGCGCAGCGGGGGTTCTTTCATGTCCGAGGACGTCCGCGAAGGTCAGCCCTCAGATCCTGCGGTGGGAGACCTAGGCCTCGTTGTACACCGTCTTGAGCTTCAGCAGGTGAGCATAGCGGTCCATGGCGGCCTGCTCGTTCTCCTTGAAGAGCTCCTCGGCGCGCTCGGGGAAGGAACGCGTCAGCGAAGCGTAACGGGCCTCGTTCATCAGGAACTCCTGATAGCCGCCCGCGGGCTCCTTGGAATCGAGCGAGAACTTCTTGCCGGCAGCAGCCTCGGGGTTGAAGCGGAAGAGGTTCCAGTAACCGCACTCGACGGCCTTCTTCATCTCGGCCTGGCAGTTCTGCATGCCGCCCTTCTTGATGGAGTGCATCTCGCAGGGGCTGTAGCCGATGATGAGGGACGGGCCGTCGTAGGCCTCGGCCTCGTGGATGGCCTTGAGGGTCTGAGCCGGGTTGGCGCCCATGGCGACCTGCGCCACGTAGACGTAGCCGTAGCTCATGGCAATCTCGGCCAGGGACTTCTTCTTGGTCACCTTACCGGCAGCGGCGAACTGAGCGACCTGGCCCAGGTTCGAGGCCTTGGAGGCCTGACCACCGGTGTTGGAGTAAACCTCGGTGTCGAAGACGAAGACGTTGACGTTGTGGCCGGAAGCCAGGACGTGGTCCAGGCCACCGAAGCCGATGTCGTAGGCCCAACCGTCGCCGCCGAAGATCCAGAAGGACTTCTTGGTGAGGTAAGCCTTGTCGGCGAGGATCGCCTTGGAAGCGTCGCAGCCGCACTTCTCGAGCTCGGCAACGTAGGCAGCGGCAGCGGTCTTGGAAGCCTCGGCGTCGTTGACGGAGTCGATCCAAGCCTGGCCGGCAGCCTTGAGCTCATCGGACGGGCCATCGGCAGCGATGATGTCCTGGGTAGCGGCGATCAGCTTCTTCTGGACGGCCTCGTAACCGACGGCCATGCCCAGACCGTGCTCGGCATTGTCCTCGAACAGGGAGTTATTCCACGCCGGGCCGTGACCGTCCTTGTCCTTGCAGTAAGGAGCGGTGGCAGCGGGGTTGCCCCAAATGGAGGAGCAGCCGGTGGCGTTGGAGATGAACATGCGGTCGCCGGCAACCTGGGTCACCAGACGTGCATAGGCGGTCTCGGCGCAGCCGGCGCAGGAGCCGGAGAACTCCAGGTAGGGCTGCTTAAACTGGCTGCCCTTGACGTTGGCCGCGATGAGCTCCTTCTTCTCGGAGACGTTCTCGACCATATAGTCCCAAACGGGCTGCTGATCCATCTCCTGCTCGGTGGGAACCATCTCGAGGGCGCCCTTGGGGCAGACCTTGACGCAGTTGGTGCAGCCCATGCAGTCGAGCGGGGACACGGCCATGGTGAACTTCATGCCCTTGGCCTTGGGACCCATGGCGTCGAGCGTGCGAGTAGCCTCGGGCGCGGCGGCAGCCTCGTCCTCGGTCATCGCGAACGGACGGATGGTGGCATGCGGACACACATAGGCGCACTGGTTGCACTGGATGCACTTGGTCTCGTCCCAGTGAGGAACGACCACGGCGACGCCGCGCTTCTCGTATGCGGAGGCACCCAGCTCAAACTGGCCGTCGGCGCAATCGACAAAGGCGGAAACGGGCAGGCTGTCGCCATCCATGCGATCGATGGGCTCGAGCAGGTTCTTGACCTGCTGGGCGATGGCGGACTTGGTCTCCTCGGAGAGCTCGACGGGAGCGGCATCCTCGGCAGTTGCCCAGTCGGCCGGAACCTCGAACTTGCGGAAGGCGGTAGCGCCGGCATCGATGGCCTTGTGGTTGGCGTCGACGATGGCCTGGCCCTTCTTCATGTAGGACTTGGTAGCCGCGTCCTTCATGTACTGCAGGGCGTCCTCGGCGGGCAGGACCTTGGCCAGCGCGAAGAAGGCGGACTGGAGCACCGTGTTGGTGCGCTTGCCCATGCCGACCTTGGCGGCCAGGTCGATAGCGTCGATCAGGTAGACGTTGACGTTGTTGTTCGCGATATAGCGCTTGGCCACGGCGGGCATGTGCTCGGCGAACTCCTCGTCGCTCCACTGGCAGTTGACCAGGAAGGTGCCGCCCGGCTTGACGTCGCGGACCATCTTGAAGCCCTTGACGATGTAGCTGGGGTTGTGGCAGGCGACAAAGTCGGCCTTGGTCACGTAGTACGGCGAGCGGATCGGGGAATCACCAAAGCGCAGGTGCGAGACGGTGACTCCGCCGGTCTTCTTGGAGTCGTACTGGAAGTAGGCCTGGACGTACTTGTCGGTGTGGTCGCCGATAATCTTGATCGAGTTCTTGTTGGCGCCGCCGGTACCGTCGCCACCCAGACCCCAGAACTTGCACTCGATGGTGCCGGGGGCTGCGGTGTTGGGCGCATCCTCGGCCTCGGGCAGGCTCAGGTTGGTCACGTCATCGACGATGCCGATGGTGAACTCGCGCTTGGGCTCGTCCTTCTTGAGCTCCTCGAAGACAGCGAACGCGGACGCGGGAGGCGTGTCCTTGCTGCCCAGGCCGTAACGGCCGCCGACGACCTTGATGCCCGTCTTGCCGGCCTCGTAGAGAGCGGAGACAACGTCCTGGTAGAGCGGCTCGCCGATGGAACCCGGCTCCTTGGTGCGGTCCATGACGGCAATCTTCTTGACGGTCTCGGGGAGAACGTCGACGAAGTGCTTGATGGAGAACGGACGGAACAGGCGAACCTTGACCAGGCCGACCTTCTCGCCGTGAGCGTTGAGGTAGTCGATGACTTCCTCGAGCACGTCGCAGAAGGAGCCCATGCACACGACGACGCGATCGGCATCGGGAGCGCCGTAGTAGTTGAACAGGCCGTAATCGGTGCCGAGCTTCTCGTTGATCTTCTTCATGTAGCCCTCGACGACGGCGGGAAGCTCGTCGTAGACCTTGTTGCAGGCCTCGCGGTTCTGGAAGAAGATGTCGCCGTTCTCGTGGCTGCCGCGGGTATGCGGGTGCTCAGGGTTGAGCGCGTGATCGCGGAAAGCCTGGACGGCGTCCATATCGCACATCTCGGCCAGATCCTTGTAGTCCCACATGGCGACCTTCTGGATCTCGTGGCTGGTGCGGAAGCCGTCGAAGAAGTTAAGGAACGGGGTCTTACCCTCGATGGCGGCAAGGTGAGCCACCGGCGAGAGGTCCATGACCTCCTGGACGTTGCCCTCGGCGAGCATGGCGAAACCGGTCTGGCGGCAGGCCATGACGTCGGAGTGATCGCCAAAGATGTTCAGGGCGTGGGAAGCAACGCAACGCGCGGAGACGTGGAAAACGCCCGGGAGCTGCTCGCCCGCAATCTTGTACATGTTCGGGATCATCAGGAGCAGACCCTGAGAAGCCGTGTAGGTGGTGGTCAGAGCACCGGCGCCCAGCGAACCGTGAACGGTACCGGCTGCACCTGCCTCGGACTCCATCTCGACGACCTTGACCGGGGTGCCGAAGATGTTCTTGCGACCCTGGGCCGCCCACTGGTCGACATGGTCGGCCATCGGGCTGGACGGCGTAATGGGATAAATTCCCGCTACCTCGGTGTACGCATACGAAACATATGCGGCCGCCTCGTTGCCGTCCATAGACTTAAACTTACGCGCCATATACCCCTCTCCTCTCATATAGGTATACAGGCCCCGGCGATCGCCGGGATGTTGGCGTGATGGGATTTTCGCTGTTGCTTCCAATCATCTGGCAGGCAGACTGAGCAGCAGGTACATGGCGTGGAGAGAAGGCATGCCAAGGCGAGGAGGGCTGCACGCGCTCCACAGGCCCAGCTACCCGTCTTGCACATGACCGAGCGCCGCAAAGGCCGCATGCCGGATGCTCCCGGGCACGCCCCGGCGATGGGAAGCGCCCGCAACGGAAATCCGCATGCGGGTTTATTGTACCCCGCCGTCAAGTGTAATTTCGGCAAATATAGGTGGCCGGTAAAGGTTTACCTCGGGTGACTATTGTGCGCCCGGCACCGACGGACACAGTCCCCTGGAACCCCACAGTAGTTGCGGTGAAATAGGGACTGTTTTTGCTGTTAACGGCCTTAATCAGTCCCTA
>CABUWD010000154.1 GCA_902495155.1 uncultured Collinsella sp.
ACCCATAAGGTAAGTATGTTTCTGAGTTATTTCGTGTTGACCCATTTGAGCGCGATAGGGTATAACTCTACTCAACCGCTAGGGATTTTATTGAGAAAGGTGTTCTACCATGAGCAAGAACCTCTCCCAGCAGGTCGTTCTCGACCGCCGCGGCTTCGTTGCCGCCACCTTCGCAACCGTCGCCGGCCTTGGTCTTGCCGGCTGCTCCGACACCAGCGCCGAGGCCGACAAGGGTTCCGCCGCCGGTTCCTCCAAGAGCTCCGAAGATACCGAGGCTTCCACCACGCTCGACGCCAAGGCGTTCGACAAGCTCGTCGACAACGGCCCCCAGGCCGATAACGACGCCATCGCCGCCAGCACCTGGGCGACCGCCGTCAAGGACGCCGGCGTCTTTAAGATCGGTGGCGTTCAGACCTCCACGCTCTTCTCCCTCCTCAACGAGAAGGACGGTCAGACCCGCGGCTTCGACGCCGGCATCGCACAGCTCCTGTCCAACTACATTCTGGGCGAGAACAAGGTCGAGATCACCCAGGTGACCTCGGACACGCGCGAGTCCGTCCTGCAGAACAGCCAGGTCGACGCCGTCTTTGCCACCTACACCATCACTGACGAGCGCAAGAAGCTCGTCTCCTTTGCCGGCCCCTACTACTACACCCAGCAGGCTATCCTGGTGCTCGCCGATAACGACGACATCAAGAGCGTCGACGACCTGGCCGACAAGAACGTCGCCGTCCAGTCCGGCTCCAACGGCCCCGCCATCCTGGAGGAGTTCGCTCCCAAGGCCAGCCAACAGGAGTTCAAGACCGACGAGGAGGCCCGCCAGGCACTCCAGCAGGGCCGCGTTGATGCCTACGTCATCGATAACAACATGCAGCAGAGCGCCCTGGTCCGCGAGCCCGGTAAGTACAAGATCGCCGGCAAGCCCTTCGGCAGCAAGGAGCCCTATGGTATCGGCCTGCCGCTCGATTCCGACGGCGTCGCCTTTGTCAACGACTTCCTTAAGAAGATCGAGGACGACGGCACCTGGACTGAGCTGTGGCAGATCTGCATCGGCGACCGTACGGGCGACACCAATGTTCCCGAGCTGCCCGAGATCGGCGCCTAGGCAGCGAGCCTGGTAACGACCGCAACGAAACCATACGGAAACGCATGATGCGCTTTATTGCGGTAAACTGTTTCCTCACTGAGTTGTCGGGGCTTCCGTACACACGGGAGCCCCTTTCCTTATCGGCGGGAGGTCCGCATGAGTCTCTCCGAGCTCTGGTCGCTCTATGGCCAGAACTATATCGACGCGCTGCTAGCAACCTGGGGCATGACGCTTGAGTCGTTTGTCATCGCCATGGTGCTGGCCGTCGCCGTCACCGTGATGCGCGTGTCGCCGCTCAAGCCGCTGCGCGTCTTTGGCGACCTGTATGTCCAGGTCTTCCGTAACATCCCCGGCATCGCACTGCTCATCATCGTCGTCTATGCGCTGCCGCCGCTCAAGGTCGTTCTGCCCTACCGCACCTGCGTTATCGTCGCCACGGTCCTTTTGGGCTCGGCCTTTGGCTCCGAGAACTTTATGAGCGGCATCAACACCGTCGGCGTCGGCCAGGTCGAAGCCGCCCGTTCGCTCGGCATGAGCTTTAACCGTATCCTCGCCAAGATCGTGATTCCGCAGGCGCTGCGCTCGAGCGTACTGCCCATGACCAACCTCTTTATCGCCGTCATGCTCACCACCGCGCTCGGCAGTCAGGTGCCGCTTAAACCGCAGGAGCTCACCGGCGTGGTGAGCTACATCAACACGCGCTCGCTCGGCGGCGTCGCCGCGTTCTTTATCTCGGCGCTCGGCTACCTGGGCACGGCCTTTGTGGTGAGCCACATTGGCAACTACATCGATAAGAAGGTGAGGATCCTCCGATGAGCAAGCACTCCACCTCCGCGCTCACCATGCGCGATGCGCTCTACGAGGCTCCCGGCCCCAAGATGCGCGCCAAGATTCGCATCGGCACCGCTATCTCGCTTGTTGCCGTCGCCGCGCTCGTCGTCCTCGTGTTGCAGCGCTTTTATGTGACCGGTCAGCTTTCGGTCCACTATTGGTATTTCTTTACGCACCTCACCACCTGGAAGTTCCTACTTGCCGGCTTTGAGGGCACCGTTAAAGTCGCACTCACCGCTGGCGCCATCGCGCTGGTACTGGGCCTCGCCCTCATGCTCGGCCGCACGAGCGACATCAAGCCGCTGCAGCTGGTCTGCCGTGTGCTTACCGACTTCTTCCGTGGCGTGCCGAGCCTGCTGTTTATCTACTTCTTCTTTTTGGTGCTGCCCCAGTACAAGATCGCGCTGCCGTCGTTTTGGATGCTCACGCTTCCCGTCGCGCTCGCTGCCGCCGGCGTACTGGCCGAGATTTTCCGCGCCGGCGTCAATGCCGTGCCGCGCGGTCAGGTCGAGGCAGCCCAGGCGCTCGGTCTCTCCAAGGCCAAAATCACCTTTAAAATCGTGCTGCCACAGGCGATTCGCTTTATTATTCCGTCGTTGATTTCTCAGCTCGTAGTCGTGGTCAAGGACACCACCGTCGCCTACGTGGTGAGCTACCCCGACCTCATGCAAAACGCCCGCGTGCTCATTACCAACTACGACGCCCTCGTGTCGGTCTACCTGGTTATCGCGGTCATTTACATCCTCATCAACGTCGCGATCAACAAGGCCGCCATCTACGTTTCGCACAAGACCGGCGCGACCATCATCCGCTAACGCTTTACCATTTCGAGTCATAAGGAGCCGAGCACCATGGCACAGAGCACCTCTTCCACCGGCAATCAGCCGCTGATCGAGCTCAGACACGTCGATAAGCACTATGGCGATCTACACGTCCTCAACGACATCAATCTCTCGGTCGACCGCGGCGAGGTCGTCGTTGTGATCGGGCCCTCAGGCTCGGGCAAGTCGACCATGTGCCGTACCATCAACCGCCTGGAAACCATCGACTCGGGCGAGATCCTCATCGAGGGCGAGCCCCTGCCACAGGAAGGCAAGGATCTTGCCCGCATGCGTGCCGAACTGGGCATGGTGTTTCAGCAGTTCAACCTGTTCGCACATATGACCGTACTGCAAAACGTCATGCTGGGGCCGGTCGATGTGCTGGGTGTCTCCAAGGACGAGGCCCGTGAGCGCGCCATGGACCTGCTGAGCCGCGTGGGCGTGGCCGAGCAGGCCGATAAGGTGCCCGCACAGCTCTCGGGCGGCCAGCAACAGCGCGTAGCCATCGCTCGCTCGCTTGCCATGCAACCCAAGGCCATGCTCTTTGACGAGCCCACGAGCGCTCTTGATCCCGAGATGATCAACGAGGTGCTTGAGGTCATGGTCCGTCTGGCCCAGCAGGGCATGACGATGATCGTCATTACGCACGAGATGAACTTTGCCCGCCGTGTGGCCGACCGCGTCGTGTTTATGGCCGACGGTCAGATCGTGGAAATCGGCACGCCCGACGAGTTCTTCGACCACCCCCAGACCAAGCGCGCCCAGGACTTCCTCAACTCCATCAAAGGCCACTAACCCAATTGCCATGTTCGCTCGCCATGACCATCCAGACTCGAAAGCAACACCTATGATCGGAACCCGCACCTCATCGTCCTACACCCCGCACGTCGACGTCGCCCCCGCCGACCGCCCACTCATCCTCGTCGCACCGCGCTGGGAAGAGGCAAAGCCGTTTTTAAGCGAGACGCTCTCCCCCAACGAGGAAATCGCAAGTGTCTTTGTCGATGCCATCCTTGCCGCCGGCGGCCTACCGCTGCAGATGTCCATCACCGAGGACATTGAGGTTATCCGTCATTACGTCGATATCGCCGACGGCATCGCCATTCCCGGCGGCCCGGACGTCAACCCCAAGCGCTGGGGCGATGATCGACCCTACGACCCCACCCTCTGCTGCGAGATCCGCGATAGCTTTGAGTTTAAGCTGGTCGGCGAGGTGCTTCGCGCCAAGAAGCCGCTCTTTACCACCTGCCGCGGCACGCAGCTGCTCAACGTCGCCACTGGCGGCACCCTGTGCATGGACGTGCCGAGCCTGGG
>CABUWD010000155.1 GCA_902495155.1 uncultured Collinsella sp.
AGGGCATGGATGCCTGGTGCGATTGGCTCATCGGGCAGATCGAGCAAGCAAGGGCGTAAATCGGCCGCCACACGGGCGGGCGTAGCCGCAGAGACACGAGATAGGAGCCTCTTTTGAAGCTCATCATCGCCGAGAAAAACGACGCCGCGCGTCAGATCGCCGAGCGTCTGTCCACGGGCAAGCCCAAAAAGGACAAGGTGTACAACACCGCCATCTACCGTTTTGAGTGGAAGGGCGAGGAGTGCGTGACCATCGGCCTTGCCGGTCACATCCTAGCGCCCGATTTTTGCGACAGCGTGCTGTTCGATAAAAAGCTGGGCTGGTATTCGGTCACCGAGGACGGCGAGATGCTGCCGGCCGACATACCCGATGGCCTGGCGCGTCCGCCCTACGACACCAAGCGCAAGCCGTTTCTTGCCGATGGCATCTCAATCAAGGGCTGGAAACTCGAGAGTCTGCCGTATCTCACCTGGGCACCCGTCATTAAGCTGCCGGCCGAGAAAGAGCTCATTCGCTCGCTCAAGAACCTTGCCAAGAAGTCCGACAGTGTCATCATCGCCACGGACTTCGATCGCGAGGGCGAGCTGATCGGTTCGGACGCTCTCAACAAGGTGCGCGAGGTTGCGCCGGACTTGCCGGTCGCCCGCGCCCAGTATTCTTCGTTTACCAAGGCCGAGATCACGCAGGCCTTCGATAATCTCGTCTCGCTCGATCAGAATCTGGCCGACGCCGGCGAGAGTCGCCAGCACATCGACCTCATTTGGGGCGCGGTACTCACGCGCTATCTGACGCTCGCCAAGTTTGGCGGCTTTGGCAACGTGCGTTCCGCCGGCCGCGTGCAGACGCCGACGCTTGCCCTGGTGGTCGAGCGCGAGCGCGAGCGCATGGCGTTTGTGCCCGAGGACTATTGGCAGATTCGCGGCATGGGCGCCGCGCAAGGCGCTGCCGAGGACGATCGCTTTAAGATCGCGCACAAGACGGCGCGCTTTACCGACAAGGATGCTGCTGAGACGGCGTACGGTCACGTTGACGGTGCCAAGACGGCTACCGTCGCCGCGGTGACCAAGCGCTCGCGCAAGCAGCAGCCGCCCACGCCGTTTGCGACCACCTCACTGCAGGCTGCCGCCGCAGCCGAGGGTATCTCGCCTGCGCGTACCATGCGTATCGCCGAGTCCCTCTACATGGCCGGTCTCATCAGCTACCCGCGTGTCGACAATACCGTATACCCCGCGACGCTTGATCTGGGCGCTGTGGTGAGTGACCTTGCAAAGATCAACCCGGCGCTGGCGCCCGTATGCAAAAAGGTCCTCGCCGGCCCCATGAAGCCCACGCGCGGCAAGGTCGAGACCACCGACCACCCGCCTATCTATCCCACGGGCGAGGGCGATCCGTCCACGCTCGACGGCGGTCAGCGCAAGCTCTACGACCTCATCGCCCGTCGCTTCCTGGCGACGCTTATGGGTCCTGCGACCATTGAGAACACCAAGCTCGAGCTCGACGTCAACGGCGAGCCGTTCGTGGCCTCGGGTGACGTGCTCGTGACCCCTGGCTTCCGCGAGGCCTATCCGTACGGCCTTAAGCGCGATGAGCAGATGCCGCCGCTGGAGCAGGGCGATACGGTCGACGTGTTCGACATTAAGCTCGAGGCCAAGCAGACCGAGCCGCCCGCGCGCTACAGCCAGGGCAAGCTTGTGCAGGAGATGGAAAAGCGCGGCCTGGGCACCAAGTCCACGCGCGCGAGCATCATCGAGCGCCTGTACGCCGTGCGCTACCTCAAAAACGATCCCGTGGAGCCGAGCCAGCTAGGCATCGCCATCATCGACGCGCTGTCGCAGTTTGCCCCGCGCATCACGAGCCCCGATATGACCAGCGAGCTCGACGGCGACATGACTCGCGTGGAGCGCGGCGAGGACACCGAAGAGCACGTCGTGACCCATTCGCGCGCGCTGCTGGCCGGCGTGCTCGACGAGCTGCTCAAGCATACGCAGGAGCTGGGCGACGCCATCAGCGACGCCGTCACGGCCGATGCGCGCGTGGGCGCTTGCCCCAAGTGCGGCAAGGACCTGGTTATGAAGACGAGTGCCAAGACCCGCGGCAGCTTCATTGGCTGCATGGGCTGGCCCGACTGCGACGTGACCTATCCGGTGCCGAGCGGCGTCAAGGTAAGCCCGCTCGAGGGCGAGGCAGCCGTGTGCCCCGAGTGCGGCGCGCCGCGCATTAAGTGCCAGCCGTTCCGCCAGAAGGCCTTCGAGATTTGCGTGAACCCCACGTGCCCCACCAACTACGAGCCTGACCTTAAGGTGGGCGAGTGCAAGGTGTGCGCCGAGGCCGGACGCCATGGCGACCTGATCGCGCACAAGAGCGAGAAGAGCGGCAAGCGCTTTATCCGCTGCACCAACTACGATGACTGTGGCGTGAGCTATCCTCTGCCGGCGCGCGGTAAGCTCGAGGCGACGGGTGAGACTTGCCCCGAGTGCGGCGCCCCCATCGTGGTGGTCAACACGGCGCGCGGCCCGTGGCGCATCTGCGTGAACATGGACTGCCCGACCAAGGAGAAGAAGCCCGCCCGCGGTCGCAAGACCACGACCAAGGCGAGCACGGCCAAGAAGACGACGGCGGCAAAGAAGACTGCTGCCAAGAAGACGACCGCCAAAAAGACGACGGCCAAGAAGTCGACTACCAAAAAGACCGCTGCCGACAAGTAGCCGCACGGTCGAAACATCACCTAAAACAAAAACGAGCGAGGACCTCAAAATCCTCGCTCGTTTTTTATCCGGCAGTTAGGGACGTTTCTTTTCTGCCGGCAGTTTAGGAACGTCCCTAACTGCCGGCTCGGGAACGACAAAGCGCTAGTTCACTTCGACGGGTTTGGCGCCGGGATAGCGCTCCTCAAAGTCTAGGCGGTACTTATTGTCATTGGTGCCCGCCACGTTGTCGCGCGACAGCGGCGCCACGATCTCATTCTTGTGGTCCGCAGGCTTGGCGTATTTCAGGCTGATCTCCCAGGCATCACAGATTGCGTCAATGCGGTGATTCAGGTCGTCGTACAGGGCAACGATGTCTTTCCAGGAGCTGTAGTTCTTGGAGCTCGTCGGGACGTCTAGGTCCTCGACGATGTCGTAATACTGCTCGATGGTGTCCTCCGTGCGCTCGGCGACGTCGGCGAGATTTTGACGGGTGGTTCGATCCTCTTCCAGATAGCTGCCGTTGAAGTTCTGTGCGCAGCCACGGACGTAGTTGTCGAGGTCTTCGAGCAAGTCGTAGTATTCGCTCAGTCGGCGGTAGAGGTTCTGCTCGGAGAGCGTTGCTTCGCCGCCATCCTCGTCGTCATCGTCATCATCGTCGTACAGGCTGTTGGGATCGCCGAGAGGCTTTAGGTCATCGTCATCGACGTCATGGTGCAGCTTAGCTACCTCGGCAGTCGTCTGCGTGGCGGCGTTGTCGAAAGGCTTGATCACAAAGAAAACGACCAGGGCGATGATGATCGCCACCAGCACAACGATAACGGCGATAAGCGGCCCGGTGCCGCTCTTTTTGGGAGCGGGGGTCTGTGGCGAAGCGGGCGCGTATGCGGGAGCCGGCTGCTGTTGGGGCGAGCCGCTCGCGACGGGTATGCGCTGCGTGGTCTCGACGGCCGCGGGGCCTGCGGCGGGGTCGGGGCGATAGGCGAGGGGGTCGTCCGCCTTGGCTTGCGGCGTATCAAGGGAGCCGGTCTGCTCAAAAGCGGGCTGGCTATCGCTCGCGGTTGTTTGCTCAACGGGTGCACCGCACGAGGTGCAGAACTTGGCATTATCTGCAAGAAGCTTGCCGCACGAGGCGCAATACCGAGACATTGCCACTCCTTTCGCCACATTTCAATGCAATACGACGATTATACCCAGCGTCCAAAATTCCCCATCATAAGTTGCGGGGGAAAAAGGGGAGATTTGGGGGGGTGGAGGATGGAAAA
>CABUWD010000156.1 GCA_902495155.1 uncultured Collinsella sp.
ATGAGGTCGCCCGCCGCCGCGCTCTCACGCGCACCGTCGACGTTGTCGAGGATCCACTGCACCTTGGAAGCCGAGAAATACGGATCGAGTGTGAGTCCCGTGCGGGAGCGCACCAGCTCCTCGCAACCCTGTTCAACCAACGCGTCGATCGCCGGCGCGGTACGACGGCACTGCCATACGATGGCGTTATAGATGGGCTGGCCGCTCACGCGGTCCCAGACCACCGTGGTCTCGCGCTGGTTGGAGATGCCGATGGCGGCGATGCGATCGGAATGGATGCCGCTCTTAAACTGAACCTCCATCATCACGCCGATCTGGCTGGCAAGCACCTCCGTGGGATCCTGCTCCACCCAGCCGGGGCGCGGGAAGCTGGTTTTGACGCTACGACGCGCCTGGGCAACGATGCAGCCGTATTCGTCGACAATGGCCGCGAGTACCGAGGTAGTGCCGCAGTCGAGCGCCATGATGTAGGAACCGCCAAAGTTAAACGAGGCATCTTCCATGCCCAGGCTGCCCAGATTCAACGACATCGCTTACACCCTTCTATTGCATCGGGTCGGACAGGACCCGCTCGATCTCTGATGCGGGAAGTGCGCCTTGGCGCAGGATCTGGAGCCCGCCGTGCTGGAACGACACGATGGTCGAGGCGTCGCGACACGGGGTCTCACCGGCGTCGACGGCAACATCGACCCCCTCCAGGATGCGACCCTCGACGGCGGCAAAGCTTGCCGGCGAAGGAGCGCCGTGAGTGTTGGCGCTCGTGAAGGCAAGGGGACTGCCGCAGGCGCGGATGAGCGCTTGGACAACGGGAGAGGCCGAAGCGCGCAGGGCCACGGTGTCGTCGGCAGCGCGCATAAAGGTCGGCACGCAGGGGGCTGCCTTGACCACGATAGTCAGGGCTCCCGGCCAGCATCGTCGCGCGAGTACGCGGGCATCTTCCGGGATATCCACGCCATAGCGGTCGAGTGCTTCGACGCCATCGACCAGCCAAGCGACGGTTTGCGTGAGCTCACGTTGCTTGAGAGTGAAGATACGGCGATAGCCGGTGCCGAGCGCAGGAACTGCGGCGCCATTGACGGCAGCCTGCGGATCGCGCGGCCACGATGGGAATTCGCTTGTATCTTGGGGCACGGCGCCCGAGAAGGCGTTGACTGCCACGGCGACACCGTAGACGGTCTCGGTCGGGATCAAAGCCAGGCCGCCGCGGCCGAGCACCTCGGCCGTGCGCTCGACGGCAAGCCGATGCGGCTCGCGCGTTCCCTCGTATACCCGATAGACCGTCTGCATGTGTATGCCAGCCCCTTACGCTCCGGTGCAAGTTTGTTTACTGTGGGGCATTCTCGCACGAAACATTCAACCTATTTGCCCAGAGCGCATGTTGGTTTGGTGAGCGGCTCTAGTAGTCGGTGAAAGTGAGGGGGTTTATTGAAGATTTTTAGCGCGCAAGCGTAACGGTACGATCGGGAAACTCGATGCTTGCAACCAGTTTTCCGCCGAGGCTCTCTGCGTACCTGCTCAGCGTGTCGAGCCTCATCGAACCCAACTCCCCACGCTCGAGCTCGGATACACGTTTTTGAGAAACGCCCATCGACTGGGCGACCGACGCCTGTGTTAGATCTTTTAACCTGCGAATCTGAGCAAGCTTATAGGCTTCGATACGATCGCGAGTCCTCTCCTGCTCGGCGGTAATGGAGTCGCGTGTTATCCCGCGAGATTCCATATACTCATGCAGTTCCATCTCGATCGAGCCTCCTTACGTGGCGACGGTATATTTGCTCGGCCCTTGGAATGTTGATCGCATACCAACCGTTCCATTTTGCCCTTGACGATCCCGCTCGCGACTTATCACCCGCCAATAGCAATACCGCCTGGCGCTTGGGGTCAAAGGCGAAGAGGATGCGAATCACCTGCCCACCACACGACGTCACTCTCAGCTCCTTTAAATGATGAAGCTTCGAGCCCTTTACGCGGTCAACCAGCGGACGACCAAGGCTGGGACCTTCCTTCTCGAGCACCAAAAGGTCTGCATAAATCTGCTTCAGCGTAGCTTCATCCTGCTCATCAAGCCAAGGTTCAATGTAATCAAGCACGATACGGTACCGATGCAGCTGATTTGACATACCTTTCTCCTTCTATAGTAGAAGTTTTACGGTATATTGCAAGGACAAACTTGCGCAAATGTCTATTTATTCAGCTTAAATACGCTGTTTGGGCTCGGTGACGATGGCTCGAACGATGCGGGGACGATCGGTGAGGTCGTGGACGATACGCACGTCCGAAAGGCCTGCCTGGCGACAGAGCTCGGCCGCGGCATCGAGGGCGCCCTCGTAGAGCTCGCAGGCAAACAGGCCGCCGGCGCGCAGCATGTAAGGCGCCGCATTGAGCAGGCGGCGGAAGATGTCCAGGCCGTCGGCACCGCCCTCGAGCGCCAAGTCGGGCTCAAAGTCCTTGACCTCGTGCGGCAGCGAGCGCATGACGCCGGTCGGGATGTAGGGCGGGTTGGAAACGAGCACGTCGAAGGTGCCCCACTCTTCGCGGGGAATGGAGCTCACCAGGTTGGTGAGACTAAAGGCAACCTCATCTGCCGTGAGGCCGAGCGCGTCGCGGTTTTTGGTGGCCAGATCGATGGCGCGCGGCTCGATATCGGTGGCGGTGCAGGTAACGTGGCCGCGGCGCTCCCAGGCAAGGGAGAGCGAGATGCAACCCGTGCCGCAGCCGACCTCGAGAACGCGGGCGATACGGGTCTCGGCTGGGGCAGGCGCAGCGGCATCCTGAGCCGAAGCCGTCTCCTGGCCGGCACCCTCGATGGCGATGCCGTATTCGTCGAGCTCGGGCTCGGCGGCTTCCGCGGCTTCGGCTTCTGCTGCCTGCGCGGCGGCTTCCTCGGCCTCGCGGTCGGCCAGCTCCTCGGCATAGGCGCGGCTGCCCAATACGTCGCCGCCTAGCGCCGCCTCATCGGCAGCCGTCAGGTTAGCGGCACGGCGCTCGGCGGCCGCGCGTTCGTCTGCCAGCGCGGCCTCGGCCTTGCGTGCCTCCTCGACCTCATCGTTCCAAGGCAGCTCCACGCGCTGACGGGCAGCAGCCTCGGGGCTCAGCACCTCGGCATCCAGATAATTGAGGACTTCCTCGACGAGCATCTCGGTCTCGGGACGCGGAATGAGCACGCCGGGGGCGCACGCGACGTCGATCATGCGAAACTGCGTGCTGCCCGTGATGTATTGCAGCGGCTCGCCCTTAGCGCGGCGGACAACGGCCGCATGCATGGTCTCGAGCTGGGACGCGTTAAGCGTCTCGTCCATACGCATATATAGGTCAATACGCGCCAGGCCCGTGGCGGCGCACAGCAGCCACTCGGCAGAAAGACGGGGGTGCTCCTCGCCGCGCTCGGCCAGGTACTCCTTGGTCCACTCGAGACAACGCTTGATGGTCCAAATCTCGTTTGCCATGGGGCCCTCCCCTCTTAAGCGCCGGACGGCGCGCGAATGTCGGAGCAGATTGTACGCGAGGCCAGCGCTTGGCAAGGGACGATTGAAGACGATTATCGAGAATCAGCCCAGATTTTTGCTTGGAACCTGCCTGAAATGTTCATTCATCGACGTCTAAATCTGCATCCGTCAAGCTTTTGGCAAAGTTGCCCCAAAACTGACCAATATCTAACCAAGAACTTGCCAAATCACTTGACGCGCGACGCATCAAAAAATGCACTGCGACTTCTTGAACGATTTTTTGAGCATTATTTTCAATAGCAGATAAATGCCGCTAATTTCTTTGAGCAGGTAGCCGGCTTCATGGCCATCAAAGCCGATTGAATAACATCTCAAAGCAATGTGCCCAACCTAGTCATTTAAGAACGTCCCCAATGACTACCTCTAAGGCGCCGCAGGTTGAGCATACCGCATCCGGAGCAAGGCAGCGCCGCAGGTAGAGGACGGACAGCG
>CABUWD010000157.1 GCA_902495155.1 uncultured Collinsella sp.
CAACCTTTTGCGAATTTAGCTATAATTCCACAATCCAAACAGGTATACTCCTTTCATGTCGTGTAGGAAATACGTAGACAAAAAGGAGGTTATGTGATGGTAAGTATTGTTCTTGCTAGCCACGGGGACTTGGCAGCTGGAATCAAGCAGACGGGCTCGATGGTCTTTGGCGATCAGCCGTCTGTTGCCGTGGTCTCGCTCGAGCCGAGCATGGGCCCCGACGATTTCCGCGCCAAGGTCGAGGAAGCAGTCGCTTCCTTCGAGGACCAGGAGCAGGTGCTCTTCCTCGTTGATCTGTGGGGCGGCACGCCGTTCAACCAGATCAGCGGGCTCATCGAGGGCCACGATTCCTGGGCTATCGTCACCGGTGTCAACCTGCCTATGCTCATCGAGGCATATTCGCAGCGCTTTGACGCAAAGAACACTGCACATGCGATCGCAAAACATCTCGTGACTGAGGCTAAGGCTGGCGTGCGCGTCAAGCCCGAGTCTCTGGAGCCCGAGGAGAAGAAGCCGGCTGCGGCCGCCGCTGCTCCTGCAGGCGCCATCCCTCCGGGAACGGTCATCGGCGACGGGCACATCAAGATTGCCCACGTCCGTATCGACACCCGTCTGCTTCATGGTCAGGTGGCCACCACGTGGACCAAGCAGATCAACCCCAACCGCATCATCGTGGTTTCCGACGGCGTTGCTCACGACGAGCTCCGCAAGACCATGATCGAGCAGGCTGCCCCTCCGGGAGTCCATGCCAACGTCGTGCCCATCAAGAAGATGGCCGAGGTCGTCAAGGACACGCGCTTTGGTGACACCAAGGCCATGCTGCTCTTTGAGAACCCGCAGGATCTGCTCAAGGCCATCGAGGCCGGCGTCGACATCAAGGAAGTCAACATCGGTTCCATGGCTCACTCCAAGGGCAAGGTCGTCGTCACCAACGCCGTCGCTATGGGCGATGACGACGTCAAGACTCTCGAGGCCCTCAAGGCCAAGGGCGTCAAGTTCGAGGTCCGCAAGGTTCCTTCGGATTCCTCCGAGGATCTCGACGCCATGTTGAAGAAAGCTAAGGCCGAACTGGCCGCTCAAGCATAGTAAAGGAGGGTCCGATACATGTCTGCAATCACTATTCTGCTTGTTGCGATTGTCGCGTTGCTTGCCGGTATGGAAGGCATTCTGGATGAGTTCCAGTTCCATCAGCCGCTCGTGGCATGCACGCTTATCGGTCTCGTAACCGGTCACCTTCAGGAGGGCATCCTCCTGGGCGGTTCGCTCCAGATGATGGCCCTTGGCTGGGCTAACGTTGGCGCCGCTGTCGCGCCTGACGCCGCTCTGGCCTCGGTCGCTTCTTCGATCATCATGGTGCTCGCCCTCAACGGCGGCGCCACTGATTCGGCCAAGGCCGTTACCGCGGCCATCGCCGTCGCCGTCCCGCTGTCGGTCGCTGGTCTGTTCCTGACCATGATCTGCCGTACCATTGCTACCGCTATCGCTCACGCCATGGACGGTTGCGCCGAGAAGGGCGACTTCTCCGGCATCGAGCGCTGGCAGTACGCTGCTATCCTCATGCAGGGCCTTCGTATCGCCATCCCGGCAGTACTTCTGTGCATCATCCCGGCCGAGGCTGTTACCAACGCGCTTAACGCTATGCCCGACTGGCTGTCCGGCGGTATGGCTGTCGGCGGCGGCATGGTCGCTTCCGTCGGTTACGCCATGGTCATCAACATGATGGCCACCAAGGAGACCTGGCCGTTCTTCATCCTCGGCTTTGTCCTTGCTGCCATCCCTCAGCTCACGCTGATCGCCCTTGGCCTCATCGGCATCTCCCTTGCCCTCATCTACCTTGGCCTTAAGGATCTGGCCAAGCAGGGTGGCGGCATGGGCGGCGGCTCCGGTGACCCGCTCGGCGACATTCTGAACGATTACGAGTAGGAGGGGAGTGATACATATGGCAGAGAACAAGATTCAGCTCACCAAGGCTGACCGCAAGAAGGTTTGCTTCCGTCATCAGTTCCTTCAGGGCTCGTGGAACTACGAGCGTATGCAGAACGGCGGCTGGTGCTTCGCAATGATCCCTGCGATCAAGAAGCTCTACACCAGCAAGGATGACCAGATTGCCGCTCTTAAGCGCCACCTGGAGTTCTATAACACCCACCCCTATGTTTCCGCCCCCGTCATTGGCGTTACCCTCGCTCTCGAGGAGGAGCGCGCCAACGGTGCCCCGATTGACGACGTCGCCATTCAGGGCGTCAAGGTCGGTATGATGGGCCCGCTCGCCGGTGTCGGCGACCCCGCCTTCTGGTTCACCCTTCGCCCGATTCTGGGTGCTCTGGGCGCTTCCCTGGCCCTGTCCGGCAGCATCGCCGGTCCGCTGCTGTTCTTCTTCGCGTGGAACATCATCCGTTACGCCTTCCTGTGGTACACGCAGGAGTTTGGCTACAAGGTCGGCTCCTCCATCGCCAAGGACCTCTCCGGCGGTCTGATGGGCAAGGTCACCGAGGGTGCTTCCATCCTGGGTATGTTCATCATCGGCGCCCTGGTCGAGCGCTGGGTGTCCATCTCCTTCACCCCGGTCGTCTCCAAGGTCACGCAGTCTGCTGGCGCCTTTATCGACTGGGCTAACCTGCCCTCCGGTTCTGAGGGTGTCAAGGAAGCACTGACGATGTATAACTCCATCGGTGCTAACGCCCTTGATCAGGTGAAGGTCACCACGCTTCAGGCCAACCTCGATCAGCTCATCCCCGGCCTTGCCGCCGTGTGCCTGACCCTGCTGGTCTGCAAGCTCCTCAAGAAGAAGGTCAGCCCGATCGTCATCATCCTGGCTCTCTTCGCCATCGGCATCATCGGTCGCGTCTGCGGCTTCATGTAAGCACGTTTCGGCTTAAGACCGAGAATTGCTAGGCAAGGGCTTTTGAGCCATTGAAACGGACCGCACCCGGTGGGTACACTGGATGCGGTCCGATTGTTTTATTTGGAGGGCGAGGCGCGCATGGCGCAATCTCAGAACAGCACGGTCGATCTGGCAACGCCGGCAACCTGCCTGATGGGGCTTACCAGCCACGGCAACGTGATGGTGGGCAATAAGGCGTTCGAGTATTACAACGAGCGTAATCCCGAGGATTATATTCAAATCCCGTGGGACGAGGTCGACTATATTGCCGCCGAGGTTTTGCGCGGCACCAAGAAGATCACGCGTTTTGCCATCTTCACCAAGGACAACGGTCACTTTACGTTTTCGACGCGCGACGACAAAGAGACGTTGCGCGCGGTCCGCAAGTACGTCGACGAGGACAAGCTCGTGCGTTCGCCCGACTTTATCGATGTGACGGCCAAGGGCGCCAAGAGCATCCCCTCCGTTATCAAAAACCTCTTCCACAAAGGCAACTAGCTCCTCATAAGTTGCGGTGAAATAGTTCCTAAATACGGCTTTAGATGCTTTAGGCAAGAACTATTCCACCGCAACTTCGAAGTCTAGTCATGCGACGTATTGCGATGCAGTAAATCTGCTACACTAGTACAACATGCCTCCGTAGCTCAGGGGATAGAGCACCGCTCTCCTAAAGCGGGTGTCGACGGTTCGAATCCGCCCGGGGGCACCAGAAGATTATGACGGCGTCGCGAGAGCGGCGCCGTTTCTGGTTTGTGGGAGCTGCCGGCGGATTCGGACCGTCGACACCCGCGTCACTCATTTCCCCGCGGGGGAGTTTTCGAATCCGCCCGCGGGCACCAGAGATTGATCGAGCCCGGTACACCGCCACGGTGTCGGGCTCTTCTGGTTCATGCCATGCCAAAACCGACGCGCCCGCTTGCGGGGGTATCAAGCGCGCGCCTGTGAGCGAATATGTTTGCGGCGAGAGCCGTAATGAGCGGTGAGGTGGCGACTAGTTGGTCGTACCGGAATCGTCGCCCGTGCCCGTGCCCGTGCCCG
>CABUWD010000158.1 GCA_902495155.1 uncultured Collinsella sp.
ATCGACGGCATTGGCGGTAAGGCCCAGGGCGTGCCGCGCGAGGACGGCTTCGATATCACCGTCGCCTCCGAGGTCATGGCAATCCTGTGCCTGTCTACGAGCATCAGCGACCTCAAGGAACGCTTGGGTGAGATCGTCGTCGGCTACAGCTTTGCCGGCGAGCCCGTCCGCGCCCGCGACCTTAAGGCCCAGGGAGCTATGGCCGCACTGCTCAAGGATGCGCTCAAGCCCAATCTGGTGCAGACGCTCGAGGGCACGCCCGCGTTTGTCCACGGCGGTCCCTTCGCCAATATCGCCCACGGCTGCAACTCCATCATGGCCACGCGTATGGCTATGCGTTTTGGCGATGTCGCCATTACCGAGGCGGGCTTTGGTGCCGACCTGGGTGCCGAGAAATTCCTGGACATCAAGTGCCGCATGACGGGCGTTCGTCCCAACGCCGTCGTGGTCGTCGCCACCGCTCGCGCGTTGAAGTACAACGGTGGCGTCGCCAAGGCCGATCTCAACGAGGAGAACCTCGAGGCACTCAAGGCCGGCATGCCCAACCTGCTGCGTCACGTCGACAACATCCAGAACGTTTATGGTCTGCCCTGCGTGGTCGCCATCAACCGATTCCCGACGGACACCGAGGCCGAGCTTGCGCTCATCGAGTCCGAGTGCCAGAAGCTCGGCGTCAACGTTAAGCTTTCCGAGGTCTGGGCCAAGGGCGGCGAGGGCGCGCTCGACCTGGCCGATGAGGTCATGCGTCTGATTGAGCAGCCGAGCGAGCTCAAGTTTGCCTATGAGGACGGCGCTGATGTCGCTGATGCCCTCGAGGCCGTTGCCACCAAGGTCTACCGCGCCGACGGCGTTGACTTTACGCCGGCCGCCAAGCGCCAGCTCGCCGAGCTGCGCGAGAATGGCTTTGGCAACCTGCCGGTGTGCGTCGCCAAGACGCAGTACAGCTTTAGCGACAACGCCAAGGCCCTGGGCGCTCCCGAGAACTTCCGCATCACCGTGCGTGAGCTCAAGGTTTCTGCCGGTGCCCACTTTGTGGTCGCACTGACTGGAAGCGTTCTGACCATGCCGGGCCTGCCCAAGGTCCCTGCGGCCGAGAATATCGACGTCGACAACGACGGCAACATCACCGGCCTGTTCTAAGCTCGCTGCTCATAGCCGCTTGCCCGCCCCGTCGCGCCTACCAAGGCCCGGCGGGGCTTTTTGATCCTTAGGCCCGCGCATGTCTTGTAGATACCGACGGACTCTGCCCATCATAGGCTTTTGCGCGGGTAGAATGCATGGATAACTTGAGGCTCAAGCGCGACGGAAAGGAATCGTTGCATGGATCAGGACAAGACAACCGTGATGGGCGGCTACGGTTCCGCGCAGGCTGGCGATAGCGCCGATGCGACCTGCGTTGTTCCCAACCCCGGTTATGCCGACCCCGCCGCGACGCAGCCTTCTGCCGAGCCCACCCGGGTTATGGGCTATGGCGACACGGCGCAGGATTCTTACGCTGCATCTTCGCAAGGCCCCTATGGCAACGCAGTTCCGGATCCGTTTGATTACGCGCCGCAGGATTCTTATGCTGCCTCGACGCCGAATCCCTATGATGACCTGCCGCAAAATCCCATTCCGCAGCCTCAGCAGACGACGTATATGCCTCGCACGGCGCAGCCTCGCTACGAGTCGCGCCAACCGTATCGCGAGTACCCCAAGTCGATTCCGCAATATGGCGAGGACGAGGAGAAGAAGCCGTCGCGTTCGTCGAGCGTGATCAAGAAGATCCTCATCGTACTGGCGATCTTCTTTGCGCTGTCGGTTGTGTTTGCCATCGTGTCGGGCATGCTCAACAAGCGAGGAAGCTCAACGGCCGATACCGCTGCCGAGCAAACCGAGTCCGCCTCGTCTGGCACCGTCGATTTGAGCGATATCCCGGGGCAGTACTGGTCCAACGCCAAGAAGATCCTCAAGTCGCGCGGCGCCGATCTTTCGAATGCCGTGGTCCTGACTGATGATGGCTCAACGCCCGTCGTCGATGCCAACTGGGTCGTTACTTCTGCCTACTATAACGACAACGGCAACCTCGAAATTCAACTCACGCACAAGAACAGCTCGGGCAACTCGTCCGACGGCCAAAGCGGTACCGACAGCTCGAGCTCCAATACGCTGGAGGACTTGAGCAACAAGGCACAGGAGTTGGGAGACAAGGCGCAAGAGCTGGGCGACACGGCACAAAACCTGGGCGATACCGCGCAGAGCTTGGGCGGCATGGCGACGGATGCCTGGAACGCCCTGCAAAACGGCATCTCGGGCGCGCAGGGAAACTAGCGGACGAGCGGAGCGGGGCTACAGCTGCTCTGCTGGACGGTCGGGCGAGCTAAAGCCCGAATCAAACGTGACGACGCATGAGACGTCGGGCCGGCGCTCGTGCACGATGCGCGTGACGAGCTCCAGCAGCTCCTCGTCGGATATGTCAAAGCCGTCGGGACGCACAAGGTCAAACGAAACGAACCCGTCGTGCTCGTGCAGGTCGTGGATGGAGAGCGCGGGATCGATCTGCATGACGCCGCGCTTGACCCAGCCGCGCAGGTCGTCGCCGGTTGTCGCGATGGGGTCGCAGTGCAGCGTGATATCGATGCCCATCTGGCGCTTGATGTCGTGCTCGATGGTGTCCAGAATCTCGTGGTGCTCAAATGCGTCGCCCTCGCCAGGCATCTCCACGTGGGCGCTGGCAAACTGACGACCGGGGCCGTAGTCGTGCACCATCAGGTCGTGTGTGCCCAAGACCTGTGGATAGGACATGATCTTGTCGCGGATTGCCTGGACGAGCTTGGGGTCGGGCGCTTGCCCCAGCAACGGGCTGATGGCGTCGCGCACTAGGCCCATGCCGCTGATGCAGATGAAGATGCCCACACCCAGGCCTGCCCAGCCATCGAGGTCAAAGCCGGTCGTCTGCGAAATAAGCGCCGCCACCAAGACCGAGCCCGAGGTGATGACGTCGTTTTTGGAGTCCTGTGCCGTGGCGATGAGCGTCTCCGAGTCGATGCGATCGCCCAGCGTGCGGTTGAACGCTGCCATCCAGAGCTTAACGAGCATGGACAAGACGAGGGCGGCTAAGGAGAGCACCGAATATGCAGTGGGGGAAGGCTTGATGATCTTAGTGACCGACTCGAGGATCAGATTGATGCCGACGGCGCAAACCAGGACGGCGACGAACAGGCCGGCGAGGTACTCATAGCGACCGTGGCCATAGGGGTGGCCTTCGTCTGCCGGGCGGCTGGCAAGGCGGAACCCGAGCAGGCTCACGATGTTGCTCGAGGCATCGGAGAGGTTGTTGAAAGCGTCGGCGATGAGGGAGACGGAGCCGGCGAGCAGGCCCGCGATGCCCTTGGCCAGGCACAGGGTGATGTTGAGGCCAATGCAGACGAGGCCTGCGGAAAAGCCCGCGTTGGTGCGGCAAGATGCATCGACCGGCTCGCTCTCGCTGCCGGGAACAAGCGTATGTACCAGCCGATTTACAAATAGCATAGCGGTCGTCCTCACAATCATGTTTAAGGGGATAGTGTAGCTCGCGCGGGGGCGCCGTGCACCGATGCTCAGAAAATGCAGCAATAGTCTGCCGGTGCTAACGAGCGAGCCTTCTCGTCTGCCTGGGTGGTCCATTTTGGGCCACATGGGTATGGGCATGTGCCTGCTTGCTCGACATACTTAATGTCGACAGCCCCTGTGCAAAGGAGGACGTTTCCATGGACGAGATGTTTGCCATTAAATGTCAAAACTGCGGCGGCCCTATGTACTCGCACCAGGCTAAGCGCAGCTTTGAGTGCGCCTATTGCGGCACGGTCGTTCCGTGGCAGGCTGATGCGGGGGAGCCCAAGAGCGCCCTGGGCATTCGCCATACGCCGTTGA
>CABUWD010000159.1 GCA_902495155.1 uncultured Collinsella sp.
ATCGCGTAAACTCACGAGCGCGCGACGTCGAGCATCGACATCAAACGTGGCGTGCGTCTTAAAGTAGGCGCGCTGATCGCCGACGATGCGCGCAATTTCCTCGGTGTTCATGGACCCTCCTAATTCTCGTCCTCAAACATACCACCTGCAACGACTTCGTACATATGCTCGAGCTCCAAGCGGTCCATTAGAAGCGGAACGGGGTATAGCGGATTGGCCTCGGCATCGGCATGCGCCGCCATCTCGGGAATGTCAGAGCGGCGAATGCCCAAAACATATTTGGGGATTCCCAGGGCCTCGTTCATGCGGTCGACCCAATCGATAAAGGCCTCGGCCGCAAGACTATCCTGCGCGGTAGCCGGCGCAATGCCCGCCATGTGAGCAAGATCGGCAAGCTTGGGGGCGGCGGCGTCACCATAAGCGCGAAGCATGTGCGGCAGGATGATCGCGTTGGCCAAACCGTGCGGAATTCCGTATCGGCCGCCCAAACTGTGCGCGATGGCATGCACATATCCGACATAGGAGCGGGTAAACGCAACGCCCGCCTTATACGCCGCCAAAAGCATATTGCGACGAGCGCACATGTCGTCACCATGCTCATAGGCCTCGAGCAAATTGTCGTGGATGAGTTGAACCGCTTGTCGCGCCATCTTGCGCGTATAGGGCGTGGTGCTTCGCCCGATAAAGGCCTCGACGGCATGCGTCAGGGCGTCCATGCCCGTCTGCCCCGTAATGGAGGCGGGCAGACCGCGCGTAAACTCGGGGTCGTGCACCGCAAAGCGCGGGATAAGCACAAAGTCGTTAATGGGGTACTTGTAGTGCGTCTCGTCATCGGTAATTACCGCCGCAAGCGTGACCTCGCTTCCCGTGCCTGCCGTGGTGGGAACGGCAATGAGCAGCGGCAGACGACGATGAATCCGCAGCAGCCCGCGCATCTTGTTGATGGGCTTGTTTGGCTGCGCGATACGTGCTCCCACGCCCTTGGCACAGTCCATGGCCGAGCCACCGCCAAAGCCGATAATGGCCTGGCAGGCGCGCTCTCGATACAGGGACGCCGCTTCTTCCACGTTTGAGACCGTGGGGTTCACACGCGTTTCGGCATAGACCGCAACGCCAATCCCCTGAGCCGTAAGCGCACTCTCGAGTGATGCCGTGAGCCCCAAACGTGCAATACCAGGGTCTGTCACGATAAGGACCTTCTGGATCGAGCGCTTTTGAAGCACCGCGGGCACATCCTCAGCATGCTCCAGAATGCGTGGCTCGGTATAGGGCAGCACCGGCAATGCGATGCGAAAAACCGTTTGATACGTTCGGCACCAGGCGCGGCGGGCTAGATGCATAAAGGAAACTCCCTCATTTGTTGATTGGTCAACATTTGCTCGACCGATTGTACTCAGCGGCGGTCAAAGACGGCCTGCCAATCGTTAATCAATCAACATCTTCATATCTCAAAATTGTTTTATTAAAAATCATTCCTAATAGGCTTCACATTTGGTTGCATTTATGGATAATAGAACCCGTCAAGACGCACGTCCGGAGAGGGCCCTTACGGGACCGGACGAGCGCACCATCGCCATCGATCGAAAGGATCGAATCATGAAGTTTGTTTGCCCCGTTTGCGGTTATGTGGAAGAGTTCGACGGCGACCAGCTGCCCGAGGATTTTAAGTGCCCCCAGTGCGGCGTTCCCGGTTCTCGCTTTCTGAAGCAGGAGGAGGGCCAGCTCGAGTGGGCTGCCGAGCACGTCGTGGGCGTCGCCAAGATGGAGGGCGTCTCCGAGGACATCGTTGCCGACCTGCGCGCCAACTTTGAGGGCGAGTGCTCCGAGGTCGGTATGTACCTGGCCATGGCTCGCGTCGCTCATCGCGAGGGCTACCCCGAGATCGGCCTGTACTGGGAGAAGGCTGCCCACGAGGAGGCCGAGCATGCCGCCAAGTTCGCTGAGCTCCTGGGCGAGGTCGTGACCGACTCCACTAAGAAGAACCTCGAGATGCGCGTTGAGGCCGAGAACGGCGCCACCGCCGGCAAGACCGATCTCGCCAAGCGCGCCAAGGCCGCTGGTCTCGATGCCATCCACGACACCGTGCACGAGATGGCTCGCGACGAGGCCCGCCACGGCAAGGCTTTCGCCGGTCTGCTCAAGCGCTACTTCGGCTAAGCCAACCGCCTGAGACATAACCTCAAGCTCGATGAGGCCCGAACCGTATTGGTTCGGGCCTTTTTCGTGGGCTTATTGCAGCTGTTTTTGAAGGACAACGAGCGACTGAGGGCTCAGGTCGTCGTATTGAATGAGGACGCGAGATGGAGCGTTCTTAGTCGATGCCCGATCACCCGTCCACAGGCAATCGGCGATATTGACATAGGAAATACGAGCGCCAGCGAGAGCCTTCGCGAAACTCTCCCCCGCCTTGTCCTCGGCCAGGGCAACGGTACAGTAAAGGCCCGCGTCTGCATGCTCGATCGAGACTTCCCCTGCCGGAAATGCCTTCCGTACAAGCGCCACTAGGCCATCACGCGCCTCGCGGGCACGAACGCGCACGCGGTTCACATGTCGCTCGTAATCACCCGATTCCAGCAAACGAGCCAAAGCGACCTGGTCGACAGAACTCACCGACGAGGCGTAGAAACCAAGGTTGCACCTAAACCGCTCCATCAGCTCATCGGGCAACACCATGTACGCTAGACGCAACGCCGATGAAAGGCTCTTCGAAAACGTGTTGGTGTAGATGACCGATTGAGCGGCATCAATCGAAGCAAGCGCGGGAATCGGCTTGCCGGCCAGACGAAACTCGCAATCAAAGTCATCTTCGATGAGATACCGACCCGGTCGCTCGGCGGCCCAGCTCAGCAGCGCATAGCGACGCGCAATGCTCGTCACAAGGCCAGTCGGATACTGATGGGACGGCATCAGGTGAAGGACATCGGTCCCGGTTTTCTGCAGAGCGCTCAAGTCCACGCCCTCATCATCCAACGGGATATGTCGAACTTTGCAGCCCATAGCCTGATAGATGCGCGTCAGGCGCAAATAGCCCGGGTCCTCAACGGCATACACCTTGTCGGCTCCAAGCAACTGAACCAACATGGTATCGAGCAGCTGGGCGCCCGCACCGATAACAATGTTATTAGGATCGACATTCATGCCTCTCGTCCCACGCAGATGGTGAGCGATTGCGCGTCTTAGCCGAGCGGTGCCCTGTGCCGGTGCGGGCGAAAAGATTTCGCGTTCGTCTTCGGACGTCAGCGTCGCCCGTAGCGCGCTTTGCCAAAGCCGCGCCGCCTCCAAAGCGGAAGGAGAAAGTGCATCGAATCGCTCGGCACGCCCATCGGCGTCAGGCGCGCCGAGGTCCATAGAGACAGCATCGCGGTCGATATCCCCCGTAACCAAAGGCAAAACCGGTGCATCCGGAAGCTTGCAAGCGTAGTAGCCACGCCTCGGCTTTGAGCAAATATAACCCTCGGTAAGCAACTGACTATATGCATTCTCGATGGTAATGACACTGATTCCCAGATGATTGGCAAAGGCGCGTTTGGAGGGCAGATGCTCTCCCGCCGCAATGCGCCCAGCAACGATATCATCTCGAATTTGCTGGTAAACATACTCATAGAGCGATGCTTCGCCGCGTTTTTCCAAATTGTAGTCAAGCATGAGCCTATCACCTGACCTTATCGAGTCATTCAATCTGGTATTAGTCTGACCTTGTTATTATCTTGAAAACTGAGTATTTCGCCATACCCAGCTCCCCGATAGGATGTTCCGTCAAGCAATGCACATGCCAACCAAGGGAGCAACCATGGCAGAACAGACCAGCAAGGCCGATCGCGTCAAACTCAATCGCGAGCTCGCGCAGATGCTCAAGGGCGGCGTCATCATGGACGTCACCAC
>CABUWD010000160.1 GCA_902495155.1 uncultured Collinsella sp.
ATCTGCAAGCGTTCTGTCGCGCAAGCGTTGAGGCAAACGATTGAAGGACGCAGACAGGATGTATTTGTGTCCGCACGGGCCCGTAGACTTCTCGGTAAGGTTAAACGCTGGTTTATCCGGCCGTTAGGGGAGTTGCTATGTACGAGCCTTCACGTGTTCTTCTGTCGTTTCACATCGCAGGATTTCAATATGCCGACGGCGCTTTGGTCCTAGGCGATCTTAAAGCGGGCGATAAACTGACGCTGTGTGCCGAGCGCGATAATCCCCATGACCCCGAGGCAGTTGCGATCTACTATGGCAAGACCAAACTTGGCTACGTTCCGGGAAACGAGGTTGGCCCACTGTCCTTGATGATGTATTACGGCCACGAGGACGTATTTGAGGCCCGCGTGCAACAGGTTGCCCCCGAGCGCAGCCCGTGGCATCAGGTGCGCGTTGGGCTCTATGTGGTGGATGCTCGCTAATCGGTATGGGAGACTGCCATGTTTGATGACGATGACCTGTTCGATCTGACAGACGATCCGTTTGAGTGGGATACGCTACTCGATGACGATGAGTTGGAGCAGGATCGTAAGAAGCGGCAGGGCAAGAACGCCCAGGGTGACGCTTCGAAAAAGCAAGACAAGCGCCGCCGCGGACTGTTCGGCGGGCTCTTTGGCTAACCGCCGCATCGCTGTGTCTGTATACTTAGCACGAGTTGGATGCATTGCGAAATGAGGGCATAGACGATGATGTGGTTTACCGCCGACCTGCACCTGGGCGATACGAATATCTTGCACGACATGGACCGGCCGTTTGGCTCGGTCGAGGAGATGAACCGCAAGGTCATCGATGCCATCAATGAGTGCGTGGCTGCGGATGACCGTCTCTACATCCTGGGAGACTTTACCTATCGTTTGCCCCTGGCGGAGGCGGTGCGCCTGCGCGAGCGTATCGAATGCAAGAATGCGACGCTCATCCGCGGTAACCATGACGGCGACTGGGAAGATTCCGACGCCCCGCAAATTTGGGAAGACGTGCGCGATTACCTGGAGATTGCTCCCGGCTATGCCAAGGGCCATCGTCTGGTTATGAGCCACTACCCCATGCTCAGCTGGAACGGCAAGGCACGTGGCGCCATTATGCTGCATGGGCATATCCACAGCAGGGGTGACCGCACCAACGCACGCAACCGCGATCGCGAGCGCCCCATTTACCGCTACGATGTGGGCCTCGACGCCAATGACTACAAGCCCGTAAGTCGTGATCAAATCCTCGGCTATTTTGGACTGTAATTCTCGAACCACCACAAAGGGGACAGGCACCTTTGTGGTGGCTCTGGCGCCGTTGACATTATGGCGGCGGCGCCTTTTTTGTCCGTGCGGCGCGGTAGAGTGTAGGCGGTTGAAATTTGCGTCCATCGAGGAGCTGCTATGAATGAGATCAAGTGCCCGCATTGTGGCGAAGTCTTTAAGGTCGATGCATCCGGCTATGCGGATATCGTCAAGCAGGTGCGCGATGCCGAGTTTTCGCGCGACTTGGATGAGCGTGTGAAGGCAGTCCAGCGCGAGGGCGAGCAGGCGCTGGAGCTTGAGCGCTCGCGTTCGACGGCTGCTTTGCAGGAGGCAGAGTCTCAGCGCAACGCTCAGCTCGTTGAGCAGAAGAACGCTGCGGCTCAGCAACTGGCACAAGAGGTTGCCAAGCGCGATGCTGAGCTTGCCGAGCTGCGCGCTAAGCTCGAGGGCGCTGCCGCAGAGCGCGAGAGTGCAAGCCAGCGCGCGGCGGTAGAGGCACGAGCCAATGCTCAAAAGGAAAATGCCGAACTCCAGCGTGAGATTGATAGCCTGCGTGCGCAGCTTGGGCGCAAAGATGACGAAGCAAAGCTTGCCGAGTCGGCGGCGCGCAACGCTGCTCAAAACGATTTAGCTGCGCGCGACGCTCAGATTGCTGAGCTGCAGGCCAGGCTCGCCGCGGCGGACAAAGCCCAGGAGATGGCGCTTGCCGCTGCCGCGGCAGAGTCGCAGCGTGAGCTCGATGCCGCTCGCAGCGAGGCCGAGCGCGCGCTTACTGACTATCGCGCGAAGGCGCAGGAGAAGTTTTCCGCCGCAAAGGCTCAGTCCGAGCAAGAGGCCGAGGGCCTGCGTGCCCAGCTGCGCGAGCAGGAACTGATGGCAAAAATGAACCTGTCAGAGGCGGTCGCCGCGGCGGAGCGAGAGCGCGATGAGGCACGTGCCAAACTGACGAGCGAGCTGGCTGTGCGCGATTCTCGCGAGGAACAGGCCAAGGCGGCACACGAGCTCGAGCTTGCGCAGGCCAAGCGTGCGAGCGATGACCTGATTCGCTACAAGGATGAAGAGATCGAGCGCCTTAAGGACATGAAGGTCCGCCTGTCCACCAAGATGGTGGGCGAGTCGCTCGAGCAGCACTGCGAGACCGAGTTTAACCGTCTGCGCATGACGGCGTTTCCTAACGCGTACTTCGAGAAGGATAACGATGCGTCCGAGGGCACCAAGGGCGACTTTATCTTCCGCGAGTGCGACGCAAGCGGTAACGAGGTCATTTCGATTATGTTCGAGATGAAAAACGAGAACGATGAGACCGCGACCAAGCACAAGAACGAGGACTTCTTTAAGAAACTCGACCACGATCGCCGCCTAAAGGGCTGCGAGTACGCGGTGCTCTGCACGTTGCTCGAACCCGAGAGCGAGCTTTACAACGCCGGCATCGTGGACGTGAGCTATCGCTACGAGAAGATGTACGTGATTCGCCCACAGTTCTTTATTCCCATGATCACGCTTCTTCGCAACGCCGCCATGGGTTCGCTGCGCTATAAGCAGGAGCTGGCGGAGTACAAACAGCAGAATATCGACGTCACGAACTTCGAAGCCAAGATGGAAAAGTTCAAGAATGATTTCGGTCGCAACTACGAGATCGCGAGCCGAAAGTTCCAAACGGCGATTGATGAGATCGACAAGACGATTAGCCATCTGCAGAAAACCAAGGAGGCGTTGCTGTCCTCCGAGAACAATCTGCGCCTAGCCAACAAGAAGGCCGACGATCTTACCATTCGCAAGCTCACGTGGGGCAACAAGACCATGAAAGCAGCGTTTGACGAGGCACGCGGGGCTGCGACAGAGACAAACGATGAGCCAGCCGAGGCGGATTCGTATGAGGTCGAGGATGCCGAGTAAGGCATAGCGTATAGTGCAAATGTGGGGCCGCTGGCGATATTGCCAGCGGCCCCGTTTCGTTCCGGTAAGTTCGGCTAGACTTCGAGCAGGTCCTCGATAAAGCCGACACGGTAGTTTTTGAAGATGACCTCGCCGCCGTCTTGCGTGGCGTCCAGATCGACATCGCCCATGATGCCAAAATCGTGGTCGCCATCCTCGTCGGCAAAGATCTGGTGCACGTGCCATACGTGCGCGGTCTTCTCGTCGGACTCGTCAATGGAAAACATCGCGGCGCTGCGGGCATCTCCGTCGGTGAGGATCTCCTCGTGCTGCTCATGGTAGGCATCGAGCGCCTTTTGCCAGCGGATTTCGCTCATGCCCCAGTCGTCGTCGAGCTCGCCCAGGTCGCGAACGTGCTCGCGAGCGGCAAGGGTCACGCGGCGGAAGAGCGCGTTGCGCACCAATAGCGTGCAGCCGCGACGGTCCGCCACGACCTCGTCGATGCCCTGCGGCGGCGCGGCGTCGAGGGCTGCCGGGTTGCCGGCGTTCTCCCACTCGTCCACCAGGCTCGAGTCCACCGAGCGCACCACAAAGCCCAGCCACGAGATAATGTCGCGCAGGCGCTCGTCGCGCTTCTCGATGGGCACGGTGCGGTCGAGTGAACGGTAGGCCTCGGCTAGGTAGCGCAGCAGAATGCCCTCGGAGCGGGCGATGCCGAGCTTTTG
>CABUWD010000161.1 GCA_902495155.1 uncultured Collinsella sp.
CACCCGCTTATGCCGTTTGTCACCGAGGAGATCTGGGACAACATGCCGGCGAGCGTGCTCGACCTGGACGCCGAGGGCAACGTGGACCGCGCCGAGGCGCTCATGATCGCCAAGTGGCCCGAGCCCGCCGACTACGCCAAGTATGTCGACGAGGACGCCGAGCGCGCGTTTGAGCTTTGTCGCGCTGTCGTTTCCGCCGCCCGCGCCACGCGTTCGCGTTATCGCCTGAGCCCCAAGGCCGAGCTCGACGTGGTCGTGCGTGCAGGTGCCGAGGATATCGAGAAGCTCGAGAGCCTGCGTTCGACCATTGAGCCGCTGGCGAACACCGCCTCGCTGGTCATGGGTACCGACGTTGAGAAGCCGGCCGCGAGCATTGCCGTGGTCGACAGCGGCGTCGAGGTCTTTGTGGTGCTCGAGGGCAAGGTTGACCTTTCGGCCGAGAAGGCGCGCCTGGAGAAGGAGATCGCCGCGGCCCAGAAGGAGCTTGCCGGCTGCGAGAAGACGCTCGCGAACGAGGGCTTTGTGGGCAAGGCCGCGCCCGCGGTGGTCCAGAAGAAGAGGGACCGTGCAGCTGAGCTCAAGGAGATCCTGGCGGCGCTGACTGCTCAGGTTGCTGACTTCTCGTAAGGTTTACTCGGGGGCGCGTCCCGATGCTTTGCTCTCCGCTGCGGACAGTTCTGCGCAAGACGGACAGCACATTAAGTGCTGTCCTTTGCGTGCGGAACTTGCGGCGAGCAAAGCATCGGGCCGCTCCTAGTTCGTTTACGTGGCTGTTTGCAACTGGTAGGTTAGGGCCACTGGGTTGAGGCCTTGATTCTGCTGCAAGCGGTGTTTGGCTGATTTTTTGAACGCGAGGGGCTCATTGTTTTTGGTGGGCCTCTTTTTCTGTTATGGGGGACTTTGGGTTATGGCTAAGCGTTCTGGGTCGTATGTCGTTCCTTTCTCGTTTGAGCTGCTTTCGTTTGATGAGGCTGTGGGACTTGCTGCTGATACGGGGCGGATTTCTGGGGATGCTGGTCCTCTGCTTGAGACGGTTGTCGATATGCTCGATGAGCTGGGGCGTCCGGACGAGTATTTCGATTGCATTCAGGTTGCCGGTACCAATGGCAAGACTTCGACTACGCGTTTTTCGGCTGCCATTCTTCGTGGTGAGGGGCTCAAGTCTGCGCTGTATACGTCGCCGCAGCTTGTTCGCTATCCCGAGCGCATGGAGGTCGACGGGCGCGTTGTGAGCGATGAGGCGTTTGCCCGTGGCGTTTCTGCCGCTGTGGAGGCGGGGCATCGCGTGAATGCGCGCCGTGTGGCGGCGGGGGAGCGTGCCTATACCATCACACCGTTTGACCTGCTGACGGCCGCTGCGCTTGTTGTGTTTGCCGAGGCTTGCGTGGACGTGGCTGTGCTCGAGGTTGGTATGGGCGGGCGCTGGGACGCCACGAGTGCGACCGATCCCGTCGCCGTTGCCATTACGGGTATTGGGCTCGACCACACACGCATTTTGGGCGATACGCTCGAAGCCATTGCGGGGGAGAAGGCTGCGGTTATCAAACCCGGGCGCTTGGTTGTTTTGGGCGAGGGCACGCATGAGGCGAGTGTTCAGCGCGTGATGGATGCGCGTTGTCGCGAGTGCGGCATCGTGCCGCTCGTGGTGAGCCATGCCACGACCAAGGTGCCGGAGCACGTGGGCGACACAGTGGAGTTTAGCTGCACTACGCCGTGTGCTATCTATACGTCGAGCATGGTTAAGCCTGCGTATCAGCCGCAGAATGCTGCGTGCGCGATTATGCTGTGCGAGAGCTATCTGGGCCGCGAGCTCGACCATGACAAGCTCGATGCGTCGCTTATGGGCTGCCCCACGCCGGGCCGATTTGATGTGCTGGGAACCGATCCGCTCAAGCTGATTGATGCCTGCCATAACCCCCAGAGCTGCGAGAACTTTGTGAGCGCACTGGACGAGATCGATCCGTGCGTGGAGAATCGCCCCACGCTGCTTTGCGCCGCGCTGGCAGACAAGGACGTGGCGGGCATCGTCGACGTGCTGATTCCGGCCTTCCCGCGCGTGGGCGTGACCCAGACCGATTCCGATCGCGCCCTGCCGGCAGAGGAGCTCGCTGCCTTGGTGGAAACTGACAAGCTGGCGGGCGTGTACCCCAGCGTGTCCGAGGCCCTCGCGGCCCTCGATACCGCCGGCGAGTCCTTCGTTGCCGCCGGCACCATCACCCTAGCCGGCGAAGTAGCCGGCCTGCTGCGTTAACCCATCCCCTCATCAGTTGCGGTGAAATAGTTCCTGTTTCAGATATTAGCGGCCCATCCAGGAACTTTTCCACCGCAACTCAAAAACAGTCAATTTGGGATGGGGCTTTTTTGGCTACCCTGTGTCCCGAGTTGACTCGCTTGCCACGAAATGGGCTTATCTACTACGTTTGGCTGGTCACCCTCGACCACACGGAAAAGCGTGAAATCAAAACCGCAGGTAGACGGCTTGCTGGTTTTCAAAAAAGACCCGCATGGTCGACCCATGCGGGTTAAACGTAGTAGATAGCCCGCTTTCGTGGCGAAGCGTTGGCAGGATGCGGCAAAGGGGCTGCCCCTTTGCCGCATTGCCTAGTCTAGGCGGACCGGATCATGGGTGTAGGCGTTGAGAATCTCGACGCCGGACTCGGTAACCAGGGCCAGGTCCTCGATGCGGACGCCGGTGCGGCCGGGGAGGTAGATGCCCGGCTCGATAGAGAAGGTCATGCCCGGCTCGACAACCTGCTCGTTGACGAGCGAGACGTCGCCCGGCTCGTGGTCCTGCAGGCCGATCGAGTGTCCCAGGCGATGCGTAAAGTACTGCCCATAGCCCGCATCCTCAATCACGTCGCGTGCGGCGCGGTCCAGGTCACACATGCGCACGCTCGGTGCGATGAGCGCCTCGGCGGCCTCGTTGGCGCGGCGCACGATGTCGTAGATGCGCGCCGTCTCCTCGTCCGGCTCGCCCCAAAAGAACGTGCGCGTCATGTCCGAGCAGTAGTTGCAGCGTCGCCCGCCAATGTCGAACAGCACCACGTCGTCGCGCTTGAGTACCGTATCGTCGGGCTCGTGGTGCGGGTCGCCGGCGTTGGCGCCAAAGCTCACGATGGGCGGAAAGCTAAAGCCCTCGCAGCCGTGCATGCGATACAGACCGAGCATCTGGTCGGCAATTTCGCGCTCCGTCACACCTTCGTGGATGAGCTTGATGGCATCGGCCATCACGGCGTCGTTGGCGGCAGAGGACGCTCGCATAAGCTCCTGCTCGGTAGCGTCTTTGTAGGTGCGTGCGGCGGTGACGGCAAAGTCGCCCAGGAAGAACTCGCTCGCGGCGTGACGCTCCATGAGGGGCATCAAAAAGCCGGAACGCATGACGGTGTCGATGCCGAGCGGTTTGGTCGGATCGACCTCGCGCGCAATGGCATCGGCCACGACGTCGTTGTCGGTGTGATAGGCGATGCGGGCATTGTCATACTCTGGCAGCTGGTGCAGGGCGTTGACTAGGATCACCGGCTCGCTACCGCGTGTGAGCAGCACGCCGCAAAAACGTTCGAACATATCGGCATAAAAGCCGGTCAGGTAATAGATCGACCACGGGTCGTTTACGAGCAGCTGTGCGCCGGGGTGCTGAGCCTCGAGTGCATCGAGCACGCGCGCCACACGCTGGTCATCGACATGTGCCATACATCGTCCTTTCGCTAGGGTGCCACCATGGTATCCCCAATGCCAGGGTAGTCAATTTGGGACGGGGCTATTTTAGCTGCGTAAAACTTGCGGAATGATTTTTCTGGGACGGGGATTAAATAATCATTGGGTGACGAATGATTATTTTATCCACG
>CABUWD010000162.1 GCA_902495155.1 uncultured Collinsella sp.
GTGCCTGCTTTGTTTTGAGAAGTTCGCGAAGCCCACCTCTCAAAACAAAGCAGGCACCCCGGCCCTCGTCCGTAAGCTCTTCCGCTGGGCGAGCCATAGACGCCGCGCACCGATCTACTAAAGCATGAGCTTGAAATTGGTGCTATATTCGGCTTGAGTTGTTTAATGCTAGTACGGGAGGCTGATATGGGGCTGTTCAAGAAGAGAAACCCGCAGGATGCCTTTGATCCCGATGTGTTTACCATCACGGATACGATTTTGGACCCGCCGCGGTTTACGTTTTTGCCGGCTATCTACCAGGATGCCACGCGTCGCAAGTGGGCCGTGCATCAGCGCGGCGGCGAGCCGAAGATTTTTGACTATGCGGACGTGTTGCAGTGCGAAGTGGCCGAGGCGGGCGATCCGGAGGCCGAGGAAGTGGTCTCAAAACGGGAATTTGCCCAGCGTATCCTGGCAAATCCTGCCAAGGCGGCGAAAATGAATGCCGCCAAGCGTAATATGTGTCTTGGTATGGGCGTTGTTGTGGCGGTTCAGACGGGAAAAGACGAGGTTTCCAAATTAGAGATTCCCGTTATGACCGACGAAGTTAAACGCGATTCAAGTCTATATAAGTCGTATCGGAATGTCGCCGAGAAGATCAAGGCCGAATTTGATGCCATGGGAGGGCTGGCCTAATTTTGGCGGCATACGTTTCTGAATGAGGAGTCTGTGCAATGGCAGGCGAATCTTATGCAATTCCCCCCAAAGATCGTGCTGTTGAGGGAATTCTTTGGTATATCCAGCACCATCAGCTTGCCGGCGGTGATCGCCTGCCGGCCGAGCGCGTGCTGTGTGAAGAGATTGGCGTTTCGCGTACGGCGTTGCGTGCCGGTATCACGCGGCTCATCTCGTGTGGAACGCTCGAGAGCCGTCGCGGATCGGGTACGTATGTGTGTCCTCCCAAGCCGCTGAACATCTTCCAGGAAACGTATAACTTCTCCGATGCTGTGCGGACTGCCGGCCTGCACCCCTCTTCTCGTCTGGTTTCCACCGGGACCATCGAGGCGGATAAGACGCTTGCCGACAAGCTTAGGGTGGCTGTAGGCGCCCCTTTGCTCCGCATGCAGCGCGTTCGACTTATTGAGGGCGAGCCGGCGTCAATCGAGACGGCTCACGTTAACCTGTCCCTGTGCCCATCGCTTATCGAGCACGATTTTGAGTGCGAGAGCCTTTACGATGTCTTGCTCAAAGAAGGTGGCGTGCGTGTTGAGCATGGACGTGAGCATATCTCCATCTCGCGTTTGAACGCCGAGGAGGCCGAGCTGCTCCAGCAAGAAGAGGGAACGCCGGTGTTCTATGAGAGCTCGATCGAATTTGATAAGGACATGCGTTTTGTGGAGCATTGCAAATCGGTGATTTTGCCCACAAAGTTCCGCTTTGCCGATAACGGCGAAGAGAACGGCATGAGGAGCGTGGCAGGTGAACAATGGCTGAAACAGTAGATGCCACCCCGGTTTATAAGCGCATTCGACGCCGCATCGAGGAACGTATCGAGCGCGGTATATATCCCACGGGTTCCATGATTCCGTCCGAAAAAGACCTCGCCGAGGAATTTGGTACGACACGCTTGACCATCCGAAGCGCTGTCGATGAGCTGGTTCGGCGCGGGCAGATTCGCCGTGTTCGGGGAAAAGGTGCCTTTGTGGCGCAGAAAGTACCTGCTTTTTTTGAACGCACGGTCGGTTTCCGTGAATCGGTCCGTGCTTCGGGCGGCGAGCCGTCCGTCCGTATTCTCGCGCGTTCCAAGCGTTATGCGGGGCCATATTACGCCGACCTGTTTGGCATCGCCGAGGACGACCTGCTCTATTCCGTTCGACGCCTGAACTGCATAAACGGTAGCCCCGTATCGATTGAGACGGCGCTGATTCCCTGCCTGCTGTTCCCAACCATTGAAGATATTGACGTGTCGGTCTTCAGTTTGTACGAGACCTATGAGATGCTGGGCCGAAAGCCAGTCATGGCACAGGAAAAGCTCGATATCGAAGCGCTGGGCGCACGAGATGCCGGCCTCCTTGCACTGGAACAGGGCGATCTTGTTTTGCTTTTGGAATGCGTGAGCTATGACGCGAGCGGTCAGGCTATCGAGTATGTAAAGTCCTTCAATCGTGGCGATACGGGCGGCTACACCTATACGTACTAGCTGGTATTTTGTGAATAACGGCTGGGAAACTAACCAGTTTTGATCGTTGGGTCAGCTGTATATACAACCTTACAGGGCTCAAAATCGACCGTTCGCCGATGGGGATAAATTAATCGACAAAGAGGTATCAAAAAGCCGTAACCTGTAACTGTGATTGGTATCAAATACTAATGATTTGTTACGAGGTGAGACGATGAAGATGCTCGATTACGTTCAGCTTGCCCATGTGCGTATGGGGGAGAACCTCGAGTGTTCGTCTGAGCTGGTAGCGCAGCTCGTTGATATTTTCCAGTCCGGTTCTTTTGACGCGCTGCGCATCGTTGCTTCGGGTTCGTCGCGCCATGCCGCCGATTGCGCCCGCGATTACCTGCAAGATGCCCTGCAAATGCAGGTGTCCGTTGTGACGCCCGAGGCCTTCGTTGATTTTGAACACACCTATCCGCAGCATGCGCTCAACATTGCCGTTTCGCAGAGTGGCTATTCGACCAATACGATTGCGGCGCTCGATTACATGCGCGCACACGATATGGCTGCAGTTGCGCTCACGGCAAACGTCGAGGCACCCATCAAGGAACACGCTGACATCGTTCTTGACTACGGTGTGGGCGTCGAGTCGGTGGACTTTGTGACTCTGGGCGTCGAGGTTCTCGTTGAGTACCTGGTGCTCTTTGGTATTAACGGCGGTCAGGCGCGCGGAACGATTGACGCCAAGGGCGTCGCCTCGCGTCTTGACGACCTGCGCGAGGCCATCCAGGCCAATGCCGTGATGTGCAAGACCGCCGAGGCATATGTCCAAGACCACATGCTCGAGCTTTCTGAGCACACGCCCGCCATGGTCGTCGGCAACGGCCCCAACTATGGCGTTGCCGAAGAGGCGGCCCTCAAGCTGAGCGAGACCATCAAGATTCCTGCCATGCATCACGAAGGCGAGGAGTTCGTCCACGGTCCCGAGATGCAGATCGTTCCGGGCTATCTGGTGTTTATCGTCGACGATCCGCAGGGGTCGGAGCGTCTTGCGAATATCGCTGATGCGCTATCGAACGTTACGACAAAAACGGTGCTGCTCACGGCCCATCCCAAGGGTAGGGCTCACGAGGTTGCGGTGCCTCAGGTGGCTCCGCTGCTCAGCGCAATTCCCAATCTTGTGTTCTTCCAGACGATTGCGGCCATGATAGCCGAGCGTCTGAAGTCATGGGACGTGCACCCGTATCTTGATGCCGTCTCCAAGCAAATGGAGGTCAAGGCAGAGGGCTACGAAGAGTCAGTCAATGCGCTTAAGGCCAAAGCGGCCGAGTGTTACGGAATGTAAGCGGGTTTTGATGCCCGTTGGCATGGGGGATGTGGAAACAACCCCAGAAAGGAGAGACAAATGAAGGAAACCGAGAAGATCGAGATCATGCATTTCGACCAGGAGGGCTATCTCGAGGACGGCAAGGCGCTCTACGAGACCGGCAAGAAGATGACCGCGCTCGCCGACAAGGTCGCCGACGAGGGCTACGACGCCGTGTTCCTGATGGGCGTCGGCGGTACCTGGGACGAGCTCATGCAGCTCGAGTACCTCATGAACAAGTTCGGCGACCGCGACCTCGAGGTCTACCTGATCCACGCCGCCGAGTGGAACGCCATGGGCCACAAGCGCATGACCGA
>CABUWD010000163.1 GCA_902495155.1 uncultured Collinsella sp.
CGTCAGGTGCGTCGCGCGGAGTATGGCGACTGGGACCACATTGTCTATATGGACGACGAGAACGCCCGCGGCCTGTACCGAATTTTTGGGAAGGACCCCGATGGCAAGATCTCGCGCCTGCTCGATTGGACCGATCGCCCCGGCGACGTGGCCGACCCCTGGTACACCGGCAATTTCGACGCCACCTACCGCGATGTACTCGCCGGTTGCACCGCTATGCTCGAGCAGCTGTAGGCAAGCGAGGCCGCGGGCCACGCCTTCGGCGCGAAACGAGCGTGGATAATCTCCCACATGAAAAATGAGCGTGGATTTTCTCCCGCTTTGAGCGTTCAAGTGCGCTCTATACGGGAGAAAATCCACACTCATGAATGTGACAAAGGGACTGTCCCTTTGTCACATCCGGGACTGGCCCTAGACCGGCTTGACCTCCAGCTTTATCCCCTCGGCGCAGGAGTCGCCCAAAACATCCGAAAGGGCCCAGGTCGCATATAGCGGCAAATAGAGAACCGCTCCGTTGCGCTCAACGTTGCCTTTCGAGAAAACAATCCCGAGCCTTACGCCATATTCAGCCGTATCAAGCACATGACCGAGCGCAGCGTGCGCGTGGTAATAGGAGCCCGATTTAACCTCGATCGGAACAGCCGTCCCATCCGGTCCATCGACCACAAAGTCCACTTCACCGCGCTTTTTTGTCTGATAGTAGTAAAGCTGGCGATTTTGGGCAGCCAGCTGCTGGGCCACCACGTTTTCGTAAATGCCGCCCAGATTGGGCTCCTTGCTATCAAGATACGCCGCTTGGGCGACTCCAACGGGGTAGCGCGCCATCAACATGCCCGTATCCGATTGGTATAGCTTGAACTGCGATGGCCGTGCCGTCTTGAGCAGGGGCGACTTTGGCTCGGTTACGATATCGGCTTTGAGAGCAACGCCGGCATCGGCAAGCCAGACAAAATCTCGCTGGTACTTCTCGTAGTGAGCCTTGGGGTCAATGGAATTGAGCACGAAACGCTTGTGTTCGCCCTCAAGCATAATAGGGAGCTGATCGTAGATGCTCTGTACCTGAAGGGCTCGCCCGCTTGCATACTTGAAGATATCCCGCCGGTACTGTTCGTTGAGCTCTAACTGTAGCTGACGAACAGAGGCAAGGTCGCCCTGCGTGTCAAGGAAACGCTGCACGACCTCCGGCATTCCGCCGACAACGGTATAGGTCCTGAAGTTTGCCATCATCGCGTCATGAATGTAATCAGGAATGGGCCTCTCGCTGATACACGCGTCACGTATCGTTTGGAGAGCCCCCTCGCTCACCCCGGTTGCCCAGCAAAACTCCTCAAAATCGAGCGGGAACATCCTAAGCTCGTGGACATACCCCACGGGATAGGACCTGACGCCCTTGAACTGAGTCCCGAGCATTGACCCCGAAAACGCCCAGCGGCACCTCCCGTCCTCAACAAGGAACTTTGCCATCGTCATGATGTCGGGGGCCTCTTGGACCTCATCGATAAACACGAGCGTTTTGCCTGGTGCAATCGACTTTCCCGAAAGAAGCGTCACCCTGCTGATGAAATCATCGGCATCCCGCGCCTCGAGAAGAGCATCTTTTGCCTGGCGATTTTCCATGAGGTTAAGCTCGATGTAGGTTGCATGGTTGGCTTTGCCAAATGCGCGAATCGAATAGCTTTTGCCAATCTGGCGAGAACCCGTAATGAACAAGGCCTTTTGCTCGGAAGACTTCAGCCAACGCTCCAGCTCTGCCGCTGTTTTCCTGCGCAGCATAGGCTCTCTCCTCAGTGTCATCAAATGAAATGCAAAGTTTTATACGCTTGATTATCGATGAAACGCAGAATTTTTAGAACCTAAAATCAAATGAAATGCAGAGATTTGAGATTATAAGCAAAAGAAGGGGCACCACCGGCGAATGTGTCAAAGGGGCTGTCCCTTTGCCACATTGCGCTCGACTACTCGTCAACGATCTCGGCAAGCCAGACGTTCAGCGTATCGACTTCGGGGCAGCAGAACTTTGCCGTGCCGGGCTCGTTTCCAGGCACGGTCCCGCCATAGCGCAGGATATCGATATAGGGAAAGCCCACATGGCAGGCCATGGCGCACATCTTGCCGCGGTCTCGGTCGAAGTCAAAGACGTCGCCCGGCTTGTGACCATGGTGACAACGGCACGCACCCAGCTGGTCCACGCAGCTCACGCGGATACGCGGACGCTTGCCTCGCGGCGCGCCGAGCGGCTTGCTCTCGCCCGCAGGCCTGATGCCGCCCTCGCCAGCGTTACTCATGGTCGATCACATCCAGGCAGGCCTCGATGGGAAGGCCGGCGGACTTGTCTTCCTGGTCGGCATTGCGCTCGATAAGCTCGGCTACCACGCGCATGGCATCGCTCGTCGCGCGCTGCAGGCTCCAACCAGCCATAACGCGGCCGACAAGCACCGCCGAGAACGTGTCGCCCGTGCCCGGGAAGTAAACCGGGATCAGGTCGAAGGGAATCGTGAAGTACTCCCCCGCCACATGGTCGTAACCGATGACGACATTCGCACCGTCGACCACAGCGCTCGTAATGACCACCGACTTGGCGCCCAAGGCACGCACGGCATCCACAAGAGCGCGGCCCTTATCGGGCGTGATTTGCTCGGCAATGGGCGTATCGGTGAGCAGGCACGCCTCGGTGTAGTTTGGCACCGCATAGTCGGCGCACTCGAGCAGGCTGCGCATGAGGCCGATCGTGGACTCGGGCACGCCGGCGTAGAGCTTGCCGTTGTCGCCCATGATGGGGTCGACGAACACCTTGGTGCCCTTTTGCGCGCGACGGTGGCAGAAGTCCGAAATAATGCGCGTCTCTTCCTCGGTCACGATAAAGCCGGTGGAGATGGCGTCGAACTCAAAGCCGAGATCCTCCCAGATGGCGAGGCTCTGGCGCACGTACTCGGTGGTGTCATGGATGTAGAACTTGGGATAGTTGAGCGTATCGGACACAAGTGCCGTCGGCAGATTGTGGATACGGTAACCCATGTGCGACAGCACCGGCAGCATGGCGGAAAGCGCAACCTTGCCGTAGCCGCACATATCGTTGATCAGCAGCAGCTGAGTGTTCTTCATGAGGGTCTCCCTTGGTTCGGGCACGGCGCAGCAGCGCCACAGTGCGACTAAGTGTAGCGCAGGGAGCGTTTGCAGCGTCGAGCCGTTACGCGGTTTGGTAAAACCGCGTAACCACTAGTTTGGTACCTTGACATTCATTTCTCATGCTCCTAGATTAGTTAGGCACAAAACAATTCCACTACCTAACTAAAGAAAGGAGCGAAGATTAGATATGTGTGTTGAACCACACGCCCATCCGCATGAACCCGGCGACGACCCCTCGCAGCCGGTAGACGAGCCCGAGACTCAGTCCAAGGAGGACCGTCTCGCCAAGAGAATCCTCCATGGGCTGGGGTTTTGCGGCCATTACATGCATTTTCACGGCGGCGGCATATCTGGCAAGGCGCCTATTGTCTGCCTACTCGCCAAGCAGCCGACCGGCGAGCTGTCCCAACAGGAGCTCGGCATGCACTTCGACCTCAAGCCGGGGTCCCTTTCCGAGATTCTGTCCAAGCTCGAACTGGGCGGTCTTATCGAGCGCAGTCGCAATCCCAAAGACCGTCGGCAGCTCACCATCCGCCTGACCGATGCGGGATGGGAAAAGGCCCGCGTTGAGCAGGCGGCCCGCATCCGCTTTAGAGAGCAGGCCTTTAGCGCGCTCACCCACGACGAGCGCGAGCAGCTCGCCGAAATGCTCGAGAAAATCCGTGTAACCTGGGAGGAACTGGATGATTAAAAC
>CABUWD010000164.1 GCA_902495155.1 uncultured Collinsella sp.
CGATGCAGGCGGTCGAGCGCATGATGTCGCGGGACTTCAGGTCGTTCAGGATGGCCTGGGACAGCTGGTAGCCGATGTAGCCCTGGGACATGGCGCCGCACTCGGGCAGCGGCATCTCGGGGGTGCCGATGGCGTCGTGGGCAGCGGCGAAGGCGTTCTGGATCATGCCGACCTGCGGACCGTTGCCGTGGGTGATGATGATCTCGTTGCCCTGCTCGATCAGGCCGAGGAGAGCGTGAGCGGTGTTGCTCACGGCCTCGATCTGCTCAACGGGGTTGTTGCCGAGGGCGTTGCCGCCAAGGGCGACGACGATACGATCGGGCTTGCCAAGAGGCTTAGACATTGCTGGAATCCTTTCTGTAAAAGGCCTACAACCCATTAATAACCCGCGCCCGTGCGATACGCGAGTTTATTAAGGTTTATATTCTCTTTATCGCTCATTTTATTCATTTTGAAAATAGTTGAACGGTGAACGGTCGCTTTTACCCGCTCAGCGTAAAGAAACCCAGCTCAAGCATATCTACGTCATTTACGTGCAACTTTATTTTAATAGAGCAGGGATTAGACCAGATTATGCAAACTATATCTTTGCTAAACATAAAACAGACAGCGCAAAATCTTACTCGCACTATACGAGATTCTATGCACTTATTGGACGAGTATGCAGCCCTGCAATAACATGGCGTTTTTCATCCAACTTAAGGAATAGACGAGTGCCTTTGCCGCGCGTCGGCCGGCAGCCGGCGAGCCGTCTCGTCGATTGCCGCTTCCAGAAAATCAAAAACTGATATTGCGCGCGCAATTGCGGCATGGTACTTTAGCGAAGAACAGCGCGGGCTGGGGCGACAGAGATCTGTCGTGAAGTTTGGGTTCGGCGACCCCGCCGCTGTCTTCTCCTTATCCGCCAGCGAACCCCTTGAGCGACGGATTGAGGAGGTCCTTACTATGACAAAAATGCTCAAGATCACGCTGAATGGCGAGACGTTTCTCGCCGATATGCTCTGGGACAAGGCTCCCGAGACATGCAAGCTGTTCGAATCGTCCTGTCCGGTCGAGTCACGTATCTTTTCGGCCAAGATCTGCGATGCCGAGGTAACCTATCCCGTATCGGGCCCCATTGCCAATTATGAGCACATCGAGAACCCCGTTTTTCACGAGCCGGCGGGCGCCGTGAGCTGGTATGGCGGATGGTCGTCAATCTGCATCTTCTTTGACGTGTGCGAGCCCTTTGGCACCTGCAACATGTTCGCCCGCATCTGCGAAGCCGACCGCGAGCGCTTTGCCGCCGCCTGCCGCAATGTCTGGGACAACCAGGGCATGTGCATCAAAAACGAAATCGTCGAGATCGAAGCGGAGGCCTAAAGATGATGGATATCAACACCCTGCTCGCACTCGACCTTGCCGAGTACACCACTGCACTTGAGGCCCTCGCCGACCAAATGATGCTCGAGGAACCGCGCGATATCGACTACATGCGCCGCCGCAAGCTTGACACAGGCCGCGAATTCGCCGTCTGGAACTTCACCGTCGGCTACTGCATGAACGCGGCCGACGCCCTCTCCCTCCTGCGAGCCCAGGCCAACGAAAACGCCAACGACGGCACCGCCGACCTCGCAACGATCAACAACAGCGCCGCGCGCCTGTGCGACTGGTTCTCGGGCGCCTTCGACGTCACCGGCAAAATGGATGACACGACGGCAATCCTCGCCCACAGCCGCGACCTCTACGCCCAGGTAGAGACTCACGAACAGTTTGCAGCCCTCACCCGCGCCACCGAGCGCTATCTGGTCCAGCTCCAATTTTGGGTCGACCGCCAGATTCCCTGGCCGGCCATTAGCGACCTCGTCCACGGCTACCGCCTACGCACGGAGTCCGGCGAGACAAGGTAACCAAGCAAGCAGCACCGACAACACCCCACCATCGGGATCCAAAGTAAGAATCAGAGGGCTGGAGACGCACCCAACAGCGTCCCCAGCCCCTTCGCAAAGTAGAGCACTGTTTCAGTGGCTTTGAGGCCTATTCGAACCTTTGCTATCTCCCAATTTTTGTATATTTACGACAATATTATCTGCCAATTTTTGTATGATTTTAGGCGATTCTATCTGTCAATTTTTGTCATTTGGGGGTTTAATGCTACGCCGTAAGGTCACTGATAGGCTTTTGAGCTGGAAGAATAACTCCAATAAGGCATTACTCGTTACTGGTGCGCGTCAGATTGGCAAGAGCTATGCGATTCGCGCGTTTGGAAAAAGCAACTACGCTTCGTATTTTGAGGTCAATTTACTACTCGATGTCGAAGCAAGGAATGCACTTGTTGGCGCAAAGAACTCCGTTGACTTTATCAACCGCGTAGCCCTTCTTGCGGATGCGCCGCTTGTTGAGGGCGATACGCTTGTCTTTGTCGATGAGATTCAGGAGTATCCGCAGATCGTTACACTCATGAAGGCGTTGGTCGAGGATGGGCGCTTTAGCTATGTCTTCTCGGGGTCTATGCTTGGGACTGAGTTTAAGGGGATCTCTTCTTTTCCGGTGGGGTATGTAGAGCACATTGTTATGCGCCCGATGGATTTTGAAGAGTTTTGTTGGGCAAACAGCGTAAGCGAGAATGTGCTTGCAGGCATTCGCAGCTGCCTTGTCGAGAAACATCCTGTCGAAAACTATATTCATGAGGCGATGCTCAAGAACTATAGAGCCTATATCGTTTGCGGCGGCATGCCGGAGGTCGTTCAGAATTATATTGATTCGGGTTATTCGCTCGTGAGCACACGTGAGCTTCAAACTCAGCTGGTCGATCAGTACAAAAGCGATATCTCAAAATATGCATCGACTCGAGCGTTTAACGTTCGGTCGATTTTTGAGCAAATTCCCGTTCAGCTTGAGGCGGAGTCTCATCGCTTTGTTGTTTCGTCTCTGGGTGAGGGAGCTCGCCTTAAAAAATATGAGCAGGATTTCCTGTGGCTTGTTAACGCAGGTGTTGGATTGATGGTCGCCAGGGTGACGGAGCCACGGAGTCCTCTCAAGAGGACGGAGAAAACGACAGCCTTCAAACTATACGAGTCTGATACAGGCATGCTCGCATCGCGATACCCCGGCAGCACCGCACGCGCTGTCTATCTTGATATGAAAACTCCCAACCTTGGTGGTCTCTATGAGAACGTGGTCGCGCAGGAACTCGTTGCCCTCGGGGCGGATGCATGGTACTACCAAACGCGTGAGGTCGGTGAAGTTGACTTTGTGATCGAAGGCGTCCACGGTCATGTTGTCCCAATCGAGGTCAAATCGGGCAAGAAAGTTCGAGCGCACGCGGCCCTCGATCGTCTGATGAGTGTGGGCGAGTACAAAATTCCCGAAGCCGTTGTACTAAGCCACGAGAATCTCAGCAAAGAGGGCAAGGTTCTGTACGTTCCAATCTACATGACGTTTTGTCTCGATGAGTTTATGGAAAAGGATGACCCCAATAACGATTTCTCGTTCGCACCCATATCTCTCTAGCCATTTGAATCCGCAATCCAGCCCCGTCCACACATCAATGCATTTCCCAAGGTGCTGCGCGTTTCGCGCCAAAGGCGCGAAAAAGCAAAGGGATAAGGCGTTGCAACAGCCACGCCCCCCCATCCATCCCCAAAGTAACGCGCCTTTCGCGGTAAAGCCGCGAAACAGCGAAGGGGACGGAATACCCGACCAACTACGTCCTTCATCCGCCCACACAATCCGAGGACGTAGTCGCAGCAGGATCTGAGGGCAGGCCAAAGCGGGGCAAACGCCGGGGGGGAAAGACCCCCCCGCCCCGAGTGATGC
>CABUWD010000165.1 GCA_902495155.1 uncultured Collinsella sp.
CATGCGCTGCAGCGCGGCGAGGACGTCCTGATCTTCCCCGAGGGCACGCGCATCCGCTCGCGCGAGATCAAGCCCGAGGTCCACGGCGGCTTTGCGCTCATTGCCCAGATGGGCAAGGCGCCCGTCAACCCGCTCGCTATCTGCGGCTGGTCCGATATTACGCCTGCGGGCAAAAAGCTCATGCGCCCTAAAAAGTGCTGGATCCGTGCCGGCAAGGCCATCTCGCTATCCGATGCACCGGCCGAGCTCAAGCGCAAAGAGCGCCTGGCATGGTTTGAGTCCGAGGCCATGAACCGCGTCTACGCTATGCGCGACGACCTGCGCGCCGAGCATCCGGGAAGGTTCTAACCATGAGCGAGAACGTGACGAACACCGCCGCGACTGCGTTCGACCAGGCAACCGCGCTTACCATCGAGATCGCCGCCCACGCCGGTACTTGCTACGGCGTACAGCGTGCGCTCGATATGGCGCTAGCCGCCGCGCCGCAGGCAGGGGAGTGCACTCAGGTCCATACCTTGGGTCCGCTCATCCATAACCCCATCGTGGTGCGCGAGCTTGCTGAGGCAGGCGTTGGCCTGGCTGAGAACCTGGACGACGCCGCATCGGGCACCGTAATCATTCGCGCGCACGGAGTGGTGCCGCAGGTAATCGATGCCGCTCGCGAGCGTGGCCTTAACGTCGTCGACGCCACCTGCCCTTACGTGAAGAAGGTCCATATGGCAGCCGAGCGCCTGGTGCGCGAGGGCTACCGCGTGGTGGTCGTAGGCGAGCCAGGTCACCCCGAGGTGGAGGGAATCCTGGGCCACGCCGGCACTGATGCGCAGGTCGTGAGCTGTGCCGCCGACGCCAACGCCTTGTCGTTCAAGGGCAAGGTAGGCCTCGTCGTGCAGACCACCCAGACCGCGCAGAACCTCGCCGAGGTCGTGGCAGCTATCACCCCGCGCGTGCAGGAGCTGCGTGTGATCAACACCATCTGCGCCGCCACGAGTGAGCGTCAACAGGCAGCAGCCACACTTGCCAACCGCTGCGACTGCATGGTCGTGGTGGGCGGCAAGAACTCGGGCAACACCCGCCGCCTGGCGCAGATTTGCGCAGACGCCTGCGAGCGCACGTATCACATCGAGGAAGCTTCCGAGCTCCAGGCCGCGTGGTTTACCGACGCTCACCACATCGGCATCACCGCCGGAGCCTCCACCCCGCAAGAACACATCGAGCGCGCCGTCGAGCGCATCAAGGAGCTTTGCCGCTAACCATGGACCAGACCGTACCCGCATACGCCGCCGAGGTGGCCGATTACGGGCGCAGCCGCGACCCCGAGCCGGGTGAGGGCGCGCTCGTAAAGAACGTGCGTCCCGAATCGCCCGCATGGGATGTGGGTATCGAGCCGGGCATGCGCGTGCTCACGGTCAACGGTGAGGCGCTCACCGACATGATCGTATGGCTTTGGGAGGCCGACGACGACACCGTTGATTTGGAGGTATTCGACCCGCGCGACGGCACCGTCACCTCCGTCGAGCTCGACCGCTTCCCAGGAGAGGACTGGGGTCTTGAGTTCGATGGACCCATCTTCGATGGCATGCGCACCTGTGTGAACGCCTGCGTGTTCTGCTTTATGACCATGCTGCCCAAGGGCGGCCGCTCCACGCTCTACATCCGCGACGATGACTATCGCCTGAGCTTTTTGCAGGGCAACTTCGTCACACTCACGAACCTCACCGACGAAGATGTTCAAAACGTCATCCAACGCAACATGAGTCCCATGAACGTGTCGGTCCATGCTGTGAGCCCCGACGTCCGCCGCCGCATGATGGGCCGCAACGCCCAGCGAGGCATGGACGTACTCGAAGCCATCATGGCCGCCGGCATCGAAATTCACGCGCAGATCGTGTTGTGTCCCGGCATGAACGACGGCGAGGAGCTGGAAAAGACTCTGCGCTTTTGCGAGGAGCACGAGCAAATCACAAGCCTGGGCATTGTGCCGCTCGGTTTTACCAAGCACCAAAACCGCTTTAGCTGGTCATACAGCGACAAGCCCGAGCTGGCACGCGAGACCATCGCCATGATTCGACCGTTCCAGGACCGCGCCTATGAGCGCTTTGGCCGCCACACCTTCCAGATGAGCGACGAGTTCTATCTGGACGCCGGCATCGATCCTCCCGAGGCAGACTTTTACGACGGTTACCCGCAGTACTACGACGGCATCGGCATGATCCGCTCGTATCTGGACGAGACCGACGACGTGCTTGCCGCCGATGCCTCGCGACTGGCCCGCGTCCGCGAGGCCATCGCCACTCGCAGCCAGCACCTGCTGTGCCTCTCGGGCGCCAGCGCACGCGACACCGTGGCACGTTTCGTGGAATCGCCGCAGGGACTCGCCGGCACCGTCACGGCCATCAAGAACCGCTACTTTGGCGGCAACGTGGACGTGACCGGCCTCATCGTCGCGTGTGACATTCTGGAGCAGCTGCCCCAAGATCTGTCGGGGGTTATGCTCTTTGTGCCTAAGCTCATGTTCAACGCTGACGGCATGACGCTTGACGAGTATCATCGTGACGATTTACTCGCAAGCCTTAACCACCGTGGCGCCGAGGTTCATGTGGTGTCGACCATGCCGCATGAGCTGCTCGATACCCTGGAGCGCATCCTTGGCATTGTGCCCGCAGACTCTAACACTTCCACTGACCCTACCCATTAAAGGAGAGCAGATGAAACCTATCGTCGCCGTCGTCGGACGCCCCAACGTGGGCAAGTCCACGCTCGTTAACCGCCTGGCCCAGACCTCGGACGCCATCGTCCACGAGTCCCGCGGAGTCACGCGCGACCGCTCGTACCACACGGCCGATTGGAACGGCCGCGAGTTCACCATCGTCGACACGGGCGGCATCGAGCCGCTCAAGAGCGATGACGTCTTTGCCACGTCCATTCGCGACCAGGCCCTCGCCGCCGCCGAGGAAGCCGCCGTCATCCTGTTTGTGGTCGACGGCCGCACCGGCGTCACCGAGGAGGACGAGTCGGTCGCTCGCATGCTCAAGCGCTGCGACAAGCCGGTCTTTCTGCTGGTGAACAAGCTCGACAACCCCGATCGCGAGAACGACAGCATCTGGGAGTTCTATTCCCTCGGCATCGGCGAGCCCACGCCGCTCTCGGCGCTGCACGGCCACGGCACCGGCGACCTGCTCGACGACATCGTGGCCCTGCTTCCTGAGGAGGAGGACGAGATTGCCGACGAGTTCCCCGATGCGCTGAACGTGGCCATCATCGGCCGCCCCAACGCCGGTAAGTCCTCGCTGTTCAACCGCATCCTGGGCGCCGACCGCTCTATCGTGTCCAACATTGCCGGCACGACGCGCGACGCCATCGACACCGTCGTGGAGCGCAACGGCAAGCACTACCGCATGGTCGACACCGCGGGCATTCGCAAGAAGAGCACCGTGTACGAGAACATCGAGTACTACTCCATGGTCCGCGGCCTGCGCGCCATCGACCGCGCCGACGTGGCGCTGCTCGTCGTTGACGCCTCCGTGGGCGTTACCGAGCAGGACCAGAAGGTCATGGGCCTTGCCATCGAGCGCGGTTGCGCCATCGTAGTGCTGCTCAACAAGTGGGACCTGCTCGACGACGACCGTAAGCGCGAGGCCTGCATGGAGACTGTCGACCGCCGTCTGGGCGTCATGGCTCCCTGGGCCCAGTACCTGCGCATCTCTGCCCTCACTGGCCGCAGCGTCGAGAAGATCTGGGCAATGG
>CABUWD010000166.1 GCA_902495155.1 uncultured Collinsella sp.
ACCCCTGTTTATAAACCCCCCCGCCCGCTTCCATACGCAATGTCCTAGATGTCAAAAACGTAGCGAGACCCAACGATCCGCTGACGACCGATGATAAACGGCCGCCGCTGCTCATCGAAAAAGAAGGCTTCCATATAAAACAAGGGTTCGCCAACGGGAACCGCCAGCAACCGAGCGACCTCGGGCGATGCGCACGCGATCTCGAGCGTGCACGGGTCGGTAAACGCGGGCGTGCGGCCCATCCGGTTGCGCACGAACTCAAAAATGGATTGGTTAGATAGAGGTGCCGTTGATAGATAGGCGTTCTCCTCGTAAACGTATATGTTGTTCTCGAGCATGACAGGGACGCCATCGGCAGTACGCACGCGCTCAACGCAAATCAAGTCAGTTCCAACGGGAACACCAAAGAACTGTGCTTCGGTGGAATCCGCCGGCAGTATCTTTCTCGAAATGACACGCGCCCCCGGTTCCATTCCGTTAACGCGGCATGCGTCTGAAAAACTCTGGACGTCATCCTTCTGGCGAATCTTGCGCTTAAGCTTGGGGGCATTGACAAACGTGCCTTTCCCCTGTCGCTTCGTTAGATAGCCCTGCTGGACGAGCTCCTCAATAGCGCGTCGCACGGTAACGCGGCCAACTTTATAGCTCTCAGCCAATTCGAATTCGTTGGGTATCCGCGCGCCTGCCTTGTAGGCGCCGGAGTTGATTTCGTTTTTAATGATATCAATGACCTGTTGGTACAGCGGTATCGCTGCTTTACCGTCAGTTAGCCCTTCAGTCGGTGGCATATACCCTCTCCCAGCACAATTAAGTCTAAAGCGGGCCCAAGGGCATTCAGCAAGCCCTTAAGCCCGCATTAGCATTAAGTATGCTAGGTGTCGCACCAAAATGTCGGCTATTTACTCATCAGACCCGAAAAACGCGCAACTACCGCGCTCCTAAGAAAGCGTGAGCAGCTCCGGCAGCTGGTCGATAATCTTGTCCGCGGCATCCTGGCTAAAGCCAAAGCGCTCCTCGCGCTTGGCAATAACTGTCAGGCCGGCTCGCTTGCCGGCAGTGATGCCAGGCACCGAATCCTCAACGCAGCAGCAGCGATTCGCGGGCAGCCCCAGCAGGTCCAGCGCATGCAGGTAGATGTCGGGCTCGGGCTTGCTCTCCTTAAACTGCTCGCCGCTCACCACATACTCAAAGGCATCCGACAGCCCGCACGCATTGAGCACTTCCTCGATGCTATCCATGGGAGACGAGCTGGCAAGCGCCACGCGAACGCCACGGCGTGGCAGCTCTCGAATCGTATCCACGGCGCCTGGGTTAATCAAAGCCTGATAGTCGCGCGGACGCTTATGCGCCCACTCGTCCCAACGGATCAACGCTTCCTCGCCAGTTAAATGCCCCTTCCCGGCGCGCTCAAACCAATCGACCAGCATACGCAGGAAGAACTGATGCGAGGTACCAACCTGCCCGTTCAACTCCTCTTGAGTCAGGTTAAGTCCAAGCTCCTTGGCAAACGCGGCAGTCTCGCCCAGGTAGTAATACTCGGTATCGACAATGACGCCGTCCATGTCAAAGATAACGGCGTCGAACGGAAATGCGGACACGGCACCCTCCCTAACAAAAGGGCGCCCGCAAGCGGACGCCCGAGCCATGCACTATCGGCGATTCTAACCCAGCAGCTTATCCAGCGCCACCGCAATGCCGTCTTCGTTATTATTGGCGGTCACCATCTGGGCCACAGCCTTGACCTCATCGACGGCGTTGCCCATGGCAACACCGGTTCCGGCCCACTCAATCATAGACTTGTCATTCTGGCCGTCGCCAAACGAGACGACCTCGCTGGCATCGATGCCGAGCTTGGGCAGGGCACCCTCGAGCGCGCGGGCCTTGTCAATACCGGGCGCCGTGTACTCAAAGTACCAGTCGGCCGTAAACATACCCGAAAGCGTCTGGGTAAAGGGCGCGTACATCTCCTCGTGATGCGCTTGCAGATAGGCCGGGTCGCCCGCCGTCAGCAGCTTGTCCACGGGATAAGCATCAGCGACCTCATGCAGGCTCTCCACCTCGCGAATCTTAAGATCGCACGCGTCGCGCTCATACTTGACGATGTTTTTCTGCGAGCCGTCAGGCAGCGTGATCATGCAATGGTACGAGTCCTCAACGTGCAGATCGCGACCGAGCGAAATCATAGGGATCACGTCAAAATTACGCAGGTGATCAATCAGGCGATGCAATTCGTCGGCAGGCATAGCCTGATCGAACAGCACTTCGTCGGTCTGGGCATCGACGACGTGAGCGCCGTTAAAGGCCACCAGCAAACCATCATGACTCTGAAGGTCGAGCTCCTGCGCCAAGGCGTGCAGCCCCCATGCGGGACGGCCCGAAGCCAAAATGAGCTTAATGCCCGACTCCTGCGCCGCGAGCAGCTTCTCGCGCGTACGCGGGCTAATCACTTTCTGATCGTTGGTGAGCGTACCGTCGATATCCATCGCGATGGCTTTGATTGCCATATATGCCTCCCTGTCATTGAACAACCTTGTCTGAGCCATCATACAGAACACCCATCGCGACTCCGTTTACAACGGGAAAAATGTCATATTGTCCCGAACATGAACGGCGTGTGGTCGTGAAGCTTTATCGCTCAGGTCAAATACGTCTGCTAGCGACGCTCATCCGTCGGTGCGCCCTCGACGATCGCGATGCCCGCCGATGCACCTAACGCGCTGGCGCCGGCCTCGATGAATGCGCAAGCCTCTTCGTAATTATGGATACCGCCCGCTGCCTTGATTGCCACGGCATCGCCGAGCACCTCGTGCATCAGCCGCACGTCCTCGAGCTTAGCACCGCCAAAGCTTCTGCCGGTCGACGTCTTAAGGAATCCCGGCTTGGCCTCCAGCGCGATCTCGCATACACGGCGCTTGGCGGCGTCGTCGCCGTCCAGCTTGCACATCTCGACGATTACCTTGTCAGTGATGCCATGCGCGCGACAAAAATCAGCAATGGTAGTCATCTCGCGCTCGATGGCATCAAAATCGCGGTTCTCGATCGACCCCTGATTCAAAACGTAGTCAATCTCGGTAAAGCCACACGCAGCGTATTCCTCAAACCTCGCAAGCTTCTCCTCAAGCGTCATAGTGCCCTGGGGAAAGTCGATAGCGCCGGCAAGGATGATGTCAGAGCCCTCGAGCATGGCGCGGCCCGTCTCGTACTCCTGCAGGTTCGCAAATACGCAGCGAAAGTTGTACTTTAACGCCTTCTCGACATACTGCTCAAACGTGTCCTCGGGGGCATCGATATAGTCGATGTATTTATTGATGGGTTTGGCAAGCGTCATGCTGGGCCTCCTTGTTCAGGGCCGACAACCGATTCGTGGTTTCACGCGAAAAACCACGTTCAATGTACGCCCGGCATGCAAGGACAGCGTCCGCATTCCGACAAGTGGTATGAAATTAGCCGTAAACGTATAATTTACGGCAGACACTATGACCCAATCCGAGGGCACTAAAAAGATAGGAGCCCCCGCTCGTGACCGCGGGTCGGGGCTGCGACAATGATGTTGAAGTGCCATAGGCGCAGCCGCGCCGCAACGAGGTTGGGAGGCTCCCATGCCAAAGTATTCTACCGCGTTCGGGATGGACGTCCACCTGAGGTCGACCACCGTCTGCGCCCTCGACGCGGACACCGGCGAGGACGTGACGAGGAGGTTCCCCGG
>CABUWD010000167.1 GCA_902495155.1 uncultured Collinsella sp.
GCGGTGAAATAGGGACTGTTTTTGCTGTTAACGGCCTTAATCAGTCCCTATTTCACCGCAACTCATTGGGGGGGGATGAGCTAGAGGGCGCCGAGGAGGATGGCGTAGGTGGTGGATTCGCCGAGTTTGAGCTCGTCGCCGGGGTTGAGCTGAGCGGAGCGGCCAGGCTCTACTTGAATACACACGCTCGTGGCCCCGTTTACCACCACGGTGCCGTTCGTGGACGACAGGTCCTCGACAAACCATGTGCCAGAATCGTCGCACCAGATATGGGCATGGCGGGCCGAGACGTCGTCGCCGACGTCGGTGATGTCGCCCTCCCCCGTTGCCAGCGCGCCGATCTCGACGCCTTCCTCACTCGGCTGAATCCAGCGCGGGGCGCTCACCACGTAGCCGTTTTGCACGCGCAGCAGTCCCAGCGGATGCGCCGGCGCGACCTCGCGCTCGCCCGCGACCGAAGATGTGCTCAGCGAGCACGGCGTCGACGTGGCGCCGCCACAGGTCGCATGAGCGTAGTCGATGGCATAGGTCACCGACGAGCGGACATCTGCCGAGCAACCCACGGCAACAAACAGCACCAGGATGGCCTCGGCGCGCTCGGCGGGCATGAGTTCAGCCGCCTGCGACAGGCGCTCGAGCGCATTGCGATAGAGATTCGTGTCCTGGTGGCATTCCTCGAGTGCCCGCACCATGAGCTCGCCAGCGGGGCCGCACACCATATTGGTCACGGCCGCGGCGTCCATGGGATTGCGACGACGCAGGGCCAGCTGCGACATAATGCGCGCGGCCGAGGTGCCGTAATCGGCAAAATAACGTTCCTGCAGCGTGCCGACCGGCGCGCGCACGATGAAGCGCGAAACCCAGGAACGATCGGCGGCACGACTCTGCGGACTACGGCCGTCGGCGAGCGGGCGGCTCGAGAGCACCAGGCCGCACAGTTCGATATGGCTCAGGTGCGCTGCGCGCTTAAAGATGTCAAACATTGCCCCGCACGGGGTGAGCTCAGCTTGAGAAGCCATGGCTTAGCCCTCCTTGGTCGCAGAGATAGTGTCGGATACTTCGGCCGGCCCGCCAAAGGCGCGGGCAGCCGCGGCTCCGCCGGCAAGCGGCGTCGCCATGGGAATTTTCGCACGTCGTGCTGACACGACGGGAAGCTCAAAGGCAAACCCCATCGCCAGCAAAAACCACGTGAGCGCATAGGTTGCAATTATGGCGGCCACCAGGCCACCCGCCACGGCATGCTGGGAAAACACGGCACATGCGAGTGCGGCCAGAGCCGGAACCTCGCAGGCGGAAAGGACCAACACGCCCCGCAGGAATCCCGCACGGCGGTCGCGCGCCAAGGCCCCGGCGGCGATGCCCGCCATGCCCGGCGATGCCAACGCCAGCACGGCGATAATGGCCGGCAGCTTCCCGGACCACATAAGCGGTCCCACGACGAGCGTCACATGGACGCCCGACGCCAACAGCGCCGCTGATACCACGACCACAGCCCAAAGCACGCCGCATGCCGCCGTCGACGCAACCATCGCCGCACGCCGGGCTGTGTGCCCCGATACCTCCATCGGGCACGGCATGAGCGGCTCGGCGCGAAGCGAGCGCGCGACATTTTGCGCATAGTGGTCGCAAAATGCCGAGAGCGCCGCCTCCACCGCAGCCGGCTCGGGGCGATCTTCCTGATGGCAGGACAGGCAGGCCATCACCACATCGAACAGCTGAGCGTCGACAAACGCCAGTGCATCGCGCAGATCCTCGGAATTTGGATCGAGCCCCAGCTGCTGAGCCTGTTCGGCCGCGGCAAGTGCCACATCGGGCTCGCGTCGCAGCAGTTGCGTCAAGTCGCAGCCGGGTGCGTGGGCGCCGACGGGATAATCGGGCAGCGTATCCATCTTGAGGCGATAAGGGCTGGCGATATCGCGCGTCCTTTTGCGCGAGCCCGAAGTACCCGACGCGCCCGGCGCCACCTCGTACGGCGCGACACCGGCAATGAGCTCGTAGACCGTACTCGCCGCTGCATAGACATCGATTGCCGGCGACATGCGGAGCGTGCGTAAGTCGGGGATATCGTCGGTGAGCATCTCGGGCGGGGCGTAGGCAACCGTCGCACGGCGCAGCGTGGCATAGCGCTCGGTAAACGACGCCTTGCCGCCGGTGCCGGCCACCGCAGAGGCGGGCTCGAGCGCCAGCGACGAGCCAAAATCAATCAAGCACAGGTCGAAGGTGCCCTCGGCAAGCTGTCGGTCGAGCGGCAGACGCGCCGTGCGCACCATGATATTAGCGGGCGAGATATCGCGGTGGACAAAACCCTCGCCCACCAAGCTCATGCGGCAGAGCAGATCGAACAGGTCGCGACCCAGGCGCGCCGCCACGAGCGGTGACAGGCGGCCGGCGTCGTCCACGGCAAGGCGCGGGCGCAGGCGAGCGAGCGTCTCGCCCTCGACCCACTCCATGACAATCGCGGGCACGCCGTCGACCTCGCCCCACCCGTATAAGCGGGGAAAGCCCTTAAGGCCCGAAAGGGCACGATGGCATTCATATTCCTCGCGAAACGCCGCCTTGAACTTGGCGACCAGTGCCTCGTGGGCGACATCGTCATCAAATTCGTCGCGTGTTGGCAAGATGAGCTGCTTGAGCGCCACGGCCTCGCCCTGCGCGTTGACGGCACGCGTCACACGGCCGATACCGCCGCGGCGCATGGTGGCGTCATCGGCAAACAGCATCGTAAAACGGCGCAGGTAGGCGGGAAGCTCATCCGTGCCCAGGGCGACGGCAGGCTCAAACCCGTCGACGCGCGCCAGGCGCAGGCCCACCATGGGATCACGGTTGGGCGACTGGGCTGCCGTAGAAGCGAGGTCGTTCGTCATAGGGCGATCGCCGCCACATTGGTGTTGAAGTTGTTGAGCGCGACGTCGTCGTCGCCGTAGTGCCCAACCCATTGACACAGGTTGGTATAGCAGCCCCACAGATTGGCATACTGCCGATACCATTTTGATTTGGTCGAAAACCTTTGTCGGCCGAACTCGGCACGGATAACAAACATGTCATTCGCCAGGGTGTCGCACGGTCCGGTATCGCCCGTAGCGTTATAGGTCGAAACCGCGCTATTGGCTCGAGTGACGTAGCCGTCGAGCATGTTGTATTTGGTCACGAGCCAGCTGTGGATGCTTTCTTCCTCGGCAGCCGAGAGGCCACCCGAGTTCGTGTCGCCGCCGGTGCCACCGCCCGTCGAGCCGCCGCTCGTAGATCCGCTTGAGCCGGAACCCGCATTGGAATCGCCACTCGCACCAGAAGATCCCGAGCTAGATGCATCCGAGCCGCCGGCGCCTCCCGGCTGCTGCGCATCCTGCTCTTTCTGCTGCTCGGCCTTATTTATGACGGATGCCACACTGTTGTTGGAAAGCTTCGTGATGATCTTGGTGTTGGTGAGCACGATGGTCTTGCCGTTTGCCAGCGTAACCTCGTTGTCCGATGTTTCGGGACTGTCCGCATCGTCGCCACCGAACACAACGTGCGAGACCACACTCGCCCACGTATATCCGGCTGTCGTTCCCAAGTCGCTTTTGGCCTTGCGCCCAATATGCAGCTCACGCGCAGCATGCGCCTGCACCATGGATGGCACCGTCATGCCATAAGCCGAAACACCGGCTATGACCAGCACGAGCGAGCAAGACAGCAGCACACACGCCCGAGGTGCCAGGCCCAGCC
>CABUWD010000168.1 GCA_902495155.1 uncultured Collinsella sp.
CGAGATTCTTGTCGCCCACGTCGACCGAGCACACATACATGTGGTCGCTATCGGGGTGCGGGGTCTTGGTGAGCACCTTGGCGGTCACCACATGGTCGAAGGACTCGCCCACGGTGTCGATCGCCTCGACCTCAGTGCCGGTACGGATGTATTCGTCCGAAAGGGTCTTAGGATCCTCCGGAATATCGATCATGGTCTTGAGCCAGTCGTAAGAAACGCGCATCTAACTGGTCTCCTTTCATAAATGCGGCTTTGAGCCGGAAACTGCAACTAAGAAGAAAGCGTTTTAGAACTGGTTCAAGAACCTCATGTCACCAGTCATCAACGTGCGCAGGTCGGGCAGATCGTAGCGCAGTGCCGCGACGCGCTCGGCGCCAATACCAAAGGCGAAGCCGGTGTACTTCTCGGGGTCGATGCCGCAGTTGATCAGGACGTTGGGGTCGACCATGCCGCAGCCCAGGATCTCGATCCAGCCGCTGTGCTTGCAGAAGTTGCAGCCCTTGCCGCCGCACACGTGGCAGCTCACGTCCACCTCGCAGGAAGGCTCGGTGAAGGGGAAGAAGTGCGGGCGATAGCGCGTCTTGCGATCCTCACCAAACATACACTTAACAAAGTAGTCGAGCGTGCCCTTAAGATCGCCAAAGGTGATACCCTCGTCGACGACCAGGCCCTCGATCTGGTTGAACTGCGGCAGGTGGCAGGCGTCGGCCGTGTCGGGACGGTAGACGGTGCCCGGGCAGATCATGTAGATGGGAGGCTTCTGCGACTCCATGGTGTGGATCTGCACGCCCGAGGTCTGGGTGCGCAGCAGCACGTCGGACTCGCCGTGGGCGTGAGCCTCGGGGTGCGCGACGCTACCGGGGTTGTTGTCGACCACATAGAACGTGTCGCGAGCCGAGCGGCTCGGGTGATCCATGGGCGCGTTGAGCGCGGTGAAGTTGTAGTAGGAGGTATCGACCATGGGGCCGGACTCGACGGTGTAGCCGATGCCGCAGAAGATGTCCTCGGCCTCCTCGATGATCTGCTTGATCAGGTGCTGGTGACCGATCTGCGGACGGATGCCCGGCAGCGTGATGTCGACGGCCTCGTGCTCGAGTGCGTGCTTGAGGGCGGCGGCCTTCATCTCGGTGGTGCGCTCGTCGAGCATGCCCTCGATCAGCTGGCGCATCTCGTTGGCGCGTTTGCCCATCATGGGACGATCCTCGGGAGCGAGCTTGCCCATCATGCGCATCAGGCCGGTGATACGGCCCTTGCGGCCGAGCAGCTCAACGCGCGCGGCCTCGAGCTTGGCGGCGTCGTCAGCGCTAGTGACGAGCTCCTTGGCCTCTTCCTCGAGTTTGACCAGATCATCAATCAGACTCATGTCTTCCCTTTCGTCTCTCGCACATCCGCGCTCCGGGACGGCTGACGCCGCCCGATGTTGCGGATGCGCGGCCCGGTTCGGTAACAAAAAAAACCGTCCTCGGGCATGTACATTGCCCAAGGACGGTTGAATTCCGCGGTACCACCTTGTTTGACCCGGCGGATGTCTGGCCCGCCGCGCCCACTCTGTGCCTCTTGTCGCGAGGCTCACGGCTTCCCTACTGGGACTTTGCTGCCACTGGCCGCGTGCCCGTTGAGGTCGCTGCTCGGGAGTGAACGCTTGGCCCTTGCCACCGCAGGAAGGCTTGCAGCCCATGACCTTCCCTCTCTTGCCGGCGACGCGGCGGGCAAAACCCTCTCCGTCAACGCATCGGGCTATAGGATACCACATTGTGTGGTCGTATCGCCGCGTTCCGTTTTGTTCGCGCTGGGTACAAGGCAGGTGGCTGTGCAAACTGGCCGCGCACCCGCCTGCGGCGCTCGGCCTGCGAGATTAAGGATACGGTATGGGAAAGAAACTCGATAAGAAGGCCAAGGCCGCCGTGGCAAAGTCCGCCAAGGGCGTCAAGGCCGCTAAAGTCGACAAGGCCGTCAAAAAATTCCGCAAGCTCGAGGGCAAGCTGTGGACTCGCGAGTACCTGCTCAAGATTGCCGAGTTTGACGGCGCGACTATTGCTCCCGCCAACGGTGCCGCCGCCCGTGCCGACGCCATGGGCACCCTTGCCGGCGAGCACCATAAGCTCCTGACCAGCGAAAAGTCTGTCGAACTCGTGCACTCGCTGGCACGCGAGACCGTCGCCGGCGGCAAGATCGACGACCCGCAGCTGCTTGACGAGATCCGCGTGCTCGGCCGCGATCAACGCGAGGCAAGCGTTATTCCTACCGAGGAGGCCGAGGCCTGGACCAGGCTCACCTGCGAGGCCGACGCCGTGTGGCACAAAGCCAAGACGGCCAACGACTGGGCGAGCTTTGAGCCCTATGTGGATAGAATCGTCGCCCAACTTAAGCATCAGGCAGAGCTCATGGATCCCAAGCGCGACCCCTACGATGTTTGGCTCGACCAGTACGAGCGCGGCCTTTCCGCCAAGAGCTTCGACGCGTTTTGCGAGGAGGTCAAGGCCACGGTCGTGCCGCTCGTGCACGCCATCGGCGAGCGCGGCCAGCAGCCCGCTGCCGACTTTTTGCATGCCCGCGTGCCCGAGGCTGCCCAGCGTGCCATGAGCTTCGATCTGATGAAGCTTGTCGGCCTGAACCTGGACGACACCACGCTCGCCTTTACCGAGCACCCGTTTAGCGAGGGCTTTGCCGTGGGTGATGCGCGCATCGCGACGCACATCTACGAGAACGACTGCATCTCCAACGTCTTCAGCATCATCCACGAGGCAGGACACGCCATGTACGAGCTGGGCGTCAATCCTGTCTATGCGCGCACCTGTCTTGAGGGTGGTACCTCCATGGGCATCCACGAGAGCCAGAGCCGCTTTTTCGAGAACACCGTGGGTCGCAGCCGCGCCTTTATGGGACCGCTGCTCGAGGTGCTGCGCCGACACGCACCCGAGGTCTACGGCGGCGTCGACGAGGACACGCTCTACCGTGCCGTGAACATCGCGCAGCCGTCGTTGATCCGCACCGAGGCCGACGAGCTCACCTATCCGCTGCACGTTATGGTGCGCTACGAGATCGAGCGCATGCTGTTTGCCGGCGAGGCCACGGCCAAGGACATCCCCGCACTTTGGAATCGCTTTATGAACGAGTACCTGGGCATTCCCGTTCCTGACGACACGCACGGGTGCCTGCAGGATACACACTGGAGCGGTGGCTCGTTTGGCTACTTCCCCACCTATGCGCTGGGCAGCGCCTACGACGCCATGTTCGTGCCGGCCATGTGCCGCGACGGCATCGACCTTACCGGTGCCTGCGCGAGCGGCGATCTGGCGCCCGTCCGTGCCTGGCTGGGCGAGCACATTTGGCAGTGGGGCCGCGCCAAGGACGCGCCGGAGCTCATCAAGGGCGCGTGCGGCATGGCGTTCGATGCCCGCTACTACTGCAGCTACCTGCAGGACAAGTTCACCACGCTCTACGAGCTGTAAGGCATAACCGACACGCCAACGCAAAGGGGACGCCGCGGAACCAATCCGCAGCGTCCCCTTTCCACCTAGTCGTTTAAGAACGTCCCCAATGACTACCTTACAGAGCTTCCAGCGCGTTGCCGATGCGCGTCATGGCGGCATCGGCGGATGCTTGGTCGGGCGCCTCGGCCAGCACGCGGATAACCGACTCGGTTCCGCTCTTGCGCAC
>CABUWD010000169.1 GCA_902495155.1 uncultured Collinsella sp.
GCCTCGACAGACTTGGGGAACCCCGCCGAAGGAATGGAGTGCGGGCCGACAGAACGGTATCCGCGGATATGAGACTGAGCCGAAGGCGTCGATGACATGCCGGGGGCGGACCGGGACGGGTTAACGGCAGGCCCCGCCGGCCGATTGCAAGCGGTCGGCGGGGCCATTGTGGCTCTTGACAGCGGATTGGGTCATATGAGCGAACGGGCAGCTGCCGTGGCGAGGTGCCGCGAAAGAGGAGCGAAGCGTACTTTATGTACGCGAGCGACGGTTTGAGCGGCAGATCGTCCGGCAGATGCCTGCGCAGCGTCGAGCGGTCCGGCGTTTGTTAAAACGCCGGAACATAGTTAGCCGTGGTACTCGCCGTTGTACTGGATGAGCGTCAGGTCCTCCACGCCGTCGAGCGCGCGGATGGCATCGGCATAGGGCATATCCACACCATCCGAGAACACCTCGGCGGCCATTTCGACCTTGTCGCCGCGCATAGTCTTGGACTTAACGGTGAACTTGGTGCGCCCAAATGCACGCACGATATCGTCGCCGGTGGTCTGGCCCGTGTAGTGGATGACCATCATGTACACGCGCGACTTGTCCTGGTGGCTCGCAAAGCCGGCGATCATCACCACGATCACCACCGCCGTGAGCGCCACGAGCGCATACATGCCGGCTCCCGCCGTAATGCCCGTGGTAATGGCCCAAAACAGATACAGCAGGTCGAGCGGGTCCTTGACCGCCGTACGGTAGCGGACGATGGACAGAGCACCGACCATACCGAGCGAGATGACCACGTTCGTCGAGATCGCGAGCGTGACCATGCAGGTAAGCACGCACATGCCCACGAGCGTCACGGCAAAGCTACGCGAATACACCACGCCGGTAAAAAAGCGCTTGTACACGTAATAGATCAGGATGCCCATGGCGAGCGCCACGAGCAGCGAAAGGCCGATCTTGGCAGGGTCGACCTGGCCAAACGCCTCCAAGACGGAGTTCTTAAAAAAGTCCCTGGTGCTCATGGTCTAAATATCCCCTCGGTTCTCAAAATCCGATTCCCAGTAGTTAAAACCGCGCAGGTAGGCGGTCTTTTCGTAACACAGGCAGTACTTGGAGACCGCCGTAAGCTCGGCCGCGCCCGGCGGCACCATATCGCGCACGAGCTGCGGGCAAAACTCCGTAAACTTGACCTCCATCACCAGCTTGCCGGGCTCCAGCACGGGCAGCGCGGGCAAGGTCGCGTCAAAGATGTCAAAGCTACCCACCGCGGCACGCACGTTCATGTCAAACGTGATGCGCACGGTACCCTCGTCCATCACCCACGGCTCGCGCTCATAGTCCACGATGGTCCGCGGGCGCATCATGTTGCAGATACACTCGATGTAGAACTCGCGACAGAGCGGATAGGAGCTCCTCAGCAAAAAGTCGTAGTCACCGGCCAGAATCTGCTCAAACTCGCCACGCGTGAGCGGCGCGTCCTCCTTGTAGATCCAGCTGCCGTACTTCTTTTTGCGCTCGAGCTTAATCACCTTGTCGCTGCCGTTATAGATGCGAACGCGATACTTTTTGCGCATGAGAATGCCGGAGTCTTTTTCCTCGTAGGCCGAGTTTCGGTAGTCATCAAAATACAGGCTGCGAATAGTGTAACCGCCCGCCCGCGCATGCTTGTCCAGCTTAAACACCGGCGCCATGCGACAGGCAAGCGCGGTGTGCTCGCCCTCGTTAATGAGATATTTGAGCTCGTGGCGGTAACGCTCCTGCGTGGCACGGCCAGGCGGAGCCGCCAAGCGCTCAAGCAGCGCGCTAGCCCTCCTCATACGTGTCCTCCACGACCTTACCGCCGTCTTGCACGTAAAAACACTTCATGCCGTAGTGCTTGCCGTCGTCGGTCACATAGTAGTCAAACGCATCTTGCGTATTGCCGTCAGAGTTGGTGGCACGCACGCGCACAAAATACTGGCCGGTATCGGGCGCATCGCAGGTCACCTCGGGAAGCAGCACGTCCTCGGCCTTAAAGACCACGTCGCTTATGGCATAGTCGCGCGCAAGCTCTACGGTGTAGCGAATGTCGCGCGCCTCAGAGTCGTAGGACGCATCCCAGTTGATGCGCAGCTTACCGTTATCGATCTGCGGCACGCCGATGTAGAACGGCATGGGTTTTTTAAAGCTCTCGCGGTAGCTCTTATAGTTCTCCTCGATCTCGGCCGGAATCGCCGCGGCAATCTGCTCGTATTGGTCCTTGGTGACAGGCAGATTGTCGATATCGGGCGAAGCAAAAACCAGGGATTCAGTCACCTCGCGGTAGTGCTCGATCATCTTGCTCAGGCGCTCCTCGGTCAAATACGAGCGCAGATCCTTCACGGCGCTATCGAGCTCGCTGCGGAACGATTTGCTGCGCAGCGCACGATTGAACAGCACGTTGCCCCAGTAGTTGCTTACGCCGCGCTCCCAGCTCGCATAATCCGAGAACCCCGTCAGGCTCAGCTCAAGCTTACGCAGCATGCCGTCGTTATCCCAATCCAGGATGTACCAGACCTTGGAGTTAAGCGGGCTGTAGAGATAGCAGTTACGGTTCTGCGTATCGCAGTTGCCCGTCAGGATCTGAAACGCCATCCAATAGACCAGGTTCTCGGTATCAAAGTAGGTGTCGAGCACGTCGTCGATCTTTTGCGATTCGTCGTTGAGCGCATCGAGCATCTCGATGAGCTTGGTGTGGTCCGAATCGCCCTTAATCTCGAGCATGCCCTCAAATTTAGCCTGGTTGTAGTCGGGATCGTCGGCGAGCTTAATGATGTCCTCGTAGCGATGGAAATCGAAGCTGTTCACCTTATACAGATGCCCGTTCTTATCCAAGCCGTGCGCCTTAAGCGCCGTCTTGTTGAGCTGCTCCACCTGTGTAAACAGCCCGTAGTCCTCAAAGGTGTCGTTGGACTTTTCGGTCTGGTCGCACACCCACAGATGCACAAACTGCGTACGTAGGCCCATCATCTGGGGAATCCCACGGATAAGGTCGTAGGCCATCTTGTTGCGAAAACGCATACCCTCGCCCATGTGCTTGTTGAGCGCAATCGCGCGCTGTTGGCGCCAGGTACCCTTGCCCTTTTTGAGCTCCACCTTGTAATTCTTTTGCGAGTTCATGCTCGATGTCTGGCCGCGCACCTGCACGGTGGCATTGGGCGCTTCCTCGCCATAGCCAACCTCGCCGGCAACTGGGCCCTCTTCGTCGACCGGCTGCAGCAGGCCCATAACCTGATAGCGCGTCACGCCCATGTCGGCATAGTCATACACCGAGTACGTGTTGATCTCGGCCCAGCTGTGGTCGGTGTTCTCGGAGCTGTTACCGCGCGAGACCGTCAGGTTCATGGTCACAATACCCGAGTCGTCGTAGACCTCGTACAGCTCATCTTTATCGCGCAGGTGCTTAGTCCCGTCCGAGGCCTCGGCCTTTTTGATCTCGTCCTGCTTTTTGACTTTTTTGGTCGAGGAGTCTTCCTGCACCGAGCAGCCAGAAAGCAACAGCACACCGGCAGCCGCCTCAAACAGACGGCGGCGAGACATCATTCTATCGGGCATCA
>CABUWD010000170.1 GCA_902495155.1 uncultured Collinsella sp.
ATTCCAGACTGCCTATGACGAGCTGGGGCCGCTCAACTTTATCGCTGAAGATCTGGGCTACCTGACGCCTGGCGTTCGCGCCATGGCTTCGACCTGCGGCTTCCCCGGCATGGACGTGCTGGAGTTTAGCGACTACGACGTTCGTTGCGGAATTCATCCCACACCGGGCAAGATCCTGTATACCTCGACGCACGACACCTCGACGCTTGCCGGATGGTGCACACACTCCTTTGCAGGCGGCGACGAGCCGAGCGGCATTGAACTGGCAAGCGAGCTCATGGGCAACGCCCTGGCCAGCGATGCTCCGCTCGTGATGATGCCGCTGCAGGACGTGCTAGGACTGGGCGACGATGCACGTATGAACGTGCCGGGCGTGGCCACGGGCAACTGGACCTGGCAGGCTGAGGAGGCCGACGTTGCGGCAGCCGAGGAGAAAACTGCGAAGCTCCTGCGCAGCACCCATAGATTCTGGGGCGAAGCGTGATAAAACCCCCGATATAGGGTACAGTTACAGACGTTTGAATTTTTGCGGGCAGAGCGATCTGCCCGCTTTGTGCTGAAAAGGAAGTATTATGGCGCGCTACGATTACAAGTGCACGAGCTGCGGCAACGTGTTTGAGGTTGAGCACCCCATGTCCGAGACGCCCGAGGTCGTATGCCCCAACTGCGGCGCCCCGGCGGCCAAGACGTTCTCGGCCAGCGGCATTAAGTTCGACGGCAGCGGTTTCTACAACACCGACCAACGCACTGGCGGCTCCAGCACCAGCGCCACCAGCGGCTGCTGCGCCAACTGCCCGCATAGCCACTAGAAACCAAACAGCCCCGCGATCGACACCGATCGCGGGGCTGATTCTTTAGCTACCCAGGCATCTTTACGAGTTGCGGTGAAATAAGGACTATTTGGCGGGTAGATGCCGCTATTCAATCCCTATTTCACCGCAACTTAGTAGTTACTTGTGGACCAGGCGGGCGCAGAAGTGACCGTCGTAGGAGTCGGCGTTTACGGGGACACTTTGGAAGAGGCCTCGAGGGTTTTGGCGGAGAGTGACGAGGCTCTTGGCGTGGTCGTACTCGGGGAGCTGCAGAATCTGGGCTTCGGAGAGCGGTGCCACGATAAAGCCGGCGCCCTCGGAAGAGGCCAGGAAGGCATCCACGACCTGCGTGTTCTCTTCATCAAAAACCGAGCAGGTGGCATAGATAAGCTCACCGCCGGCAGCAACGCGCGCGGCTGCTTCCTTGAGCATCGTCAGCTGTAGCTTGGGCAGCTCAGTCGTAACGTCGTTCTCGGTCAGACGCCACGGTATCTCGGGATGACGGCGCATGGTGCCAGTGCCAGAGCACGGCGCATCGATAAACACCGTGTCGAACAGGGCGGGCTCGCCAAGCATCGCGTCAAAGGACGTGAGCACCTCATTGAGCTCGCAGGCATCGCCCGACACCGTACGAACACCCGTTATACCCGCCTTATGCAGGCGTGCGAGATTCTGATCGCACTTGCGATCGTGCAGATCGAGCGCGGTATGCTGATGCTCATACCCGGCACGCTTGGCCTGGCACATCATCACATAGGTCTTGGTGCCGCGACCGGCGCCAATCTCCAGGCAACGACCGGGACGTGTCGCGGCAGTAGCGATAAGCTGAGCGTTGAGGTCCGAGGCAACCGCGGCAGCACGCTCAAACACGCCCGATGCAACCGTGACCTGCGCATCGACCGGAGCATGGCAGCCCGGGAAGACAGGCGCAACGAGCTGCGAGATATACGGGTCGGCCTTGGTCGCAAACGCATTCTCGTGCAGTGCAAGCGGCGCGGGGGCCAGATTACCGGCAAAGTTGAGCGCGCCCTCGGGCGTATCGAACGAGGCCATAATACGAGCGCACAGCCAACGAGGAAGACCCATCAAACGCGAAAGGCGAACCAAACGGCGCTCGGACTCATCCACGTCAGATGCCGTGGCAAAATCCTCCACGTTGTCCGCAACCTTGTGCAGCACCGCGTTAGCCAGGCCCGCGGCAGACTTAGCACCGCTGCGCACCAGCTCAACACCCTGGCTCACGGCAACGCGGCCCGGCGTATGCAGATAGAGCATCTCGAAGGCCGAGATGCGAAGCGCCATGCGAACGCGCGGCGCGACCTTTTTGGGCTTATCCAAAAACTGATCGAGCAACTCATCCAAAATACCCTGCGTGGCGGCAACACCGAGCGCCAAACGAGCGGCAAAAGCGGAATCGCGCTGGTCAATGGCCTTGGCGGAAGCGCGGGACGAGAGCACGTCGCGCGCATACATACCGCGGCGATCGGCCTCCATCAACACATCGAGCGCAAGCTTGCGCGCGGGAGAAAGCTTGCTCATGACAAAACACCCCACGTCAGATCGGCACCCTGCAGGCCGGCAGCCCAGGCAGAAGCAGTCATGGCACGCTTGCCATCGGGCTTAACCTCAAGCAGTTCAACCGCGCCATCGGAAAGGCCCAGGTAAACACGCTTGCTCTTGACGGCAACAGTACCCTCGCCAAGCGACACATCAGCCGGCGCGGCATCGAGCACGCGAACCGTCTTGTCAGCGATCACACAACGAGCGGGCGCGGTGTCGGACGAAGCGAGCACATGACGCACGCAATCGAGAGCCGCCATCTGCGGATCCAGACGCATCTCCTGCTTGGAAATCTTGGCAGCATGAGTGACGAGCGACTCATCCTGCTCAGTCCAAACAGCCGAGCCATCGGCAAGCGAGGGAAGCGTATCGGCAAGCAACTTACCGCCAAGCTCACCAAGCTCCATCGTGAGCGCATCGGCATGCTTACCGGCAACCGACGTAGAGGCCTGGGCACAATAAGCGCCCGTATCCACGCCATGTCCAATGCGCATAATGGAAACGCCAGCAACCTCATCACCAGCAAGAATGGCACGCTGAATGGGAGCAGCGCCACGCCAACGAGGCAGCAAGGACGCATGAACGTTCACGATACCGAGCGGCGCCATATGCAGCACCTCATCAGGCAAAATGCAGCCATAAGCAGCCACACAGAAAATATCAGCCTGCACAGCCTGGAGCGCCTCAACAACCTCAGGCGTCATACGATTAGCCTCAACAACCGGCAGGCCAAGCTCAAGCGCCTTGGCCTTAACAGGAGACGGCTCCAGCTTCTTACCACGCCCACGAACAGCATCGGGACGCGTAATAACAAGCGCAATCTCGTTCCCAGCCTCAACAAGCGAAGTCAGCGAAGGCACAGCAAAATCAGGCGTACCCATAAAAACAATACGCATAAAGAACGTCTCCCCTCAACCAAAGCCGAGACGGCTACAAACAACAGCGGAAAGCCAAGTACCCAGCCCATCCGCAATAACAATTCAACAAGAACAAATATACCCAAAACCAAAGAAAGAGCCGCAATAAAAGCAGCTCTTCCAACAAAGCAATTATCAGTGAAGACGCCCATCCCTGGCCCGACGGCACCCGGGCGAGCCTAGCAGCGTCAACGTAGTCCCCGGGGCGGCCGCCAATTTAGTAACGGGGGGAAGTTAACAGCAGGGCGAGAAAGTGTTA
>CABUWD010000171.1 GCA_902495155.1 uncultured Collinsella sp.
GAGCGCTTCCGCTACATTAGCGTCGACGAGTATCAGGACACCAACCACGTCCAGTACGAGATCGCCAACCTGCTGGCCGCCAAGTACCAAAACCTCATGGTCGTAGGCGACGATGACCAGTCCATTTATAGCTGGCGCGGCGCCGACATCACCAACATCCTGGACTTTGAGAAGGACTTTAAAAACTGCAAGACCGTTAAGCTGGAGCAGAACTACCGCTCCACGGGCCATATCCTGAGCGCCGCCAACGCCGTGGTTCGCCACAACTCGCAGCGCAAGGACAAGCGTCTGTTTACGGCCGAGGGCGATGGCGAGAAGATCCAGGCCTTCCAGGCAAGCGACGAGCGCGACGAGGGCCGCTGGATTGCCGGCGAGATCGAGAAGCTGCACTCCAAGGGCACGAGTTACGACGACATCGCCGTGTTCTACCGCACCAACGCTCAGTCGCGTATTCTCGAAGATATGTTCCTGCGCGCAGGCGTGCCCTACAAGATCGTGGGTGGCACGCGATTCTTCGACCGTGCCGAGATCCGCGACGTCATGGCCTACCTCAAGATGATCGTGAACCCGGCCGACGAGATGAGCGTCAAGCGCGTCATCAACACGCCGCGCCGCGGCATCGGCTCCACCTCGATTCAAAAGATTGAGCAGCTGGCACGCGACAACCGCTGCTCGTTCTTCCAAGCCTGCGAGATCGCAACAGCCGAGACGGGCATGTTTAGCGCCAAGGTGCGCAACGGCCTGTCGAGCTTTGTGGCGCTGGTGCGCGAGGGTCGCCGCATGGACGGCGAGCTCAAGGACGTCGTCGAGATGATCGTCGATAAGACGGGCCTGCTGCAGGCTTTCCGCGCCGAGGGCACCATGGAGTCCGAGAGCCGCGCCGAGAACATCCAGGAATTCCTGGGCGTCGCCGCCGAATTTGAGGAGACGCACGAGGATATCGAAGGTACGCTCGAGAGCTTGGAAGAGCTGCGCGCTGCCGGTGTTGCCGATGTGCCTGCTAGCGCCGAGCCCGAGCCTGTCGTGGTGAGCGCGCCTGCGCCCGAACCGGGGCCATCTGCCCCGGTATCCTCGTTTGAGGCGCTCGTTGGCGCGCGTGACGCCGCGGGCTCCAATCCGCTCGATAGCTTGGCCGCTCCGGCGCTGTCTCCGCAGGATGCCCTGGCCGCCGCCATCGCGGGCAACGCGTATGCCGCGCCGACGGAGATGCCGGCGGGTGCCGTGCATGCCGACGAGATCGAGCGCACCTACGGTCCGCTCACCTGTAAGGCGCTGCCGGCGCTCATGGAGTGGCTGGCCCTGCGCTCCGACTTGGATTCCCTGGCCGGCGAGACGCATGCCATTACCATGATGACCATCCACTCCGCCAAGGGCCTGGAGTTCCCGGCGGTGTTCGTGGCCGGCATGGAGGAGGGTATCTTCCCGCACGTGCACGACTTTGGCGGTAGTGACGATCCGGGCAAGCTCGAGGAGGAGCGTCGCTTGGCCTACGTCGCCATCACGCGTGCTCGCAAGCGCCTGTTCCTGACCTATGCGGCCACGCGTCGCACCTACGGCTCGACCTCTGCCAACCCGCGCTCGCGCTTCCTCAACGAGATTCCGTTTGAGGATATCGAGTTTAGCGGCATCGGTTCTGCCGGTTTTGAGGGCACGGGCTGGGAGAAGCGCGGCGACCGTCACGGCACCTTTGGCTCGGGCATGGGCTCGGATATGTACGGCGGCAAGGTGTTTGGCTCGCATACGCGCTCGACCGGCGGTTCCGGTTCGCGCGGCGGATCGAGCTTTGACGATTTCTTTGGCGGCAGCAGTTACGGGACCGAGCGCCATCGTGGGGTTTCGCCTGACGCCGGCCGTGTTGCCTCGACTTTTGGTTCGGGCGCGTCGCGAGCCAAAAAGCCGTCTTCCAAGGTGTCCCCGACGGTGGAGCGCAAGGTCGATCGTGCCAGCGCATCGCAGGACTTTGCCGCGGGCGATACTGTGAGTCACAAGACCTTTGGCACGGGTACTGTCATCTCGGTTGTCGGAGACATGATCGAGGTTCAATTCGAAAAGACCGGCCAGACCAAAAAGCTGATGAAGGGCTTTGCACCGATCGTTAAACTGTCGTAATCCCGGCGGACCTGGGCGGGCGTATGGGGCAACATCGCCTGCTCGGACAGTCCTGCGCAAGACGGAGGCCACATTAAGTGGCCTCCTTTGCGTGCGGAACTCGCGATCGATGTTGCCCCATACGCCCGCCCAGGTCCTTAGATAACGTTGCTTGCGAACGTCGCTCTGCTCGTTCGCTTTTTGATCTGGAGAGCCGGGTGGGCTGATATGTAGATACGAGTAGGGGCTCCTCCGTTGGTGGACGGGGGAGCCCCTTGTTGCGTTTTGGTTGTTGTTGCGACCTAGAGGTGGCTGATGATCAGTTCCATCTTGCCTTCGAGGTCGATGGAGCTGACGGTGCTCGGGGCCAGCAGGTGGCTTCCCTTGTGGACGGGGTCGCCGCAGACGGTGCCTTCGCCGTCGATGACCGACAGACACATGAAGGGCCAGCGCTGGTCGAGGGTCTTGCTGCCGTCGACGCGCACACGATCGACGGTGTAGCAGGGGTTGGACTCGAGCTCGGTCACGCCGTCGACCTCAGGCGCGTTCACCGTGCCGTCGGTCGGGGCCTGAACATCAAAGTCGATGCAGTCGAGGCTCTGCTTAATGTGCAGCGGGCGCAGCTTTCCGTCGGTGCCGGGGCGGTCGTAGTCGTACAGGCGATATGTCACGTCGCTCGACTGCTGAGTCTCCAGAATCAGCGTGCCGGTCTTGATGGCGTGAACGGTGCCGGAGTCGATCTGGAAAAAGTCTCCCTTGTGAATCGGCAGCACGTTGAGCATCTCGTCCCAACGGCCCCCCTCGATCATCTGCGCGGCCTCGGCGCGGTCGTGCGCGCGCTGGCCGACGATGATCGTGGCACCGGGCTCGCAGTCCAGTACATACCAGCACTCGGTTTTGCCCAGGCTGCCGTTCTCGTGCTTGGCGGCGTACTCGTCGTTGGGATGAATCTGGATCGAAAGGTCGTCCTTGGCGTCCAGAATCTTGATGAGCAGCGGGAACTCCTTGCCCTCGCAGTTGCCAAAGAGCTCGCGGTGCTCGGCCCACAGCCACGACAGCGTGTGGCCGGCGTACGGTCCCTCCGCAATCTGGCAGTCGCCGTTGGGATGGGCCGAGATGGCCCAGCACTCACCGATGGGACCATCGGGAATGTCGTAACCAAATACGGTTTCGAGCTGGCGGCCGCCCCAGATCTTCTCGTGAAAGATCGGCGTCAGCTTAATCAAATCGGACATGTTTATACCCCCATTGTGTTGTGCGGGCGCTGCACAAAACAGCTCAAAGCGAGCGCCCGGATGACTACAAAAACCTATGCCAACGTTACGTTGTGCAACTCAAAGCGGTCGCCAACGTTGCGCGAGA
>CABUWD010000172.1 GCA_902495155.1 uncultured Collinsella sp.
CCCGTCCCCAATCTGAAGGACCGCTTTTGACGCAGCAGTTTACGATTTCCGTATCCCGACCGGATGGGACGCCCATCCCCGTCGTCGTTACCAAAAAGCGCGTCAAGAACTTCAACCTACGCGTCACATCGAGCGGCGAGGTCCACGCCAGCGCACCGCTCGGCGCCAGCCGCGAGCATATCGAAGCGTTTGTGAAGCGCAACAGCGCCTGGATTATCAGCCGACTTGCCCAGCGCGAGCAACGTCAGACGACGGCACAGGAGTCGCTCAGCCCCTCGTCCATCATTGCACTTTGGGGCAAGCCCATCACGGTACAGGATGCACTCGACCACAACTTTGATCCCCCCGCACCGCGGCCCAAACAAGCCACGTTCGCAAGCTTTATGGGTACCGACGAGCCAAGTGGGTGCACGCAGGCAATGCAGCGCACAGCCCTCGACGGCCTAACCCCCCAAAGAACTCCAGACCCACATCGACCAGCTTTATACGTCCGAAGTCACATCGGCGCTACGCGATATGGTGCACGCATACGAAATCGCAATGGGTGTCGCCGTTTCCCGCGTTTCCGTACGCAGCATGAAAACGCGTTGGGGCTCCTGCACGCCCAAATCCGGCGCCGTTCGCATCGCACGAGAACTTGCCGCCTACCCCGTCGAATGTCTCGACATGGTTGTCGCCCACGAGCTCGTCCACTTGCTCGAGCCAAGCCACAATCATCGGTTTCACGCCCTGCTCGACGCGTACTGCCCCAACAATAGAGCGCTGTCCCAGCGGCTCAAGCAGCCACCCATAGAGACATATTAGAACCGGTTAGCGCACGCGCTCGATCTCGACACCGCAGCTTGCCAGGGGAAGACCGACGGGCGCCCAAGGCTTATCGAGCTTAACACGCACGCCAAGCAGCAAGGGGTAACGACGTAGCAGCATCTGGGCCACACCCTCGGCTGCAGCCTCGATAAGCTTAAACGTATGCTCACGCAGATAGCCATCGACATCGTGGCACACCGAGCCGTAGTCAATCGAGGCGTCCAGGTTATCGTGCTCCCCCGCTGCACGCAGGTCGGCATAGAGCACCAGGGACACGATGAACTTCTGGCCCAGCGCGTTCTCTTCGGGATACACGCCGTGATTGGCAAAGACCTCGAGACCGTCGATAGTAATGCGATCGGCATGGCGCAGATCGTCATAGCTCACGTGGGGCACCGCCGTTGCGGTGGATATTTCGCCCCTTCCACGGCGGGCGAGCTCGGCGCCTTCGGTCTTGGTTGCATTCTCGGGCAGTTTCTTGTTGCTCATCGCGATCGTCTCCTTCGTTTAGAGCCCCGACCGCGCAAACTAACTATACGCGAATCGACAGGTTCTTTTTATCATCGCTCCAGTTGCAAGCATTGCGCGCGGGGCATGCAAAGCAGGCGCGCGACGCTTTGTCGGCTGCATAGAGCAGACGCTCAAGCGGTTGGCTGTTCACGCGCAGCTTTCGATGGCCCAGAATGGCCGTCTTAATGGCTGCGGCATCGGCCGGCTCAAACGCCACATCATCGGGCATGCCGCCGAGAATCGCATCAGCGACGCGTTCGCTTGCAACATCATGGGATATACCCGATTCATACTGTTCATCTTTGCCGATATCGTGAAGAAGTGCCGTGGCGTAGATGACCTCGCGGTCAAATTCGAGCTGCTCCTCGAGATTCTTGATCCACATAATGCGAGCGACATCGAGAAGATGGTCAATACCGTGGCGACAGAAGATGCGCCCCGATTCCAACTGTGCAATGTTGCCCAGGTGCCGACGGAACAGCCCGTTGGCACAAATGTAATCAATGCGAGGCATGGCACCAAAGGGAGTCAGGCCCGAAGCCATAAAGCCGCGACGCGACGTCCCCTCATCGGTCTTCGATGTAAAGTCGTTGACGACCCTCATGCTAACGGCCCAGCATCCTAAAGAACCGCTCCTCGAGCGCGGGATCGGTCTCAAAGACGCCGCGGCGAGCGAGCGTCACGGTCTTGGTGCCGGGCTTCTGCACGCCGCGCATGGTCATGCACATATGCTCAGCCTCCATGAGCACAATCGCTCCCTGGGGAGCGAGATAATCCATGAGAGCGTCGGCAACCTGCGCACACAGCTGCTCCTGCAGCTGCAGACGACGGGCATAAACCTCAACCGTGCGGGCGAGCTTGGAAAGCCCAGCCACCCGACCGTTAGGGATATAACCAATGGCGGCCTTGCCATAAAACGGCAACAGATGATGTTCACACAGCGAGTAGAACGTGATGTCGCGCTCGATAACCAAATCGTTCGAAGCGACGGCAAAGGTTTTGGACAGGTGTTCCTCAGCACTCTGGTCCATACCGCCGGCGATCTCACCATACATACGGGCAACGCGCGCCGGGGTCTCCAGCAGGCCCTCACGAGTTGGGTCCTCGCCTATGCCCTCAAGCAACAGCTTAATGGCGGCCTCGACTTTTTCCTGATCGACCATCTGGGCCTCACTTTTCCGATTTTGCGTTCGCGCTATGGTACCACGCCCTTTGGCATCGGCCACAAGCTACATAGTATGGGTCGAATAGACCGGATCGTCCCGCCAAAGCTCCACAGCGTCGCAAAGCGCAACGCCCTCGCGCACAGCACGGGCGCGCGTGGCGTTCATATCAATCACGCGCTGATTGCTCGAGCCCCTAAAACGCAATGAGATATCGTACAGATCCTGAACAAACGGGCCATCCACCAACATATCGAGGCAGGCAAGGATACGGTCCGTCGCCTCGGTATGGTGGCGACCGCCCGGCATAAGCTCCTCGAGCACGTCGCCGGTAAAGCACCAAATGGTCTTGCCCGACCCCGCAGGATAGGCCGCACGCACGCGTTCGATAAAGTCAACGAGCCCCGCCTGATTCTCGGGCTCCATAGGCTCGCCGCCCAGAATCGTCAGGCCATCGATAAAGGGATGATCGAGACTCTCGATAATCTTGTCCTCGACGGCACGATCGAACGGCTCACCCGCAGCAAAGTCCCACGCGACAGAGTTAAAGCAGTTCTTGCACCCACGACGGCACCCGCTCACAAACAGAGAAGTACGAACGCCTTCCCCATCAGCAATGTCGAAATACTTAATGTTCGCGTAGTTCATAGGTAACCTTTCTGGGGGTCTGGAGTATATCATCCCGTCCTCAAACAGCTTCGCTCGCTGCGCTCGCTGCAGAACTGCGGGCGGGACGATATACTCCAGACCCCTCGCGAGCGATACTCGGTGAACGAAGCGAACATCGAGTATAGGGTTCGAGGTCTAATAAATACTGAGTTGCAGCTCAACCAACTTCGCAAGCAAAGCGCTGTTGCAAGTCAACTCAATTCCACTAAGAACTTCGAGGAGTGAGCAGGCCTCATGCTGCATCTCAGCTACGTCAACTTGGCCGCCCCGTAG
>CABUWD010000173.1 GCA_902495155.1 uncultured Collinsella sp.
ATACTCCAGCTCGGCGCCCACGTTGAGCAGATAGCCAGCCTTCTCGGACTTGCGGAACATGCGGCGCAGGGCAACGCGCGGGTCGCCGGCAAACGGCTTGCGATCGGGAGTGCACACGTCGCAGAACACGCGGGCGACGCCGTTGTGGCTCGGACGCCACGGCAAAATCTGGAAGGTCGAAGCATCGGGAAACGCCAGCATATCGGCTTCCTCGGGTGTGGCAAAACCCTCGATGGCGGAGCCGTCAAAGCCAATACCCTCCTCAAAAGCGACCTCGAGGTCCTCGGGGCTAATGGCAAAGTTCTTGAGGCGGCCGAGAATGTCGACAAACCACAGACGCACAAAGCGGATGTCACGCTGCTCTACTGAACGGAGTACGTAATCGATGTTCTGCTGGTTCATGTCGCTCCCCTTTCTTTCGGGCGGGTTTCGACTGGTCTATATCGCAGATACTATCGCAGAAAAATGTTTCCGCAGGGTTAAAGCGTATCAAGCGCTCAAAAAACGTGCGCGAACAGGCCGTTGCGAACGAGCGGCTAGCGTTCAGATTCGGAGACAATTTGTCTACAGGCTCGTTCCAGCGCAGGGAACTCCATCGTCACTGCATCCCAAACAACCGAGCGGTCGACATTGCCGTAATCATGCGCAAGATAATTTCTCATGCCGATAATTCCACGCCATTCAATTTCGGGATGAAGCCGCTGCGAGCGTTCCGACAATTTGCCCGCTTCTTCCGTCACCCTAAGCGCACACATCAAAAGGGAGTCCGCCAACGCCCTCGTCCGCACGTCATTCGCATGCAGAAACTGGTCCTCGGTGATATCAAAAGCCTTGATGCGCTCGTTCGTTTCGGAGATGGCTTCCAAAACCTCTTGAGCGCGGAGGCCGTCTGACTTACGCGCGATCATAAAGGGTCACTCCTTCGCGCTCGATTACCGCGGCAAGATCATCATCAAGATAGTCACTCGAGACGAGGTCAACCTGCTTCCCGGTTTCTTTGCGCACCGCCTCGCCAAACGCCGATAACGCGAAAAGCCCAAAGCCCCGCTCGCGATCGACTTCGAGGCGCAAGTCAATATCACTATCGGCATGCGCCTCGCCACGGGCATACGAACCAAATAGAATCACGGTTTTGATGGCGGGAATCGTGCTGGCTGCCTCGCGGACGGCGGACTCGATCCGAGCAATATCCAAACCATTGTTAGCAACGCCTTCGTCTGCCACAGCTTTTCCAAGCGAGGGAACAAACGGCAGAGAGCGCTCGCGCAGCATCTGCCTCATAAACATATTGACCGCAACAGACGAAGTCATGCCAAGCTCTTCGCACAGTTCGGCAAATGAGTCTTTAATTGACGAGTCCACTCGCACACTCAGCACAGACGCAGCCATGGATACCTCCTGTATGACATTGTCTATATATTATCACACAGACTAGCGCGAAGTTGATGCGCGATGTTCGATGTGGCCGGGAATCTCGATGCGTTTGGGCGCCAGCTTTGCGGCCTCGCCCACAGTAGTGGTAACAACGTCGATGCGCTCGGAAAGGCGCTCGACTACGCGCTCGGCAATGGTGAGGGTGTCCTGCGCGGCCGTGGTCACGCCACCAAAGAGCACATGGTTCCAGGGGTAGTCGTCAAACGTCGCGATCTTGAGCCCCGCCGGCAGCGAGGGACCAAGCTGCGCCAGCGCCTCGGTCAGACGCAGGAAGACCAGGCCGTTGACGGCAATGAGGCCGAGCTTTTTACCTGCATAGCCGCGGATGGTCTCGTCCAGGCGGCCGACGCCCGTGGCGCCCCCGTCGGCCAGGGTGACGACCTCGCCGGCAAGGCCGCGGTGCAAAAGTTCGTCGGTAAAGGCCTCGGCGCGCTTGCGACGCACGGGGCTGTCGTCGCTTGCCTCGGTGAGCAGGCACAGGCGCTCGCTGCCAGCGGCGGTCAAGGCGTCTACCAGGCCGGCGACCAGCTCACGGTTGTTAGATGTCACCAGATCGACACCGCCGTCGGCAACGTCGCGGTCGAGCAGCACAACGGGCAGGCGCCCCGCGGCCGCGGCGATCGCCTCGTCATTGCCTCCGCAGGTGTTGACGACCAGGCCGTCCACGTCAGCATCGATAAGTCTGGCGAGCGACTCGGCCTCCTTAGCGGGGTCGTTGCCGCTAATGGCCGTCATGAGCGAGCAGCCGCGCGCGGCGGCGCTGGCGGAAAGGCCCTCGAGCATGGCGCTCGAGAACGGGTTGGCGATGTCGGCCAGGATCACACCGATGAGGTTGGTACGCGAGCTGCGCAGATTGCGCGCGGCAGCACGTGGGCGATAGCCGGTGCGCTCGATGACCTCGGCGATGCGGGCGCGGGTCTCCTCGGTCATCTGCCCGGGGCGGTTGTTGAGATAGCGCGAGACCGTGGCCGGGCTCACGCCCGCCTCGGCGGCAATGTCCTTGATTCTCATCTGCGCCATGGCGCACCCCGTTTCCCAATTGTCAGCAGTCTGAGCCATTTTAGGCATTTTTTTAAAAATCTCGCTTGCAAAACGCTGTAAGTGAGTATACTACAACTCGAAACGAAACCGATTTCGTAAACCGATTTCGGCAAGCGTTGGCGCGGAGGTGCAAAGATGTACCCTACCGTCTTGGCACCTCCGCGCCAACGCCATATCAAAGGTGTACGCACGAGCAAGAAGGAGCTGCGCGACCATGGGTAAAACGGTTCTTACCTTCGGCGAAATCATGATGAGGCTCTCGCCCAAAGATCATCTGCGCATTGAGCAGGCAACCGAGTTTGACGTCCGCTACGGTGGCGCCGAGGCCAACACCGCTCTTTCCCTGGCCTACCAAGGCGACAAGGCCGCTTACGTATCCGTTGTCCCGGCCAACCGCCTAGGCGAGTGCGCGCTGCGCTCGCTGAAGGCCTACGGCGTCGACACAACGCGCGTCGTGCGTCAGGGCGACCGTCTTGGCTCCTATGTGTTTGAGGTCGGCGCCTCGCAGCGCGGCAACGGCTGCGTCTACGACCGCAAGTTCTCTGCCATCAACATGGCCAAACGCGACGTCTTTGACTGGGACGAGATCCTCAAGGGCATCGATGTCTTCTATTTCTCCGGCGTGACGCCCGCCGTCTCCGATGAGATGGCCGCCGCCTGCAAGGAGGCACTCGCCGCCTGCCGCGCCAAGGGCATCACCACCGTGTGCGACGTGAACTATCGCGGCAAGATGTGGTCGCCCGAGAAGTCGCAGGCCACCATGAAGGAACTCCTGCCGCTCGTCGACATCTGCATCGCCAACGACGAGGATGCGCCCGCCGGCC
>CABUWD010000174.1 GCA_902495155.1 uncultured Collinsella sp.
CCTCAAGCGCCTCTACGTTGTCCACAATTGCGGGAGTAGTGTTTTCCGGTGACTTTTTCACCATTTGTGTCTCCTTGCGATCGGAGATTTACCCTACGCCTTGCATGATAGCAAGAAATTATTCGGCGAACGGTAAGATTCCTCTAAAAGGCACACTAAAACGCTTCAATTGAATGAAGCGTTTTAACTAAAACTATCTGCCTGCTGCATCGCCCCGCTCATTGGGGACAGACTCTCATGAGTATTTCAATGGGAAAACGGGACATCTGTTTGATAATCGCTATTCGCGGGTCGCGGTTGAGTCGGACACACAGGCGGTGCAGCTACTCGATTACATCCATTTCAATCCCGTGTAAGGTGCGTCCGACTCGCTCGAGGCGTACCGTTAGTTACAAGGCATACCAGCTGCGCTATGATCCCTTTGACATCTGCAAACCCTCATATAAGTCTGTCCCCAATGAGTGCAAAAAGGCGCCCTCCGTAGGGGAGGGCGCCTTTGGTAAGTTCTATGTGAACGCGAGGTCTTTGACCCGGAGAGTCCGAGGTACTTGTTGGTAAGACCTTATTTACGAGCGCGCAACCTTGCCGGACTTGAGGCAGGTGGAGCAAACGTTCATCTTGCGACGGTGACCATCGACGACGACGTAGACGCGCTGGATGTTGGGGCGGAACTTACGGTTGGTGACGCGGTGAGAGTGGCTGATGGAGCGACCGGCAACGGGGTGCTTACCGCAAACTTCGCAAACTTTGGACATAACTGACCCTCCTTGGGCGACAAACGAACATGTCGCGTTAACAAACAAGCCTGAACTATAGCACAGAAGCAGCTCCCTGTGCGTAATCTACACAGAGATATTTCTCTTTTGGCGATAGTGCTCACGCCACGGCCCTGGACGTAGATCCGATTTGCGTGCAGCAGAGGGGATTATGCCAGCTCGTGCGTGTGTTTTCAAGCTCGTCCCACAAATATATAAAGGTTTATGGAGTGTTGGGCTCCGTTTACGGATTGCTCTGTATTTATGCTCGCAATTAAGCTCGAGGTTGGCTACACTATCCCTTGACCATTAAAGGGGTACGAGATACCCACATGGAATTACATAGCTGCCAAAGAGCAGCCTTTCCTGTGGGTGTCTGGTCCGCTTTAAGCGGTCGGGCATCTATTTTTTTGACTGTGTCAGCAGTCAAGACATGTGAGGAAGGAGATCGATGGGCACGACTTCCCCCAAGGCGGTCATCATGGACGAGACCGCCGTCAATCGAGCGATGACCCGCATCGCGCACGAGATTCTCGAGCGCAACGAGGGCTGTGAAGACCTCGCTCTGGTCGGCATCGTCACGCGCGGCGACCTTCTGGCAAAGAAGCTCGCCGAGGAGATCAAGGAGATCGAGGGCGTCGACGTTCCGCTCGGCAGCCTGGACATCAGCTTCTACCGCGATGACTATGCGACCAATTTCGCTCCCGCGATCCACGCCACCAACATTCCCTTTAGCGTCGATGGCAAACGCGTCGTTTTGGTGGACGACATCCTGTACACGGGTCGTACCATCCGCGCCGCTCTGGACGCCGTCATGGACCTGGGCCGTCCGAGCCGCATCGAGCTGGCAGTCCTCGTTGACCGCGGTCACCGCGAGCTCCCCATCTCGCCGGACTTTGTCGGCAAGAACGTTCCCTCGTCGCATGAGGAGAACGTGCACCTATATATGAAAGAAGTCGACGGCCGCACCGCTGTCGAGATCAACGACGTCGCGCCGGGTTCCCACGTGGGCTCCGCGCCGCTGGGAGGTGAGTAGTACCGTGGCGTTCAACCATAAGCACCTGATCGACATTACCGAGTACTCCGAAGAGGACATCAAGCTCATCCTCGAGACCGCCAAGGCGTTCTCCGAGGTCAACGAGCGTGCCATCAAGAAGGTCCCCACGCTCAAGGGCAAGACCATCGTCAACATGTTCAACGAGCCCTCGACGCGCACCCGCAGCTCTTTCGAGCTCGCCGAGAAGCGTCTTTCGGCCGACAGCCTTAACTTTGGCGGCTCCTCGACCTCCACGGTCAAGGGCGAGAGCCTCGTCGACACCGTCGAGACCCTCAACGCCTACAAGATCGACTGCATCGTCGTGCGCGATAAGCACGCCGGTGCTCCCTACATCGTCACGCAGAACTCGCCCGCGAGCGTCATCTGCGCCGGTGACGGCAAGCACAACCATCCCACGCAGGCCCTGCTCGACCTGTACACCATCTGGGAGCACAAGGGTGACTTCCACGGTCTGAAGGTCGCCGTCGTCGGCGATATCGCGCACTCCCGCGTCTGCGGCTCGCTGATCCCCGCCCTTAAGATCATGGGCTGCGAGACCTACGCCGTCGCCCCCGGCACGCTGCTGCCGCCGGCGCCCGAGGTCCTGGGCTGCGACCACGTGACGAGCGACCTCGATTCCGTCCTGCCCGAGCTGGACGTCGTCTACATGCTGCGCGTGCAGCAGGAGCGCCTCGAGGGTGCCCCGTTCCCGACCATTCGCGAGTACCACAAGCTCTTCGGCCTGACCAAGGACCGCGAGAAGCTCATGAAGCCCGACGCGATCATCTGCCACCCGGGCCCCATCAACCGCGGCGTCGAGTTCGACTCCTATATGGCCGACCACCCGCAACGCTCCGTCATCCTGGAGCAGGTCTACGCCGGTATCTGCGTGCGTATGGCTATCCTGTATCTGCTGCTTGGAGGTGCCGATAATGGCCTTGCTTCTTAAGAATGCCCACGTCGTCGACCCGTCCGTCGAGCTTGACGGTGTCGTTGACGTCCTGATTGACGGCGACAAGATCGCCGAGGTCGGCGAGAATCTCGCCGTCGAGGGAGCCGAGGTCCGCGACCTTTCCGGCAAGTACCTCGTCCCCGGCCTGGTGGATATGCACGTTCACCTTCGCGAGCCCGGCTACGAGGTCAAAGAGGACATCGAGAGCGGCACCCGCGCAGCTGCCAAGGGCGGCTTTACCGGCGTGTGCGCCATGCCCAACACCGATCCCGTCACCGATAACGGCACCGTCGTGGAGTTCGTCAAGTCCCGCGCTGCCGAGGTCGGCCACTGCCGCGTCTATCCGTCGGGCGCCATGACCCGCGGTCTTAAGGGCGAGGCCATGTCCGAGATGGGCGATATGGTCGCCCACGGCGCCGTCGCCTTCACCGATGACGGTCGCGGCGTGCAGGGCGCGGGCATGCTCCGTCG
>CABUWD010000175.1 GCA_902495155.1 uncultured Collinsella sp.
CAGCGATAAAGTTGAGCGGACCCAGCTCGTCGTAGGCGGTCTGGAACAGGTCCTTGCCCGGGCCTGCCAGCCAACGCCCGTCGGCGCATGCCTTACCCGCGGGAATGCTGAAATAGCTGTGGAAGCCCAGGAAGTGATCCAGGCGCACGCGGTCGTAGAGCGAAAACGCACGACGCAGGCGATCCATCCACCAGCTATAGCCGTTCTGCTTCATGTGGTCCCAGCGGAACGTTGGGTTGCCCCACACCTGGCCCTCGGGCGCAAAGTTGTCGGGCGGCGCACCGGAAATCTCAATCGCCTTGCCGGTATCGGACAGCCAGAAGTTCTCGGGTTCGCTCCACGCGTCTGCCGAATCGTCGGACACGTACATAGGAATATCCCCGATAACCTCGATGCCCTTCTTGTGCGCGTAGTTCATGAGCTCGCACCAAGCCAGGTCAAAGCGGTACTGCATGTACGCCTGAAGCTCGGCCTCGCTGTGGAAGCGCTTGTCGTCGATCAGATGCTCGTTGTATCGCGCGACATCTGCCGGCCAATCATGGCGTGACTCGCCCTCAAAGTACTTCTTAACGGCCATGTAGACGCTGTATTTCTCGAGCCAATCGGCATTGCGATGTTTAAACGCGGTGTACAGCGGATCGGCATCCTCGCCTCCGCGGGTCTTCCAGGTCTCAAAGTCTGCTGCCAGCTCCTCGTGGCTCTCGGGTAGCAGGTCGATATTGCCCGCAAAGGCCGAAGGACCGGCGTAAGGGGAGCGGAAGAAGTCCGTGGGGTTGACGGGGAGAACCTGCCAGTAGCGCATGCCCATGGCGGCCAGATGGTCGATAAAACGACGCGTGGGCGCGCCGATCGTACCGGGCTTGCCGTCGTCGGTCGGCACCGATGTGATATGGCACACAACACCCGCACCGTGATCGAGCGGCTCCTGCAGGCGCTGCTCGGCATGGTGATAGATGATCGACGAGCCCAGCGGATACAGATCGAGCGTGACCGTACCGTTGTGGATCTCGCACTCGTGACCACTAATCACATCGCTCGCGCATTCGCCGAGCGCCGGAATCGTCACGCGGTGTGAATTGCGCAGGCTGCGGTTGATGATGACGGTCGCGGACTCGCCGTCGTTACCGGTGCGGTTGTAGGCCAGCACTTCGTCATTGAGCGCGAAGGCCTTGATTTCGCCGTCGATCATAAACGGCAGCGCGCGGCGTACAGCAGATGCGTTCTTGACGATCGCAAACGTATCGAAGTCGTGCAGGTTTTCCTTGGTCGGCATGGTGCGGCGATTGCCCGGATCGGTGAGACCCTCCAAGCCGTACTCGTCACCGTAATAGATTGAGGGAACGCCCGGGAACGTCATCTGCATGAGCGTCGCCAGCCAAAAGCGGCTCTTGGCCAGGCCCATGGAGTTCTCGTCCAGGCGCCATTTGCTGCGCTCGCTCTCGGGCAGCTGCGACTCGTCGGGGCCACCGCCGAGCACCGAGATAATGCGCGGGCGGTCGTGGCTCGACAGCAGATTGAGCGCGCAGGATAATGCCTCGCGCGGGTAGTTTTCGCGCAGGGTCTCGATATCCTCGGCAGCCTGATAGGCGTTCTTGTAGCCCATCAAAAAGCCGATGACCATGTCGCGGAAGGGGTAATCCATAGCAGAGTCAAGCTCGGAGCCCTGCAGGTAGCGGCGCAGATGACCGTAGCTAATCTTGTTGGAAGCGTCTTCCCAGACTTCGCCGAGCAACAGAGCGTCAGGCTTTTCGGCAAGTACGGCCTTTTTGATCTCGGTCAAGAAGTCGTCGGAAAGCTCGTCGGCCACGTCCAGACGCCAGCCATGGGCGCCAGCGCGCAGCCATTTGCGAATCACACCGTCCTTGCCCAGGAGCCGCTCGCGTACCAGCTCGGAGCTCTCATTGATGGCGGGCATATTGCCCACGCCCCACCAGCAGTCGTACGAACCGTCCTCATGGAAATAAAACGCATCGCGCCACGGCGAATCCTTGCTCTGCCACGCGCCCACGCCGGGGTAGTTGCCGTAGCGGTTGAAGTAGATCGAATCGTCGCCAGTGTGGTTGAACACACCGTCGAGAATGATAGAAATGCCCAACTTCTCGGCCGCCTCGCACAGCTCGGTAAAGTCCTGCTCGGTGCCCAGAATCGGATCGATCTTGGTGTAATCGGCGGTGTCGTAGCGATGGTTGCTCGCGGCTTCAAAAATGGGGTTGAGGTAGATGGCTGTAAAGCCCAGCTCGGCGATACGAGGCAGGTCTTCTTGGATACCCTTGAGCGATCCGCCGTAAAAGTCCCAGGTCTTGATGGAGCCGTCCTCGGCGCGCTCGTATACGGGTGGCTCGTTCCAGTCCTCGATCATGCGGCGCTGGATTCCGTTGCGCGGCTTTTCGACCTGAGCCAGCGTGCGTTCGCGCCAGTGCTCGTCGCGGGCGTAGCGATCGGGGAAGATCTGGTAGACCATGCCGCGCTCGTACCACTCGGGTCGAACTTCGCGGTGCTTGTAGACGGTAATCTGGAATGACGGGACCTCGGCGTAGTCGTAGGTTACGCCCTCGCCGCCGGTGCGGCCCTGCGGTGCGCCCAGGCGAACCTCGGGCTGGCCCTCGATATTGCAGATAAAGCTGTACCAGATAAGACAGGGCTCGGTGCACTCAAGCTCTACGGTAAATATGCCGTCGCCTTCGTGCGTCTTGGGATACCGAGACTCACCGATTTCATCGACCCAGGTGCGCAGGGTGAGCGTTGCCTGGTTGGGGTCGGCATCCTCCAAAATCACCGAGAGCGAAACGGAAGTTCCTGTGGTCACAGCGCCAAACGGAGCGCGAAACTGCGGCAGACGGCTGTTATGTATCAATCTCATAAGTACGGTCCAGTTCAATAGAATCATGGCCTGCGGGCCATGGGCTTAACGCACAGGATGTAAGTATATCTGTTGTACACAGGCTGTATAAACAACATCCGTTTACCATCGGCGAACGGTTGTCCTAGAAAATCGTTTTACCACTACCTACAGAGAAGGGGCGCCCAGTTGGAGCGCCCCTTGCTTAGGGTTTGATGAGGTTTTGGATCGTCTGTGGGCTAGCGGCGCTTGCGGGTGGCCGTTGCCTTGCGGACAGACGTCTTTTTGGTCGGAGCCTTTTCCTCGGTCGCGGCGGCGGGGGAGACCGGGGCCTTCTTGGCGGGTTCGTGCTTGGCCTTTACC
>CABUWD010000176.1 GCA_902495155.1 uncultured Collinsella sp.
CTCGTCAACGACGCCGGCAAGGCGGGCCTCACTGGCCTGACTGCCGAGCACCCGCGCGTGGGCGAGGCCCCGTTCGACTCGGGCCGCAAGATGATGTCCGTGGTCGTCGAGACCCTGGATGGCGAGTATGAGCAGTACACCAAGGGCGCGCCCGACGTGGTGATCGGCCTGTGCACCCATATCTACGACGGCGACAAGGTCGTTCCGCTGACCGAGGAGCGTCGTGCCGAGCTCGTGGCCGCCAACAAGGCCATGGCCGACGAGGCCCTGCGCGTACTGGCGCTGGCAAGTCGCACCTACACCGAGGTCCCGGACGACTGCAGCCCCGCTGCGCTCGAGCACGACCTGGTCTTCTGCGGCCTGTCTGGCATGATTGACCCGGTTCGCCCCGAGGTCGCCGACGCCATCCGCGAGGCGCACGACGCCGGTATCCGCACCGTCATGATCACGGGCGACCACATCGACACCGCCGTGGCCATCGCCAAGCAGCTGGGCATCGTCACCGATCGCAGCCAGGCCATCACCGGTGCCGACCTCGATCGCATGAGCGACGAGGAACTCGACGCGCACATCGAGGACTACGGCGTGTATGCCCGCGTCCAGCCCGAGCATAAGACACGCATCGTCGAGGCTTGGAAGTCGCGCGACCAGATCGTGGCCATGACGGGCGACGGCGTCAACGACGCCCCGTCCATCAAGCGCGCCGACATCGGCGTTGGCATGGGCATCACCGGTACCGATGTCACCAAGAACGTCGCCGACATGGTGCTTGCCGACGACAATTTCGCCACCATCATCGGTGCCTGCGAAGAGGGCCGTCGCATCTACGACAACATCCGCAAGGTCATCCAGTTCCTGCTTTCGGCCAACCTTGCCGAGGTCTTCTCGGTATTCATCGCCACGCTCATCGGCTTTACCATCTTCCAGCCGGTGCAGCTGCTGTGGGTGAACCTGGTCACCGATTGCTTCCCCGCGCTCGCGCTGGGCATGGAGGATGCCGAGGGCGACATCATGAAGCGCAAGCCGCGCAACGCCAAGGACGGTGTCTTTGCCGGACATATGGGTCTGGACTGCGTGGTCCAGGGCCTAATCATCACCGTGCTGGTGCTGGCGAGCTTCTTTGTGGGCGTGTACTTTGACATGGGCTACATCCACATCGCCGATATGATCGCCGGCAATGCCGACGAGGAAGGCGTGATGATGGCGTTCATCACGCTCAACATGGTCGAGATTTTCCACTGCTTCAATATGCGCAGCCGTCGTGCGTCGCTGTTCACCATGAAGAAGCAGAACAAGTGGCTGTGGGCTTCCGCCGCGCTGGCACTGGTGCTGACGGTGATCGTGACCGTGCAGCCGACGCTTGCCGAGATGTTCTTCGGCCCTGTGACGCTTGAGCTCAAGGGCGTTCTTGCCGCGCTGGGCCTGGCCTTCCTGATCATCCCGCTGATGGAGATCTACAAGGCGATCATGCGCGCTGTGGAGAAAGAGTAACGTACCTGTCCGGGCCCGCCCCACGCCCTTTCTCCCTCACTGGTCCTCGCGCTTCGCGCTGCGGGATCGTTCGGGAGAAAGGGCTTCCGGGGCGGGCCCTGCGGTGGCTTTGCTGGCTTTTCTCCCGTGCGGATGAAAAGGGCTGAGGGAAAGTTTGTGAGCTGGTCGGGCTTTGCCCGGCCAGCTCTTTTTGATTTAAAATACCTGCTCAGTTGTGTGGTTTTGTGCTGGGAGGCGCTTGTGGGCAAGGCTAAGGCTAAAGCGAAGAAAAAGACGACGGGGGCGCGGGCTAAGCGCGATCGTCGTCGGAAGCTTGCGACCGAGGCCCCCGCGTCTGCCGAGGAGCTGCTGGCAAGCGTGCCGGGACTTGACGCGCTGCAGGACGTTCCGGCGTTTGATAACCTGCCGGTCGATGAAGCCCAGCAGACTGCCTTTGATGATTTCTGCGCACATGCCGAGGAGCCCGAGCAGATGCGGCTGGGTGCCGTGGTGCGCTTGGATCGCGGGTTTCCGCTGGTGGCGACTGCCGACGACACCTTCCGCGCCGAGCATGCCGTGGGGTTTGCCAAGTCGCGCGGCGAGGACGAGGTCCTGCTGCCTGCCGTGGGCGACCGTGTGGCGGTGCGCCGCGCTCCCGGGCACGATATGGGCGTGATTGAATGCGTGCTGCCACGCCGTACGAGCTTTGAGCGTTGGCGCGGCCGTGCCCGCGGAGAGCGTCAGGTGCTCTGCTCCAACGTGGATAGCGTGCTAATCGTGCAGGCGCTCGGTGCCGGCGAGGTGCTGCTCGACCGCGTGGCGCGCTCGCTGGTGTTGGCGCTCGACTGCGATGCCGAGCCGGTGGTGGTGCTCACCAAAGCTGACCGCTGCGATGCCGAGGAGCTCGAGCGCGATCTGGACCGCGTGCGCCGCCTGGTGGGTCCGGACGTGCGCGTGATCGTGACGTCCTCTGCCGAGGGCCGCGGCCTAGACGAGGTCCGTGCCTGCGTGCCTGCCGGGAGCTGCGCCATGATTCTGGGCGAGTCGGGTGCCGGCAAGTCGACGCTGCTCAATGCGCTGCTGGGCCACGATACGTTGGCGACTGGCGGTGTGCGCGAACGCGACGACCAGGGCCGTCACACTACCGTCGCGCGCGTGATGGTGGCACTGCCGGGCGACGCCGGCGTGATCGCCGACGCCCCGGGCCTGCGCAGCCTACCGCTCGTGGGTCACGAGCGGGGTCTGGCGCGCGCCTTCCCCGAGATTGTCGAGGCATCGCGCGCGTGCCGGTTTGGCGATTGCACGCATACCCATGAACCGGGTTGCGCCGTTCGCGAGGCCGAGGACGCCGGGCAGATCGACAGCCTGCGTCTGGAAACGTTCCAAAACCTGGCGTCATCCATGCGCGTGAGTGCTCAAATGCTCGATCCCGATGTCCATCTGTAATTGATTTTTCCTATGACAGCCGTCTCCCAACTGTTCGGGAGACGGCTTTTTTGCTGCGGAAAAACCTCGAAACATGCAGTTTGCTGACGTGTTGACCAAAACCTTGCCACGAGCTTGACGGGCTGGTCAGTTTTTGGTCAGCGATTGGTTTGACATCGAAAACTAAGATCGCGATTGCGCCGCTTTGCGCTCTGACCGCCCAGACAAAGGAGGTAC
>CABUWD010000177.1 GCA_902495155.1 uncultured Collinsella sp.
CCACTTTTAACGGCCCAGATGTTACAGATCGAGACAGACTGAAAACCACCGCAAAGGGGCACCTTTGTGGTGGTCGCGTTCTCTACTCTTTTGCCGAGCCCGTGCTTCCCGATTCGGCGGTCCAGGGCATCTCATCCTCGAATAGCCATGTACGAGCAGATCCACCATCGCGTGCAGTCTGCGGGTCGGGCAGGCAGGTCTGGTCGTACGCGTCCATCACGCAACGATCCAAAAAATCGATCACCTGCTGCTGGTCGCCTTCAAGAATGTAGGTCACGCCGCCATCTTGGATATAGACGCCGTCCCCACCTCCGGCTTTTGCGTATTCCGGATTGTAGTTAACGGTGCGCATCAGTTTGCCATCAGATGAATACAACTTCAGCGTTGTATAGTAGCCACCGTTCACAGAACCACGTCGGCGCTCATAGGCATCCCAACCGTCCCAGCGTTTGAACGAACGCCCGTTTAGCAAGTCCAGCGCCTGTCGGGACAACTTCTCGTCCTTGGTATAGCGAGACGAGCCAAGTTCAATCATGGGGTAGTTGCTTATGCTTAGAATGCCCGGCGTTTCCTCGATATCGAGCGTTATCTCATCGGGCTTTGTAACGTCCGAAATCATTTGCCCGGGCATCGATGCAACAAGGGACGCCATCTCAACCGTCTGCTCAACCCCACTCGGCCCATAGAAGATAAGCGAGCCAAATAGGACCACGCCCGCAGCAGCGACGACGCAAGCCACCAACAGCAACAAAACAGAAGTGCAACGCTTCATCTTCAACTCCACAAACGAGAGTGTTTTGAGCTCACTTTAAAGCGCCAACTTCATACTGTCAATTCTAGATAGCATATGAACAAAGGCGCACTCCCCCATAGAGGAGAGTTGCAACCTCGATTTTAGCGCCCTCAAGACCCAACGAGCAGCACTTAACAAGTAGCCCCGGTTATACCTTTCTCTGACGCGACCCTCGCGAAGCGCGTGAGCGGCAGGGAAAGGTATAACCGGGGCGGACAAGTATGTGCGTTACTCGGCAGCGGCCTTGAACTTGTTGTAGTTGATCAGGCAGCCGGCCTTGACGATGGCACGCTCCTCTGCCGTCATATCGGCAATATAGAGCTCAATCTGCTCGACCGCACCATCGGCGCGCACTACGTACGCGGCGATGTTCTGCAGGTCGCCGTCGAGCGTGGTACGGATACCCGGCACAAAGACGTAGTCGCCCACCTCAAAGTTGGGCTCGGCCTCCATCTGGAAGGGCACCATGCCCCAGTTCATCACGTTGGAGCGATAGCGCTTGGTGGCGTACTCGTGGACGATGTTGGCCAGGCCGCCAATTACGCGCTGGCAGCTCGCGGCCTGCTCGCGGGCAGAGCCGTCACCGGGCTTCTTGGCATAGAGCATGGAGCCGTACTCGGTCGCCTTGGAATCGGCCGCAACGCCCGCGCCGGTCAGTGCCTCAAACACGCCGGCAAGCTCGGCATCGAGTGCCGTCAGGTCGCCTGCCGCCTCGCCGGCAACGCGGCGCTTTTCCACCGCGTCGACCTCCTTGGAGCGGCCCACGTAGGCAGGGTCGCGACGGCTGAGCGTAAACTCGGCCAGACCCAGCGGGTTGGAGCGGAAGGAGCTCGTCTCGCCCGAGGGAATGAGCTCGTCAGTCGTAGTGACCGGGTCCATGATCTTGGAGCACACCTTGAGCAGGATATCGTCGCCGAGAGGCTCCATCGCGGGCCACGGCTTGATGTTGGGGCCTTCGACCAGCTCGTCGGCCGGCTCAGCCTTGCCAAAGCCCCAGTACACGCGCTTCTTGTACGGCGCGTCGTCAAAGGTGTACTCGCAGGCCTCGTCCCAGGTCTCCTCGGGCAGGTCGGTCGCCGGCGTCAGGACGCCGCCGTTGGCAGCCGTCGCCGCAATGGAGCGGGCGTCCATCAGGGCCACCGCACTCAGCTGGCCATTGCCCGGCTTGGAACCCTCACGGTTGGGGAAGTTGCGCGTGGTGTGGCGGATGGACAGGCCGTTGTTAGCGGGCGTGTCGCCGGCACCGAAACACGGGCCGCAGAACGCCGTGCGCACGATCGCGCCAGCCTCCATAAGGTCGTAGATATAGCCGCGGCGTGTAAGCTCGAGTGCCACGGGCTGGCTCGTGGGATAGACCGACAGCGAGAACTCGCCGCAGCCGGTGTTGGCGCCCTTGAGCACGCGGGCAGCCTGGACCACGGAGTCGTAGTTGCCGCCCGAGCAGCCGGCGATAACGCCCTGCTGCACGTGCAGCTTGCCGTCGACGATCTTGTCGAGCAGGCTAAAGTGCGTCTTGCCCTCGCCGATCTTGGCGGCCTCGAGCTCCACCTCATGCAGGATGTCCTCGAGGTTCTCGTTGAGCTCGTCGATCTCAAAGCCGTTAGAAGGATGGAACGGCAACGCGATCATGGGCTTGATACTCGACAGATCGACTTCGACGCAGCCGTCGTAGTAGGCAACATCGGCGGGCTTGAGCTCGCGGTAGTCCTCGCCGCGACCGTGCATGGTCAAAAACGCGTGCGTGTCCTCGTCGGTGGCCCAGATGCTCGACAGGCAGGTGGTCTCGGTGGTCATGACGTCGACGCCGTTGCGGTAATCGGTCGTCATGTTCGCGATGCCCGGGCCCACGAACTCCATGACCTTATTCTTAACGTAACCCTTGGCAAAGACGGCACGGATGATGGCGAGCGCCACGTCGTGCGGGCCAACGCCGGGGCGCGGGGCGCCCGTGAGGTAGATGGCAACGACGCCGGGATAGGCAACGTCGTAGGTGTCGCGCAGCAGCTGCTTTGCCAGCTCGCCGCCGCCCTCGCCCACGGCCATGGTGCCCAGAGCGCCGTAGCGGGTGTGCGAGTCGGAACCCAGGATCATCTTGCCGCAGCCGGCGAAGTTCTCACGCATAAAGGAGTGGATGACGGCGATGTGCGGCGGAACGAAGATGCCGCCGTACTTCTTGGCCGCGGAAAGGCCAAAGACGTGGTCGTCCTCGTTGATGGTGCCGCCCACGGCGCACAGCGAGTTGTGGCAGTTGGTGAGCACGTAGGGCAGCGGGAACTGCTCCATGCCCGAGGCGCGCGCCGTCTGGATGATGCCGAC
>CABUWD010000178.1 GCA_902495155.1 uncultured Collinsella sp.
AAACGGGGCGGCACGCTATTTTTCAATCAGACAACTCGCTGAAGTACGGTGACGAAGGCGCAAGGCCGGGAGGGGTTATCAAAGCCGACATCCCGCAGCCGCGAAGCGGCGAGGACGTCGGCGTGATAACCCCGCAGGCCTTGCGCCGGCGGGAAGGAACCTACTTCACGACCAGAATGTCGCAGTCCGTATTGCGCAGCAGGAACGTCGAAATCGAACCCAGCAGCGCATACTTGATCGAGGACAGGCCGCGTGCGCCGCAGAGCACCAGGTCGGGCTTAACCACGTCGAGCATCTCGTCCTTGAGCGTCTCGCGAATACGGCCGGCGCGAATCATAACCTCGACCTCGGGAATATCGGGATTGGCCTTGGCCTCTTCGAGCTGCTTGGCGATGGAGTTCTTAAATGCCTCCTCTAGGCCGTTGACCAGATCGACCGGATAGGAACCGGCGCTCTCGAGCGCCGTGGAATCGATAACGTGGCCGATGATTAGCTTGGCGCCGTTGTTCGCGGCGACCTTGATGGCGCGTGCGAGCACAAAATCCTGCTGCTCAGTACCATCGAGTGAAACAAATACCTTGGTGTAGCCCTCGTTCATGGTTTCCTCCTTGGTCTATCGCACGGGCGCGGGGCTCGTGCCTCGGGCGGGCGCGGGCGCGTTGGCCGCCGAACACTTTATCTTGTTGCAGTTATACCCAAGGATTTCGGTTTGACCGCTCGCAATTCTGTGAACGGACGAGTTTTTTGGTAAGGGTAGGCGCAGACGCGCCCGAACGGTTGATAATGGGACATCGCCCGCACCGTCCGCAGAACAATATCGGCGGGTGTCTAACGAGGGGGTCCCTTTGGATATCATCGAGCTTCTAAAATCTGCCTTCATGGGCCTGGTCGAGGGCATCACCGAATGGCTGCCTGTTTCGTCGACCGGTCACATGATCTTGGTGGACGAGTTCGTCAAGATGAACGTGAGCGAGACGTTCTGGAACATGTTCCTGGTCGTGATTCAGCTCGGCGCCATTCTGGCCGTCTGCGTGCTGTTCTTCCATGAGCTCAATCCGTTCTCGCCCAGCAAGGGCAAGGAGGGCCGCCGCGACACCTGGGTGCTGTGGGGCAAGATTGTGCTTGGCTGCATTCCCGCCGCGGCAATCGGCCTGCCGCTCAACGACTGGATGGAGGAGCATTTCTACAATGCTCCCGTCGTGGCGCTGGCGCTCATTGTGTACGGTGTGCTGTTTATCGTGATCGAGAACTGGCGCGCGAGCAAGCGCGAGGAAATGGCTGTTGCCGGTTCGTTTGGTTCGCGTGCTGTGGTGTCGGGTGGACGTCCCGCCGGTGCGCACTTTGCGGCACCCGCCGCGGCTACCGCTGAGGATGAGGACGATGACGAGAATCTGGACTTTGGCTCCATCGCCACGCTCGAGGACCTGAGCTGGAAGACTGCGCTGGGTATCGGCTGCTTCCAGGTGCTTTCGCTGGTGCCTGGTACGTCTCGCTCCGGTTCTACCATCATCGGCGGCCTGCTTTTGGGCTGCACGCGTTCGGTGGCGTCCAAGTTTACGTTCTTCCTGGCCATCCCGGTCATGTTTGGCGCGAGTGCGCTCAAGCTGGTCAAGTACTTCATCAAGGGCGGCACGTTCGGTGCCAACGAGGTCGCTATCCTGGGCGTGGGCTGCGTTGTGGCCTTTGTGGTTTCGCTCATCGCCATCAAGTGGCTCATGGGCTTCGTCCGCCGTCACGACTTCAAGTGCTTCGGTGTCTACCGCATCATCCTGGGCATCGTAGTGCTCGCATACTTCTTCGTTCTGGAGCCGATGCTCGGCCTCTAACTTAGTCGACACTGCGCGGCGGCCAGGGCGACAACTTGTCATTCAAAGGGGGTGGCATGACCAAAAGGTCTATGCCGCCCCCTTTTCATGCCAATTTGTTCGCCCTGACCGTCGCTCGCTGCTGCTGCCATGACATCGGCGGTTTCGTGATTGTCAATAGATTGGTGCAGACTAACCTGACCCCATTGCACCAAATCCGCTGGGGCGAGCCTGACGGTGACGCACGGAGTCGTGGTGTGATTTGCGTCGGTGTCCGCGCGGCTCGGTATACTGGTACGGCTCAAACTATGGCGCTGCCCGCAGGCGCGCCGTCCGTCAGATGAGGAGTCGCCCATGACCCAGCCCTTGCCTTGGGAAAAGAATGTCGCGGTACCTGTGCCGCCCGCGCCGGAACCCGTGCCGCTCGATGCATACACCGCCCCTGCTGCGCCGGAGCCCGAGCTCGTTCCGCTCGACATCTACGACGCTCCCGCGCCGGCGCCCAAGCCCGCCAAGCCGCTCGTCGACATCGACAGCCTTAATCCCGCTCAGCGCGAGGCGGTCCTGACCACCGAGGGCCCGCTGCTGGTCCTTGCCGGCGCCGGCTCGGGCAAGACCCGCGTCTTGACCTTCCGTATCGCACATATGCTCGGCGACCTGGGCGTTAAGCCCTGGCAGATCCTTGCCATCACGTTTACCAACAAGGCCGCGGCCGAGATGCGTGAGCGTCTGGCGGCACTCATTCCCAGCGGCACCCGTGGCATGTGGGTATGCACCTTCCATGCCATGTGCGTGCGTATGCTGCGCGAGGACGCCGACCTGCTGGGATACACCGGTCAGTTCACCATCTACGATGACGATGACTCAAAGCGCATGGTGCGCGACATTATGCAGGCGCTCGGCATCGAGCAAAAGCAGTTCCCCATCAACATGATCCGCAGCAAGATTAGCTCGGCCAAAAACGCCATGATCGGCCCCGAGGACATGCTCAAGAGCGCCGATAGCCCCAACGACAAAAAGGCCGCGCAGGTCTACCTAGAGCTGGAGCGCCGCCTGCGCGCCGCCAATGCGATGGACTTTGACGACCTGCTCGTGCGCGCGCTCGAGCTGCTGCGCACCCGTCCCGAGGTGCTCGATAAGTACCAAGAGCGCTTCCGCTACATTAGCGTCGACGAGTATCAGGACACCAACCACGTCCAGTACGAGATCGCCAACCTGCTGGCCGCCAAGTACCAAAACCTCATGGTCGTAGGCGACGATGACCA
>CABUWD010000179.1 GCA_902495155.1 uncultured Collinsella sp.
GGGCCCGCAGATGCAGGTGCCGCCGGCGTTTTCTGCTATCTCGGTCAATGGCGTTCGCGCCTACAAGTCTGCTCGCGAGGGCAATGCGGTGGACCTACCTCCGCGCCCCGTCGAGGTCTATGCCGCCGACCTGATCGCCGTGGGCGGCGAAGGTGATACGTGTGTGTGGACCGTGGCGTTCTCGGTGAGCAAGGGCACCTATATCCGTGCGCTCGCTCGCGACCTGGGCCACGCTTGCGATAGCGCCGCGCATATTTCCGCGCTGCGCCGCACGGCTTCCGGTGTTGTTTCCATTGGCGCTTGTCATGCGGTCGAGGAGCTTTCTCCCGAGTCCGCGGCTGGCTTTGCCCTGGATCCCATTGCGGCCCTGGGCGCCACACGTGTTGACTTGCCGGGCAATCTTGCCGACGACCTGCTCTGCGGCCGACGCATTCCCGTTGAGCGTGCGCTTGCCGATTTCGATGTCTCGAAGGCGCCGTTTGCGTTGGTGCTCGATGGGGGACTCAAGGCGCTCGCCCGCATTGAGGGCGGCCGCTTTGTCATGGAGCACGTGTTTCCGCAGGCAATCGGCGGTGTTCGATGATGTTGTCCGCTCGCGAGCTCGCGCGTGTCTTTTTCGCGGGCGAGTCGGACGAGGCTCGTATTGTTACTGCCGATACGTTTGATGAGTGCGAGCACTTGGGTGCCGCCTCCATCGCCATCGGCGTGTTCGACGGCGTTCACCGTGGACACCAGGAACTCATCGAAGCGCTTGTCCGTGACGCCCGTGCCCATGGCTGCAAGGCGGTCGTGGTTACCTTCGATCCCGACCCGGACGTTGTGGTGAGCCCTTCGCCCGCTCAAAAATTGATGACGACGGCCGACCGTCTGCATGCCCTGGCTCAAACCGGGGTCGATGCGGTGGTGGCCGTTCCCTTTACGCCTGAGGTTGCGGCACTCGACCATGTTGGTTTTCTTGCGCTGCTGTCGCGCGTGGTTGAAATTCGCTCGATTCGCGTTGGTAGTGACTTTAGGCTGGGTCGTGGCGGAGCTTCTGGTGTTGCCGAGATGCGCGCCTGGGGTTCCGAGCACGGCGTTGACGTGTATGGTCACGACCTGCTTTGCGAGGGCGGTGAGGCCATTTGCGCCACCCGCATTCGCCATGAGCTGGGACAGGGCCATGTGGAGCTTGCTGCTGAGTTACTCGGCCGTCCGTATATGGTGCGCGGCGGTGTTATTCGCGGCCGTCACGAGGGTTCTGGCATGGGCTTTCCCACGGCAAACCTACAAGTTTCCGATGGTATTCAGGTGCCTGCGGACGGCGTGTATGAGGGCCTGGTGCTGGTCGATGATACCGTGTGGCCCTCTGCCGTGAACGTCGGCCTGCCGCCAACGTATGCTGACGATGCAGCATCTGCGCATCTCGAGGCTAATTTAATTGGTTATTCGGGCGACCTTTACGGCTCTTCTGTTTCGCTGGCGTTTACGCGTTGGCTGCGTCCCTCGCGTCTGTTCGATTCGCTGGATGAGTTGATCGCGACCGTCGAGGGTAATATCAAGGACATTCGTCACAACTTGGGTGAGCAGGGGGTGAGCATCCGTGATTAGCGATGAGGAAAAAGACCAGGTACGCGCTGCGTCCGACTTAGTCGCCATCGTGCAGGAAACGGTTGAGCTCAAGCCTCGCGGCCATGAGTTTTGGGGTTGCTGTCCCTTTCATGGCGAAAAGACGCCGTCCTTCCACATTATTCCCGCCACGCAGGTGTGGCACTGCTTTGGTTGCGGCGAGGGTGGCGACGTCTTCACCTATATCATGAAGCGCGAGAACCTGAGCTTTCCCGAGTCAATCCGTTATTTGGCCGATCGCGCGGGTATTGAGCTGCATGACACCGGAGATCGCCGCGAGCGCGGTACCAAGCGTGCCCGCATCTACGATTTGTGCGCCGAGACCGCCCAGTTCTACCACACGATGCTTATGCGCGGTAAGGACGGCCGTCCGCGCGAGTACTTTGCCAGCCGCGGCATGGGTGGCGACGTCTGCCGCCGCTACTGCCTGGGCTTTGCGCCGGGTCGCAACGCGCTGGTATCGCACCTGTCGCAGGCGGGCTTTACTCCGCAGGAGATGATCGACGCCAACGTGGCTGTGAGTCGCGGGCGTGGGCAGCTTGCCGACCGCTTCTACGACCGCGTGATGTTTCCCATCTTTGATGAGCAGGGTCACAACATCGCCTTTGGCGGTCGCATCATGGGAGACGGCCAACCTAAGTACCTCAACACCGCCGAGACGAGCGTATTTCATAAAAAGCGAAACCTCTACGGCTTTAATTGGGCCAAGGAGTTTATCGTCGCTCAGGATACCGCCATCGTGGTAGAGGGCTATACCGACTGCATCGCCTGTTGGGAGGCGGGGATTAAAAACGTTGTCGCTACGCTGGGCACCGCGCTCACGGAGCATCATGTCAAGACGCTCACCCGCTTTGCCAAGCGCATCGTGTATATGTTTGACGGAGACGCCGCGGGCCAGAAGGCCGCCCGTCGCGCGATTCAGTTTATCGAACAGGATTCGATGGACCTGCGCTGCGTGGTGCTGCCCGACGGCAACGATCCCATGGAGTTCATCACGGCGCATGGTGGACAGGAGCTGCAGGCGCGCATCGACGCTGCCGAGCCCCTCATGGACTTTGTCTACCGTTCGCTGCAGGAGTCGAGCGACATCACCACGCCGGGCGGTCGCGCCAAGGCGCTGGAAGATGCGCTGACGCTTATCTATCCGCTGCGCGATAGCTATATGATCGACACGTACTTTATCCAGATTGCCGATCTGCTGGGTATGGATCTGGAAACAGTGCGTGCGAGCTCGGGCCGCGTGTTTCGCGATGTCGCCAAGCGCGAGGATGCGGAGCGTCGCCGTGAGCAGAACTATGAGCGTCAGCGGGCGCAGGCTGAGCGGTCCGGCGGGACGGGCAGTCGGGCGTCGAGTTCTCGCGATGCCGGTCGCGGCGCTTGGGCATCGGGCGCGACGCCGGCAGTAGCGACGCCGGTCGAAGAAGAGCCGTACGACTA
>CABUWD010000180.1 GCA_902495155.1 uncultured Collinsella sp.
CGGGCCGAGAACGACTGATAGGGCGAATCGCCATAGCTGGTCGTCGTAAGGGGCAGAATCTGCCAGTAATGTTGTTTGCACGAGGCGAGAAAATCGACGAAGTCGTAGGCATTCCAACCAAAGCCGCCGATTCCGTATGGTCCGGGCAGAGATGAGACGGGCATGAGGACGCCGCTTGCACGCTCCATGAATGCGCTCACCAACCTTCTTGTTGTGGGGTCGGCCTGCCGATGGGTGTGCAGTCCGCCTCCGATGTTCTGATTCGATACGCCTATTGTAAAACATGTTGTTTAAACATGTACAGGCAAGATAAAAAAGTTGGTCGATTTTCGGCGAATGGTTATATGCCATGAAAAAGCCCCGACCTCACAACGTGAGATCGGGGCAAGAGCGGTATGTAGGTTTTTGCTACTCGGCGTCGGCAAAGCCGTTGGGGTTGTGGCTCTGCCAGTTCCAGCTATCGCGGCACATATCCGCGATGTCGTACTGGGCCTTCCAGCCCATCATGCGCTCGGCCTTGGAGGCATCGCACCAGTTGGCAGCGATGTCGCCGGCGCGGCGCTCGCGGATCACGTAGGGCAGTTCCTTGCCACAAGCCTTGGAGAAGGCGGCAACGACCTCGAGTACCGAGGTGCCGGTGCCGGTGCCCAGGTTAAAGATCTCGACGCCGGTCTTGCCGTTCATCCAATTAAGGGCGGCAACGTGACCAGAGGCCAGATCGCACACGTGGATGTAGTCGCGCACGCCGGTGCCGTCGGGGGTGGGGTAGTCGTTGCCAAAGACCTGAACGGCCTCGAGCTTGCCCACGGCAACCTGGGCGACATAGGGCACCAGATTGTTGGGGATGCCCTTGGGGTCCTCGCCGATCAGGCCCGACGGATGAGCGCCGATGGGGTTGAAGTAACGGAGCAGCACGACGTCCCACTCGGGGTCGGCGGTGTGGACGTCCATAAGGATCTGCTCGATCATCCACTTGGTCCAACCATAGGGGTTGGTCGCGGGCTTCTTAGGATCCTCCTCGGTGACGGGCGGGTTGTCCGGGTCGCCGTAGACGGTCGAGGAGCTCGAGAAGATGATGGACTTGCAGCCATGGTTGCGCATGACGTCGATCAGCACCAGGGTGTTCTCGATGTTGTTGTGGTAGTACTCGACGGGCTTGCTCACCGACTCGCCGACGGCCTTAAAGCCGGCAAAATGGATGACGCGGTCAATCTGATGGGTATCGAAGATTTTGTTCATCGCATCGCGGTCGAGCACGTTGGCCTCGTAGAAGGTGAGGTTCTTGGCGGCCTCGTCGCCCACGATGGTCTTGACGCGGTCGACGGCGACGGCGCTGGAGTTGGAGAGATCATCGACGATGACGACCTGGTAGCCACCCTCGAGCAGCTGAACGACGGTGTGCGAGCCGATAAAGCCGGCGCCACCGGTAACGAGGACGCAGGTGTCTTTGGGGTCGAGTGCTTTGGACATGTAGTCTCCTATCGAATCAGGAACACTTCTTGAGGGGAGTATAGCGCAGGCAGGGACGCCCAAATCGTGCGCTGTAGGAAAAGCAGAGGATTGTGCTAACGTACTCATCAGAAGAGCTTGCGTACGCATAACCTGATCTTTGACATTTGCTTACGAGCCGCCGACCTTGCAGTTTCCTGCCGTTCGTGGAAATCGTTGGGACGCGCCATATGTACGCTAATATGTATGAGTTGAGCGACATATAAATAAGCATGTAACGGAGTACATATGTCACCAAACAGCGATTCCATCCTTTCCCAGGAGCTCTCGCGTCGCACTGCCCTCAAGGCCCTGTTCGGCGCCGCTTCTGCGGCAGTTCTTTTTGGCCTGCCCGCTCGCGCCCATGCGGCGGAGGCTTCCAAAGAAACCACCGATAAACTGAATGCCGCCCAGGCCCAGCTCGACGAGGTTCAGGCCCAGCTCGACAGCATCGCAAATGAGTATGCGGCGCTGGCCAACAAGAATGCCCAGACCCTCAACGACATCGAGAATGTCCAGGGCAAGATTGACGACACGCAGGCCCAGATCGATGAAAAGAAGGCCGAGCTCAAGAAGAAGCGCAACGACCTTTCCGATCGCGTGGCCGCCAGCTACAAGTCCGGCGGCACGAACATCCTGTCGCTGCTGCTGGCCTCTGGCTCGTTTGAGGAACTCGTCGCCAACGCGCATTACGTTGAGAAGATCAACAAGAGCGACCGCGACGCCATCGAGGACATTCAGACCATCCAGGAAGAGCTCGATGCGCAAAAGACCGAGCTCGAGTCGCAGAAGGCCGACTTAGAGAAGCTCAAGGACCAGCAGACTGCCCAGATGCAGGACATGCAGGCCAAGCAGCAAGAAGTCCAGACCGTGCTGAACGGTCTTTCCGACGACGTCAAGGAGCTCATGGCTCAGCGCGATTCCGAGATCCTCGCTGCTGCCCAGGCTGAGGAGGCCGCTAGGAAGGCTGCCGCTGCCGCGGCTGCCGCGAACAAGAACAATTCCTACTCGGGTGGTTCGAGCTCGGGTGGTGGATCGTACGCGCCCGGAACTCCGCAGCAGAATGCCGGCTCGGGCAAGCAGCAGGCTGTCGTCAACGCGTGCTACTCCACGCCTTCGCCGGGTCAGAACTGGTGCGCGGCGTGGGTTACCAATGTCTTCCGTAACGCCGGCGTTGGCTACTTTGGCGGTAACGCATGCGATATGTTTAACGCATGGTGCTATAGCTCCGACCGCTCGGCGCTGCAGGTGGGCATGATCGTGGCCGATTCCTCGCACAGCGGCACGGGTGCTCCGGGCCTTATCTACGGTCATGTGGGTATCTACGTTGGCGGCGGCATCGTTATGAGCAACGAGGGTGCCATTACGTCTAAGTCGCTCGATTCGTTTATTAGCTTCTATGGCACTGGGTCTGGCGTGCGTTGGGGCTGGCTTGGCGGTATTGCGCTGTCGTAGCTGCGGCTTGGTCCGGGACAGCCCGAGAGGCATATGGTTGCCTGCTCGGGCAGTCCTGCTCGCACGGAGAGC
>CABUWD010000181.1 GCA_902495155.1 uncultured Collinsella sp.
CGCCATGGTAACGAGCTGTTTGGTGCTCCACCTATTCGTGTTCTCAAAATGGATATGCTGCGACTGTTCAGACATAAGATCACCTGCCTCTTTCATCCGGACTCTAACCGTTGGTACTGGGATCTCACCAGTTCAGCCGGCATGCGAACCAACACACGCACGGGTCGCGGACTCATCGGCTCGGTCGCAGACACCTCGCCTGCGCCACGGCGTCCCTTTGACACCGCCCGATTTACCGCCAGTGGGGAATTCCACCCCGCCCTGAAACAGCAATTGCAAGTGTAGCACGAGCAGGTTCTCGCGCAAGTATGCCAAGGGTAATTTGTGGCGGGGATCAGTTGCCAAAGCAACCACGTTCCCCACCCATCCCAAAGTAGCGCGCCTTTCGCGCAAAGCGCGAAACAGCGAAGGGACACGTACTCCTATCGACCACGTCCTTCTACGCCCGCCGACCTCAAGGCCGTAAACGCAGGGAATCCGGGGGCGGGACGGGGACTTCTCTCCGGAATATTCCGCAGGACGCAAAGAGGCTCCGCAGCGCGAAGCGCGATGCGGAGCCTCTTTGCATGTCCGAGGACGTTCCGGAGAGAAGTCCCCGTCCCGCCCCCGGATTCCCGGTGGGAGTTCTAGACCTTGTCGGCCTTAGTACATACCGCCGCCCTGCTGACCAGCGGTAGCAGCAGCGATTGCGTCCTCAAGCTGAGTGTTCTTGGGGACATCGGAGACGGTAGCCTCGGTGATGAGGATCAGGCTGGCGACAGAAGCAGCGTTCTGCAGGGTGACGCGGCTGACCTTGACGGGGTCGAGGACGCCCATCTCGATCATGTCGCCCCACTCGCCGTTGGCAGAGTTGAGACCCTGGCCGGCGGGCAGCTCGGCAACCTTGTCGACCACGACAGCGCCCTCAAAACCAGCGTTCTTGGCGATGGTAGCGACCGGAGCAGTCAGAGCCTTCTTGACGATATCGACGCCGATCTTCTCCTCGGGGTCGTCGATCTCGACAGCATCGAGCGCAGGAGCAGCGTCCATGAAGGCGACGCCGCCACCGGCGACAATGCCCTCCTCGACAGCAGCGCGGGTAGCCTGCAGGGCGTCCTCGACGCGATGCTTGATCTCCTTGAGCTCGGACTCGGTAGCAGCGCCGACCTTGATGACGGCAACGCCACCGGAGAGCTTGGCCAGGCGCTCCTGGAGCTTCTCGCGATCGAAGTCAGAGGTGGTGTTCTCCATTTCGCCCTTGATCTGAGCGATGCGGGCGTCGATGGCCTCCTTGGAGCCAGCGCCGCCGACAACGACGGTGTTGTCCTTGGAGATGGTGACGGACTTAGCGGTACCGAGCATATCGGCGGTGATGTCAGCGACCTTCACGCCCAGCTCGTCCAGAGCGGCCTGGCCACCGGTGAGGACGGCAATGTCCTCGAGGATGCGCTTGCGGCGATCGCCGTAGCCCGGGGCCTTGACGGCGCAGACGTTGAGAGCGCCACGGATCTTGTTGAGGACCAGGGTCGGCAGAGCCTCGCCGTCGATATCCTCAGCGATGATGAGCAGGCCACGGCCGGCGCGCTGGACAGCCTCGAGAACAGGCATGATGTCCTGAACGCTGGAGATCTTCTGGTCGGTGATGAGGATGTACGGATCCTTCATCACGGCCTCCATGCGGTCGTTGTCCGTGACGAAGTAAGCGGAGACATAGCCCTTGTCGAACTGCATGCCCTCGACGGTGTCGATGGTAATGTCGAACGTCTGGGAATCCTCGACGGTGATGACGCCGTCCTTGCCCACGACCTCCATGGCCTCGGCGATCTTCTCGCCAACCTCGGGGTCACCAGCGGAAATGGTGCCGACGGAAGCGATCTGCTCCTTGGTCTCGACCGGCTTGGCCTGCTTCTTCATCTCAGCGACGGCGGCGTTTACAGCCTTGTCGATGCCGCGACGGATGGCCAGCGGGTTGGCGCCGGCAGCGACGTTGCGCAGACCGTCGTTGACGATAGCCTGAGCGAGCAGGGTCGCGGTGGTGGTGCCGTCACCCACGGTGTCGTTGGTCTTGGTGGCGACCTCCTTCACCAACTGAGCGCCCATGTTCTCGATGTTGTCCTCGAGCTCAATCTCCTTAGCGACGGAAACGCCGTCGTTGGTGATGGTCGGGGCACCGAACGTGCGCTGCAGAGCGACGTAACGGCCCTTGGGGCCCATGGTGACGGTAACGGCGTCGGCCAGAGTGTTGACGCCCTTTGCGAGCTTGGCGCGGGCATCGGTGTTGAACGTAATGTTCTTTGCCATGGTAGGTAATCCTCCAAAAGAAATGTGACTCGCGTCGCCGTTTCCGAGTCTTATACGGCGGACGCGTTCAAAGACGAATCAGAGATTCTGACGAGACTAGGCCTCGACGACAGCGTAGATGTCGTCGGCGCGCATCAGCAGATACTTCTCGCCGTCGACCTTGACCTCGTTGCCACCGAACTTACCGTAGATGACAACGTCGCCAACTTTGACGTCCATGGGGATGCGCTCACCCTTGTCGTTGACCTTGCCGGCGCCAACGGCAACGATGGTGCCGCGCTGCGGCTTCTCCTGAGCGTTGCTGGCGATATACAGACCAGAAGCGGTCTTCTGCTCGGCCTCGTCGGGCTTGACCAGAACACGATCTGCAAGCGGCTTCAAAGACGACATGCTTGTCTCCTCCTTTTTGGGCCGCGTGGTTGTGCCACGCGAATTAACCCTTTTTTGTTTGCGTACGCGTTGAATGGTACCCACGAATGGCGGGTTATACAACACAGAGTCAAAAAATCTTATTTTTTGGCACTTAGATTTTCTGAATGCCGGGGGATAGCTTAGCGGTGGCTCCCGGGTGGCTCCGGAGGGGCGGGGCATAAGGTTTCCTGCTCGGGCAGTCCTGCTCGCACGAAGGCCACATTATGTGGCCTTCGGCTCGTGCGGAACTCGCG
>CABUWD010000182.1 GCA_902495155.1 uncultured Collinsella sp.
AAGCAGGCAGAGGACAGCGACGCGGACGCAGAGTAGTCCCATCCCTTTGGGGTGAGCACCTGACCGGCTTGCCCGCAGGCTAGCCGGTCTTTTTCGTTTTGTTGACAGTTGATCGTTACATCATAGTTGGGGAGATATCCGTATGGACGCAAGCCAGATCGTACTGACCGCTGAGGGCCGCCAGAAGCTCGTCGAGGAGCTCGCTTGGCGTGAGGGCGATTACGCCAAGGAGATCGTCGAGGACATCAAGGAAGCCCGCGCGTTCGGCGACCTTTCGGAGAACTCCGAGTACGATGCCGCCAAGGACAAGCAGGCCCAGAATGCTGCTCGCATTGCCGAGATTCAGGCCATCCTCGCCAACGCTCAGGTTGCTGCCACCACGGGTGATCTGACCGTCTCCATCGGTTCCACCGTTTCTCTGATCGATCCCAACGGTGAGGTCATGGAAGTCACACTCGTCGGTACCACCGAGACCAACTCGCTCGAGCACAAGATCTCTAACGAGTCTCCGGTCGGTCACGCCATCATCGGTCACGGCGAGGGCGACTCCGTTGAGGTCGTTACGCCTTCTGGCAAGACCCGCGTCTACACCATCGCCAAGATCGCACGCTAGACCACGGTCCCGCGTAAAGGTATGTTTTCGCTCCCTGGGACCGAATCCTGGGGAGCGTTTTAGTTTGAGGAGCTAACTTATGGCAGAGAACCAGAACGTCGCCGATCAGGCCTCGACGCTCAACGACGAGCGCGCCACGCGTCTGGCAAAGCGCGCCGCCCTGTTCGAGGCGGGCCAGAACCCCTATCCCGAGCACTCCGAGATCGAGGACTATGTCGTTGACATTGAGGCCAAATATGCCGATCTTGCCGATGGCGAGGATACTGAGGACGTCGTGAAGATCGGCGGCCGCGTGGTCGCCAAGCGCGGTCAGGGCAAGATCATGTTTATCGTCGTGCGCGACGCTACCGCCGAGATTCAGCTGTTCTGCCGTATTAACGACATGGACGAGGCGGCCTGGAGCACGCTTAAGGCCCTCGACTTGGGCGATATCCTGGGCGTGACCGGCGTGGTCGTGCGCACCAAGCGTGGCCAGCTTTCCGTCGCCCCCAAGAGCGCGACGCTGCTCTCCAAGGCCGTTCGCCCGCTGCCCGAGAAGTTCCATGGCCTCTCCGACAAGGAGACCCGCTATCGTCAGCGCTATGTCGACCTGATTGCCAACGACGATGTTCGCGAGACCTTCCGCAAGCGCTCGCAGATTCTCTCCACCTTCCGCCGCTTTATGGAGTCCGACGGCTACATGGAGGTCGAGACCCCCATTCTGCAGACTATCCAGGGTGGCGCTACGGCTAAGCCGTTCATCACGCACTTCAACGCGCTCGATCAAGAGTGCTACCTGCGCATTGCTACCGAGCTGCACCTCAAGCGCTGCATCGTCGGTGGCTTTGAGCGTGTCTTCGAGATTGGCCGCATCTTCCGCAACGAGGGTATGGACCTCACCCACAACCCCGAGTTCACCACGATGGAGGCCTATCGTGCCTTCTCCGATCTCGAGGGCATGAAGGCACTCGCCCAGGGCGTCATCAAGGCTGCCAACAAGGCCATCGGCAACCCCGAGGTCATTGAGTACCAGGGTCAGACCATCGATCTTTCCGGTGAGTGGGCAAGCCGTCCCATGACCGACATCGTCTCGGACGTGCTCGGCAAGCAGGTCACCATCGACACGCCGGTCGAGGAGCTTGCCGCCGCCGCACGCGAGAAGGGCCTGGAGATTAAGCCCGAGTGGACTGCTGGCAAGATCATCGCCGAGATTTACGATGAGCTGGGCGAGGACACCATCGTCAACCCGACCTTCGTGTGCGATTACCCCATCGAGGTCAGCCCGCTTGCCAAGCGTTTTGAGGACGATCCGCGCCTGACGCACCGCTTTGAGCTGGTCATCGCCGGCCACGAGTACGCCAACGCATTCTCCGAGCTCAACGACCCGGTCGACCAGGCCGAGCGCTTTGCTGCCCAGATGGCTGAGAAGGCCGGCGGCGACGACGAGGCTATGGAGTACGACGAGGACTACGTGCGCGCCCTCGAGTACGGTATGCCTCCCGCGGGCGGCATCGGCATCGGTATCGATCGCGTGGTCATGCTGCTCACCAACCAGGCTTCTATCCGCGACGTCCTGCTGTTCCCGCACATGAAGCCCGAGAAGGGTTTCCAGTCCGGTGCCGCCGCTGCCAAGGCTGCCGAGGCCGGCAACGCCGCAAGCCCGTTCGTTAAGCCGCTCAAGCCCACGCTCGATTACTCCAAGATCGCCGTTGAGCCGCTGTTCGAGGAATTCGTCGACTTTGATACCTTCTCCAAGAGCGATTTCCGCGCTGTGAAGGTCAAGGCATGCGAGGCCGTCAAGAAGTCCAAGAAGCTGCTGAACTTTACGCTCGACGACGGCACCGGCACCGACCGCACCATCCTCTCCGGCATCCATGGCTACTATGAGCCCGAGGACCTGGTCGGCAAGACCTTGCTCGCCATCACCAATCTGCCTCCGCGCAAGATGATGGGTATTCCCAGCTGCGGTATGCTGATCAGCGCCATCCACGAGGAGGAAGGCGAGGAGCGCCTCAACCTGATTCAGCTCGACGCTTCCATCCCCGCCGGCGCAAAGATGTACTAGGGGGTTACGCGGGTTTACCAACCCGCGTAACCAGTTGACGCTGCAAGCCCGCCAGAGCGGCAATCTGCCTTTCAACTTCGGCGGCATGACCAAAAGGTCAATGCCGCCTCGTTTCAAGGCACCTTGCTCGCTCTGGCGGGCTTTCGCTCATATGACCCAATCCGCTGTCAAGAGCCACAATGGCCCCGCCGACCGCTTGCAATCGGTCGGCGGGGCCTGCCGTTGAACCCGTCCCGGTCCGCCCCCGGCATGTCGTCGACG
>CABUWD010000183.1 GCA_902495155.1 uncultured Collinsella sp.
GCCGTCAGGATGACCTGCTTGGCGAGCAGTTCCTCCCCGCCCGTGGCCAAACCGTTAACGATGGGGCGCACCATGTAGGTGCCGGCGAGGCTCGCGATGGCGGCGACGGAGGCGAGCACGCCCACCGCGAGCAACGAGAACTTGGCATGCCCCATGTAGGAGAGCAGGCGGCGCACCGTGCGCTTGAGGTCGGCCGGGCGTGCTTGGGCTGCGGTCTTAGGCATGGCGCTCACCCCCTTCCAAGGGTGATCCGCATGCGACAGAGGAAAATGGATCATTCGCGCAGCCACCGTCGTTGCCATCGCCGGCGTCCGCGTTCCCCGCAAACTCCATCTGCGAGGCGTAAATCTCCTGGTATATGTTGTCGCCCGCCAGCAGTTCCTCGTGCGTGCCCACGCCGTGGACACGACCGTCGTCCAGCACCACAATGCGATCGGCATCCATGACGCTCGCGATGCGCTGGGCGATGATGAGCACGGTCGTATCGGAAATCCGGGCGATGTGCTCGCGAATCTTAGCGTCGGTCGCCATATCGACCGCGCTGGTGGAGTCGTCAAAAATGAGCACGCGCGGATGCTTGAGCAGCGTGCGCGCGATGCACAGACGTTGCTTCTGGCCACCCGAGACACCGGCGCCGCCTTGGCCCAACTCGCCGTCCAGCCCGCCGATGCGATCAAGGAACTCGTCCACGCACGCCGCGCGGCAAGCCGCGAGGAGCTCATCGTCCGACGCCTGCGGATTGCCCCACTGCAGGTTCTCGCGCACGGTACCCGTAAACAGCACATTCTTTTGCAGCACAATGCCCACGGCGTCGCGCAAGGCGGCGAGGTCGTAGTCACGCACGTCACGTCCGCCCACAAGCACGGCACCCTCGGTAGCGTCGTACAGGCGCGCAATCAGCTGCACAAGTGAGCTCTTGCCCGAGCCCGTGCCGCCGAGGATGCCCACCGTCGAGCCGCTCTCGATGCGAAGGTCGATATGCTCGAGCACATCCTCGGCTGCATCCGCGCGGTATTTAAAGGAAACGTCGCGAAACTCGATACTGCCGTCCGCTGGCGCCGCAATCGCGAGGTCTCCCGCGGGGTTGACGATAAAGGGCTCCTCATCGAGCACCTCGGCGATACGGCCCACACTCGTAAGAGCGCGCGTGAGCAGCAAAAACACGTTGGAAATCATCATGAGCGAATTCATGATCAGCAGCACGTAGCTCATAAAGCCCGTGAGCGAGCCCACGCCCAGCTTGCCGGCGAGAATCATGCGGCCGCCAATCCACAGGATGGAGAGCGCAGCCACGTACATCGACAGCTGAAACACCGGCAGGTTGAGCACCGCGCTGCCAAAGGTCTTTGTCGCAGTGCGCGCGAGCTCGGTATTGACGGTGTCGAACTTGGCCTCCTCGTGCTCGGTACGAACGTAGGCCTTGACGGCACGCACGGCGGTGAGGTCTTCCTGTACCACGCCGTTGAGGTGGTCCATCGAGGTCTGGAGTTGGCGGTAGAGCGGGCTCACGCGATAGGTGATGACGCCCAGCACGATTGCCAGCACGGGCAAGATGATCGCAAAGACGGTGGCGAGCGGGCGCGACAGCATCAGCGCGTAGATAAGGCCGACGATAAGCGTCACCGGGCCGCGCACCATAGGGCGAAAGCCGTTGCCCACAGCATTTTGGATAACGGTGATGTCCGTGGTCATGCGGGTGACGAGCGAGCTGGCGTCGTAGTTGTCCAGGTTACCAAAAGCGAGCGTCTGAATCTTTTTGTGCTCGGCCTCGCGCAGGTTAGCGCCTAGGCCCGAGGCAACGCGGGCGGACGTGCGGGCATAACCCAAGCCCAGTACCAGCGAAAGCGCAGCGCACACCAACATGTACGCGCCCTGCAGCAGCATGTAGTTGATATCACCCGCAGGCACGCCCACATCGATGATGTTGGCCATGATGACCGGGATAAACAGTTCGAGCACCGTCTCGACCGACACAAAGAACACGCCGAGGATGGCATCGCGACGGTATGCCCCTAGATAGGAAAACAGTATTTTGAGATTGCGCACGCAGGTTCAACCCCCATCAAACGTTGTTCGCAAACGCACGTATTATTGCGCGCCGAATAATGGTGTCAAGTATTCCGAAATCGTTTTCTGCAAGGTTAGCGCCGGCGGCGAGTTCTCGTGATGTGTGTCCATATTCACTCGGAATAATGGTGCGCGAGACTTTTTCGCTCCGGCGTCATCACAAACCTTGACTCTACAATCGTTGTAGGGTTTTCACTACACTGGTACGTAAACAAACCCGGCCAGAAAGCCCCGCCCATGGAACACGACCTCACACGCGGCAATGTCCTTAAGACCATCGCGGTCTTTGCCCTGCCTTATATGCTCTCGTACTTTTTGCAGATGCTCTACGGCATGGCCGACCTGTACATGATGGGGCAGTTTAGCGGCGCCGCCGGCATCACCGCCGTGGGCAATGGCGCGCAAACGCTCTATATCATTACCGTGACGCTCGTGGGCCTGGCCATGGGAACGACGGTCATCGTCGGTCACGCCGTGGGCTCGCGCCGTTTCGATCGCGCCGAGACCGCCATCGGCAATACCATCACGCTGTTTATGGGCGTCTCGGTGGTACTGGCCGCTGTCCTGCTTGCATTGTGTCCGCAGATTGTGGCACTCATTGGCACGCCGGCCGAGGCAGTCGAAGGAACCGCCGCCTACCTGCGTATCTGCTTTGTCGGCATTCCGTTTATCGCCGCATACAACATTCTTTCGGCCATCTTTCGCGGGCTGGGCGATTCGCGCGCGCCCATGTACGTGATCGGCGTGGCGTGCATCATTAACATCGCGCTCGATTTTCTGTTTATCGGCCACATGGGGCTCGGCCCCGTGGGCGC
>CABUWD010000184.1 GCA_902495155.1 uncultured Collinsella sp.
GATGTCAGAGTGGATCTTGGCCACGCCGTTGACGCTGTGGCTGCAGATCACGGACAGGTTGGCCATGCGAATCTCGCCGTCCCACAGGATGGCGGTCTGACGCAGACGCTCCTGCCAGCCCTCCTGCGTGGTGTCGAACGACTCGTGCCAACGACGGCTGATCTCGTCGATGATCTGGTACACGCGGGGGAGGAGCTTGGAGAACGTGCCGATGGGCCACTTCTCCAGAGCCTCGGGCAGGATCGTGTGGTTGGTGTAGCTCACGACCTGCGTCACGATGTTCCAGGCGTCATCCCACTCGAGCTTCTTCTCGTCGATGAGGATACGCATGAGCTCGGGGCCGCACATGGCGGGGTGGGTATCGTTGGTGTGGATGGCCACAAACTGCGGCAGCAGCTCCCAGTTCTCGCCGTGCTCCTTCTCAAAGGTGTCGAGCAGGCTGTAGATGCCGGCCGAGACAAACAGGTACTCCTGCTTCAGGCGCAGCAGACGGCCGTGCTCGCCGGCGTCGTTGGGGTAGAGGATGGCGCTAATGGCCTCGGCCTCGGCGCGCTCGGCATCGGCCAGGGCATAGTCGCCGCGGTTGAAGGCCTCCAGATCGAAGTGCTCCTCGACCGGCTCAGCGGCCCAGACGCGCAGCTTGTTGACGGTCTCGCCGGCATAGCCCACGACGGGGATGTCATAAGGGACGGCCAGGATGTCCTGCGTGTCCACCGTGCGGTAGAACGTGCGGCCGTTCTCCTCAAAGCCCTCGACGCGGCCGCCAAACTTAATGGTCACGGCCTTATCCTGACGACGGACCTCCCAAGGATAGCCGTGGGTGAGCCACTCGTCGGTGGCCTCGACCTGGCTGCCGTTGACGATCTCCTGCTTAAACAGGCCGTAGCGGTAACGCATGCCGTTGCCGTAGCCGGCAATGCCCTCGGCTGCCATGGAATCCAGGAAGCACGCGGCCAGACGGCCCAGGCCACCGTTGCCCAGTGCCGGATCGGGCTCCTGGTTCTCGATGACGGACAGGTCAAAGCCCATGTCGTCGAGCGCCTCGGCGACCATGTCGCGCACGCCAAAGTTGAGCAGGTAGTTGTCGAGCAGGCGGCCGATCAAAAACTCGATCGAGAAGTAGTACACGCGCTTCTTGCCCTCGGCGGTGGCGCGGGCGTCGCTCTTGGTGGCAACGGTGCGTGCCTTCTCGGCCACGAGCTTGGCCAGGGCGTTAAAGCGGTCCAGGTCGCTGGCGGCCTCGATGCTCTTGCCGCTGATGCTCATGACGGCATCGCGATAGAGCTCGGTAAACTCCTGCTTGTTGTCGAAGATCTTATTCATACGTTCCTTTCCCCCGGGGATGTTTCTCCCGGAACGGTTATGACTTGTATCCTACGCCCCCGTGGGGCGGGTAATTGCAGTGGTAACGGCTTTATTACGCTTTCTTGCCAGATGCTTTAACAGCACCTGCCTTGGCCTTGGGAGCAGCCTTTTTGGTGGCTGCCTTTTTGGCCGTGGTGGACTTGGCCGTGGCCTTGGCGGCGGGCTTGGCAGCCTTCGCCTTGGCCGGAGCCTTCTTGGCGGCCGCGGCCTTGGGCTTCACCGAGGACGCACGCTTGCGCGTCGCCTTCTTGGACTCCACGACCACGGGCGGCTTGTAGCTGCTGGGACCGCGGCGCTTAAGCACTACGCCTGCCAGGCCGGGCACCTTCATCTCGATGGAGTCCATCTGCCCGTTCCAGGGATAGGGCTCACTCGAGCAGGTGTAAGGCTCCTCGCCGGCGTATCCGCTGCCACCAAACTCGGGACGGTCAGAATCAAAGATGACCTCCCAGTCACCCTCGCGCGGTACGCCCACGCGGAAGCTCTCGTAGCTCGCCGGGTCAAAGTTGATCAGGATCACCAGGTCGTCGTCGACATCTTCGCCCTGGCGCACAAAGCTCACGATGGACTGCTTGGAGTTGTCCGCGTCGATCCAGGTGAAGCCGTCGTCGGTGTAGCCGCGCTCGTACAGGGCGGGTTCGTCGGTGTACAAGTGGTTGAGCGCCTTGATAAACGCCTGATGATGACGGTGGGTCTCGTACTCCTCGGTCAGGAACCACTGGATGGACTCGTAGTAGCGCCACTCAATAAACTGGCCGATCTCGTTGCCCATAAAGTTGAGCTTGGCACCGGGGTGCGTCATCTGGTAGAAGGCCAGCGTGCGCAGGCCGGCAAACTGGCGCCACCAGTCGCCCGGCATGCGGCCGATCAGCGAACACTTGCCGTGCACGACCTCGTCGTGGCTCAGCGGGCAAATAAAGTTCTCGGTAAAGGCGTACATGATAGAGAACGTGAGTAGCCCGTGGTTGCCGGGGCGCCACGGAAAATCGGTCTGCATGTAGTGCAGGGTGTCGTTCATCCAGCCCATGTCCCACTTGTAGTGGAAGCCCAGGCCGCCGTCCTGCGGCGGATAGGTCACGAGCGGCCACGCGGTGGACTCCTCGGCCATCATCATCACGTCAGGGAAGTGGGCCTCCACGGCGCAGTTGACCTGGCGGATAAACGCGCTGGCGTCAAGGTCCTCCTCGGTACCGTACTTGTTGAACTTCTTTTGGCCGGGATCGTCGATGCCAAAGTTGAGGTACAGCATACTGGACACGCCGTCCATGCGAATGCCGTCCACATGGAAGTTCTCGAGCCAATACAGCACGTTGGAGACAAGGAAGGAGCGGACCTCGCCGCGGGCGAAGTCAAACTTGTGCGTGCCCCAGTTGGGGTGAATCTCGTGCTCAAACAGCATGTGGCCGTTAAAGGTGGCAAGACCGTGGGAGTCGGCGCAAAAACCGCCGGGCACCCAGTCCATGATCACGCCGATGCCCGCCTCGTGGCACGCATCGATA
>CABUWD010000185.1 GCA_902495155.1 uncultured Collinsella sp.
CAGGCCTACGACACGCAGACCGGAAAGCCGCTGGGTGGTCAGCAGGTTGTAAACAAGCACACGGTGGTCAAGACCAAGACCAAAAAGCTGCCGATCTTTATTACGGCGCTTGCCGGCTGCGCCTGCGGCGCCCTGCTGGTCATCGCGCTCATTATGAGCGGCACGCTCAATATTGGCGGCGGAAAGAATGCCGTGACGGCGGGTGCTTCGGGTTCTTCGACGCAAAAGATCACGATTGACTCCGAGGACACCACGCTGGCCGAGGCCGTCTCTGCCAAGGCGTTGCCCTCCGTCGTTTCCATCACCGCCACTTCGAGCGGCAGCCAGAATGGCTCGCTTTCGCAGTCTGCCGACGAGTCGGACAACTCGGGCAGCGTCGGCTCGGGCGTGGTGCTCGATACCGAGGGCCACATCCTCACCAACAACCACGTGGTCGATGGCTATGACCAGTACGTGGTTACCATGGACGACGGCACCACCTATGAGGCCGAGTTCGTGGGCAACGACGCCTCGAGCGACCTGGCCGTCATCAAGCTCAAGGATGCCGACGCCTCCAAGCTCACGCCGATCGAGATCGGTGACTCCTCCAAGCTCAACGTGGGCGAGTGGGTCATGGCGATCGGTTCGCCGTTCGGCAACGAGCAGTCTGTCTCCACGGGTATCGTCTCGGCGCTCTATCGCTCCACGGCCATGAGCTCTACCAGCGGCAACACCATCTACGCCAACATGATCCAGACCGATGCCGCCATCAACCCGGGCAACTCCGGCGGCGCGCTCGTTAACGATAACGGCGAGCTCGTGGGCATCAACTCGCTCATCGAGAGCTACTCGGGCTCCAGCTCGGGCGTGGGCTTTGCTATTCCCGTTAACTACGCCAAGGACATTGCCGACCAGATCATCGACGGTAAGACGCCGGTGCACCCGTACCTGGGCGCCACGCTCTCGAGCGTCAATGCGCTTAACGCCCGCACCAACAAGCTGAGTACCGATAGCGGCGCGTATGTGGCGAGCGTTGTCGAGGACGGTCCTGCAGCCAAGGCCGGCATCCAGGAGGGTGATGTCATTACCAAGCTGGGCGACGATGAGATTACGAGTGCCGATGGCCTGATCATCGCGCTGCGCAGCCACGAGGTGGGCGAGAAGGTCGAGATTACGCTCGTGCGCGGCAAGGAAGAGAAAAAGGTCACCGTCGAGCTGGGCTCCGACGAGGAGCTGCAGAACCAGCAGCAGGACGATAGCGCGACCGACACCGGCAACGGCGGTATTACCGACGAGCAGCTGCGCCAGTATCTGGAGGAGCTGCTGGGCCAGCAGGGCCAGGGCTACGGTCAGGGTTACTAGCGAGCCGTATCGCACATATCGAAGCCAGAGGGGCTGTCCCATCAACGTGGGACAGCCCCTCTTTTCTTATTGATCCGTTGGGGACGGAGGAAAACGGATCACTTGGGGCTGACAAGAGGCCTGGTTCGTAATGGTCTGGACAGTTAGTTCAGATACGTATAAATCTGGGGCAGCTTGGGATGCGTTTTGAGCAATTTTTGATTGGGATGGGGCTCGAATGGGTGTTTGGAAGGGAGAGCGGGACGTTTACATGGTCTCGAGGAGCCCAAATTAGTTGAAACAGGGGTGTTCGTGCCTGATTCAGCTCTAGGATTTATACGTATCTGAACTAACTGTCCACTCCAGTCTGGCGGCTGCCGATTCGGTGCGGTTCGAGACCGCTATTCGGCCTCATTGCGACCGGTGGTACTCTAGTATCCGTTTGAAATCGAGCGAAGGAGTGCCGCTATGGAGCAATCGAGCCTGTTTGGTGACGGCGTGGACATCGATACCGAAACGCCCGCGAGCGCGGATGCCACCGCACCGGTCGACGCCCGTGCCCAGGCGGCAGCGCGTGCGGCCGAGCTGCGCCACGAGCTCGATTACCACGCCTATCGCTACTACATGCTCGACGCGCCCGAGATCACGGACGCCGCCTTTGACAAAATGCTCGTTGAGCTGCGGGAAATCGAGGCGACCTACCCCGATCTGGTAACTCCCGACAGCTATACCCAGCGCGTGGGCGGCTACGTGAGCGAGCAGTTTACGCCGGTCACGCATATGGCACGCATGTATTCCATGGACGATGCCATGGATCTGGACGAGCTCGACGCGTGGCTCCAGCGCGCCGAGGATGCGCTCGGTGCCGGCAGCGTCACCTATACCTGCGAGCTTAAGATCGACGGCCTGGGTGTGGCGCTTACCTACCAAAACGGCACCTTCGTACGTGCGGCCACACGTGGCGATGGCGCCACGGGCGAGGACGTGTCGCTCAACGTTCGTACCATCAAGGACGTGCCCATGCACCTGTCCGAGCCGGCGCTCGCTCACATGGGCGCCGACCGCGAGCGCACCATCGAGGTGCGCGGCGAGGTCTATATGCCCAAAGGCAGCTTTGTACGTCTGAATGAAGAGGCCGATGCCGAGGGCCGCGACCCCTTCGCCAACCCGCGCAACGCCGCTGCTGGCAGCCTGCGTCAGAAGGATCCCAAGGTTACGGCGCGGCGCGATCTGGCCACCTTTATCTATGCCATCGCCGATACCGACCCGCTGCACGTCCACAGCCAGCGCGAGTTCCTCGATTGGCTGCGTAGCGCCGGCTTTAGCGTCAACCCCAACGTGGCTCGCTGTGCCACGCCGGCCGAGGTCCACGAGTTCTGCGCCCAGGCGCTCGAGCATCGCGGTGACCTGGACTACGACATCGACGGCGTGGTCGTAAAGGTCGACAGCTTTCAGCAGCAGCTCGACCTGGGCTTTAC
>CABUWD010000186.1 GCA_902495155.1 uncultured Collinsella sp.
ACTGTAGAGCAGCAAACTTAACCCCCGCCCCCAGCCCCGGAGACCCTCTCGGAGGGGCCCAAAAAATATTTTCAAAAAAGTTGTTGCGCACCGGACAGACTTCTGTGTATACTAATCCCCGCAGCGCACGCGAGCGGAAACAAACGCGAACGACTGCCTGGGGAGTTAGCTCAGTTTGGTTAGAGCGCCGGCCTGTCACGTCGGAGGTCGCGGGTTCGAGCCCCGTACTTCCCGCCAACGCAATTAAAGCCACGTCTTCGGACGTGGCTTTTTGCGTTTGATAGGACCTTGATCCCGTCGGCTCCTTTTGCCCAAAAGCAAATCCTTCCAATTCCCGGACAAGCTCCGTTTGAGACATGTGTTCAAACAAGGCGTTTGTTGCGCAACACCTGTTCAACGAAGCAGGGGGGTTAGGTTATACTGAATTGCACTGTGGGCCGTTTTTGATGCAAGAGGCTTCAAAAGCGGCATTCAGCGGGCACCCGTTTTGCTATTTGGGCGTCCATACGGTCATTGACGTCTCGACGTAAGCTCGGCCCCGGAGCTCGTTCGAGCTGTTCCTATTCCTTGAAAGGGGAAAAATGGACATATCGAGGAAGACTGATTACGCCCTTCGCATGCTCGCGATGCTTGCCGAGGACCCGGAGCGTCTGCTTTCTGTTCGCACCGCCGCCGAAGAGGTCAATGTCCCGTATTCGTTTGCCCGTTCGATCCAGCATGGTTTGGTTCAGGCCGGTATTGTGGAGAGCCTGCGTGGCGTCCATGGCGGCATGCGTCTTAAGGTCAGCCCCGACGATGTCACCATCCGCCAGGTCGTTGAGGCCGTTCAGGGCCCCATGGTCATGAACGATTGCACCGCGCCCGATGGCGACTGTGCACGCATGGGCACGTGCTGTTATCATCCCCTGTGGGCCGGAGCTCAAGCGCTGATGCGCGACTACCTCGATTCCGTTTCGCTGGGCGATATCGTCGCTCACCGCCAGTTTCCGGCCGTCGATTCCAAGTTCGCCGACCGCGATGCGTTTCCCGAGTACGCCACCTGTGCGTGCGCTTGCCGGGAGGAATAGCGCCGCATAAGGAGCATAGCCATGATTCAGGACCCCTTTCGTTCGATGATTCGTTCGGAAGGGGTCCTGCGTTATCGCGACCTTCCGTGGCGCCGCACGCGCGACCCGTACATTATTTGGCTTTCCGAGGTTATGCTGCAGCAAACGCAGGTGCCGCGTGTGGAGACGCGTATGCCCGCGTGGCTCGACCGCTTTCCGACCGTGCGTGCGCTCGCTCAGGCCGCTCCTTCCGACGTTTTGGATGCCTGGCAGGGGATGGGCTACAATCGGCGTGCCCTGGCGCTTCACAGAGCTGCTCAGTGCGTTATGGAAGACTGGGGTGGGGAGTTTCCACGTGAGACGCGCGATCTGGTCGCGCTGCCTGGCATTGGCCCGGCGACGGCGCAGGGCATCCGGTCGTTTGCGTTTGATCTGCCGGGTGTGTATCTGGAGACCAACGTGCGCACGGTCTTTTTGCATCATTTCTTTCCCGACGTGCCGGCCGTTCCCGATCGCGAACTGGTGCCGCTGATCCAAGCTGCCTGTCCGGCGGCCCCCGGTGCGGCGGCGGACGAGATCGCGCCCTTTGCCGCGCCTCAAGACGATGCCGACACGCCGCGCGCGTGGTATTACGCATTGCTGGATTACGGCGCGTATCTTAAAAAGACACTGCCCAATCCGTCCAGGCGGTCGGCGGGCTATAGTCGTCAGTCCAAATTTGAGGGCTCGCGCCGCCAAAAGCGCGCGCATATCGTGCGTATGTTGTTGGCAGCGCGCGATGGGCAGCCGGCGGGGATTACGCTTGCTGATGCCGTGGTGGGCGTTAACGAGATGGAAGCGGCAGCCGGTCGCGGGCCGGTCGAGTGCGACTTGATCGCGGGCATTCTAGCTGACCTGGAGCGCGAGGGCTTTTGCCGAGCCGAGGGCGATTGCTGGTTGAGTGTGTAGCCCGCTCAAATCTGAAGAACGGGATTGTAAGGTTTAAATTCGCGGCTTGAGGGCATCCTAAAGACAAGGTCGCTCAAAGCCTATGGGCGGCACGTGTTGAAGGGAAGTACACCTATGGATTTTGAGAACTCTCAGACCAAGAAGAACCTCGAGACTGCTTTTGCCGGTGAGTCCCAGGCACACACCAAGTATCGCTACTATGCATCCAAGGCCAAAAAGGACGGCTACGTTCAGATCTCGAATATCTTTGCCGAGACGGCGGGCAACGAGTCCGAGCACGCCAAACTGTGGTTTAAGTATCTGCACGACGGCGCCGTCCCCGATACCCTGGACAATCTGCGTGATGCCGCTGCGGGCGAGAACTACGAGTGGACCACGATGTACGACGAGTTCGCCAAGACCGCCGAGGAAGAGGGCTTCGCCGAGATTGCCGCAAAGTTCCGCGGCGTCGGTGCCGTCGAGAAGGCCCATGAGGAGCGCTACAACAAACTCGTCGAGCGCATCGAGTCGGGTGAAGTGTTTGAGCGCGAGGGCGTAAAGGTGTGGAAGTGCCTGAACTGCGGGCACCTGCACGTTGGCGCCGAGGCGCCTGAGGTGTGCCCGGTGTGTAACCACCCGAAGGCGTACTTTGAGGAGCAGGTGGTGAACTACTAGCGCGTGGCGCTGGCTGCTACGGAGCGCAGGGCGGGGAAATACCTTTCCCTCTCGCTCACGGCTCCGCAGGGTCGCGCGAGGCAAAGGTATTTCCCCGCC
>CABUWD010000187.1 GCA_902495155.1 uncultured Collinsella sp.
AAGGTGCTGAGTTGCTCGGTTCCCGCCGCTCGCGTCGAGGGCCACACCATCACCACGCTCGAAGGCCTCAAAGCCGAGTCCGAGGCACTGGCCCGCGCGATGGCTGCCGAAGGTGCCGAGCAGTGCGGTTTTTGCGCCCCCGGCCTTATCATGAACGTGCTGGCGCTTGCCCGCGCCGCCAAGGAGGACCCGAGCCTCGTCGCCACGCGCGAGGAACTCTCGCGCCAGCTCGCCGGCAACCTCTGCCGTTGCAGCGGCTACGAGAGTCAGCTGCGCGCCATCGTCCGCTTTCTCAATGAGTCCGGCGTGCAGGTGGGCTTTGAGATGCCCGAACTGCCGGTCAATAACACCAGCTCCGATGGTGTCGCATACAAGCAGATTACCCACAAGCAGCCCAAGAAGGACTCGAAGGCACTGCTCGAGGGTCGTCCCGTCTACACGGGCGACCTGGTACCTGCCGGTGCGCTCATCGTCAAACTCAAGCGCAGCCCGTATGCCCGTGCCAAGATTCGCTCCATCGATACGTCGCGCGCCCTGAAGGTGCCCGGCGTGGTGGGCGTCTACACCTACGAGGACGTGCCCAAGCGCCGCTTTACCATCGCCGGCCAGAGCTATCCGCAGCCGAGTCCCTACGACCGCCTGATCCTCGAGAACCTCGTGCGCTATCAAAACGAGGAGGTGGCGATTGTCGCCGCCGAGACCGAGGAGGCCGCCGACAAGGCACTCAAGCTCATCAAGGTCGACTACGAGGTGCTCGAGCCGCTGCTCGACTTTACCCAGGCACTCGATAACGACATCGTGGTTCACCCCGAGGGCGACGTGACCTTTATGTTCCCGCAGGGCGGCGACGTTGCTCGCAACCTGGTGTGCAGCGGTACCAGCGATTTTGGCGATCTGGACGAGGCCTTCGCCCAGAGCGACATCGTCTTTGAGCGCACTTACACCAGCCAGGCCACGCAGACCGCGCCCATGGAGACCTTCCGCGCCTTCGCGACGACCGACGCGTTCGGGCGCATCTCTGTGACCACCTCTACACAGGTACCCTTCCACGTGCGCCGCATGGTCGCGCAGTCGCTCGACATTCCGCAGTCGCAGGTGCAGGTCATTAAGCCGCGCATCGGCGGCGGCTTTGGCTCCAAGCAGACGGGCTGCTGCGAGATCTTCGTGGCTTTTGTTACCCAGCAAACCGGCCGTCCGAGCTACTGCTGCTACACCCGCGAGGAGACCATCACCGCGGGCAATTCGCGTCACCAGATGCAGATGACCGTTAAGCTGGGCGCCATGAACGACGGCACCATCACGGCCATCGACCTGCATACGCTGTCTAACGCCGGCGCGTACGGCGAGCACGCCACCACGACGATCGGCCTTTCGGGCCACAAGAGCCTGCCCATCTACAACCACGTGAAGGCGAGCCGCTTTAGCTGGGACGCTGTCTACACCAACACCAATCGCGGCGGCGCGTATCGCGGCTACGGTGCCACCCAGGGCCAGTTTGCCGTGGAGAGCGCCGTCAACGAGCTCGCCGACATGCTGCACATGGACCCCGCCGACCTGCGCCTTAAGAACATTGTGCGCGAGGGCGAGATCATGCCGCAGTACTACAACGAGAAGCTCAACGCCTGTGCGCTCGACCGCTGCCTGCTGCGTGCGATGGACATGATCGGTTGGCGCGACAAGCCGCTGGCTGTGGACCTGGGCGACCGCGTGCGCGCACTGGGCTGCGCACTCACCATGCAGGGCTCTGGCATCTCCAACGTGGACATCGCCGGCATCGACATGCGTCTGGAAGAGGACGGCTTCATTACCATCGGCACCGGCGCCACCGATAACGGCATGGGCGTCGACACGATCCTGGCGCAGATTGCCGCCGAGGAGCTGGGTGTGGAGAGCTCGCTGATCGTGGTGCGCGGCGTGGACACCGACGTGTCGCCGTTCGACGCCGGCTCGTACGCGAGCTCGGGCACGTACGTGACGGGTCTGGCAGCCAAGAACGCCGCGACGGAGCTGCGCGAGAAGATCTGCGCCAAGGCCGCTCAGATGTGGGATGTGGACGCCGCCGACGTGGTCTTTGATGGCCAGTACGTGCGCCTGTCCGACGAGCGTGCCGCGCGCGAGCAGAACCGCTACCTCACGCTGCGCGACTTTGCCAACCTGTGTGTCAAGAACATCGCGGGCGGCGACGCGCTCACCTCGCATGCCTCTGCCTGCCTGCCCGTTTCGCCTCCGCCGTTTATGGCCGGCATTGCCGAGGTCGAGGTCGACAAGGCCACCGGCAAGGTGACCGTGGTGGACTACGCGGCGGCCGTCGACTGCGGCACCGTTATCAATGAGGCGCTCGCGCGCGTCCAGGCCGAGGGCGGCATTGCCCAGGGTATCGGTCACGCGCTCTACGAGATCGTCGAGCACGACGACCGCGGCCGCCTGCGCACCGGCAACTTTATGAGCTACAAGCTGCCCACGCGCCTGGATATCGGCAGCATTCGCGTGGCCTTTGAGCCGAGCTACGAGCCGACGGGCCCGTTTGGCGCCAAGTCGATCGGCGAGGTCGTCATCAACACGCCGCTCGCCGCCGTTGCCTCGGCCGTCGCACACGCCACCGGCCACCAGGTTCGCTCGCTGCCGATCACGCCGGAGAAAGCGCTGCTGGGGGAGTAGACGAGGCGACGCCGCCCTTTGGCAAGCCCGGGGAAACTGCAGCCCACTTTTCAACCGAATTGTGGGCTGCAGGA
>CABUWD010000188.1 GCA_902495155.1 uncultured Collinsella sp.
AGGTTCCCCGCGTACGCGCCATCTGAGTAACCGAGGGGAGGGCGCACATGGGAATGACGGGTGCATACGAGCGCAATCTCGATGCAAAAGGTCGTCTATCCCTGCCTGCACCCCTTCGCGAGGAGCTTGGAGAGCACGTTCGCGTGTTCAAAGCCCTGGATGTCGATGCTCTGTACGTGTTCTCTGCCGAGGCCTTCGATAAGTGGGTCGAAGGACTCTTCGCGGGTCGTGAGGGCCACGAGGGTTTTAACCCGCGTGACATCAACGACCAGAAGCTCATGAGGGCGATTAACAAGCGCACCACGTCGATGGATGTGGACAGCGCGGGTCGTATCGGTCTTTCTGAGTCTCTCCGCAAGCAGGCGAACCTCGACCGCGAGGTCACGGTTGTGGGCAACTACGACCACCTTGAGGTTTGGGACCGCGCTACGGCCGATGAGGACGATGACGACGAGGCCCTGCTGGACCTCTTCTTCTCGTAAGGGCAAGGCACGAGTAACGGATGGAGCGTGGGATCTTGACACAAGAATATCGGCATGAACCTGTCATGCTCGGCGAAGTGCTTGAGTCGCTGCAGCTAAAGAGCGGCTCCGTCGTCTGCGACTGCACCCTTGGCGGTGCCGGCCATTCGGTAAAGATGGCCGCGCAGGTGGGGGAGACCGGCCTTTTGCTCGGCGTCGATCAGGACGACATGGCCCTCGAGGCCGCTGGCGCCCGTCTGGACCGCGAGGTTCCCGGCGTACCGCACCAGCTGCTGAAGGGCAACTTCGGCGACTTGGACGAGCTGCTTTGCTCGGCCGAGGTGCCCGGGGTCGATGGCTTCCTGTTCGATTTGGGCGTTTCGTCACCGCAACTCGATATCCCTGGCAGGGGCTTTTCGTACAACGAGGACGCCCCATTGGACATGCGGATGGATCCGGGTAATAACACCTTAAACGCAGCTGAGGTCATCAACACCTATAACGAACACGACCTCGCCCGGATTCTACGCGTCTACGGCGAAGAGAAGTTCGCCTCGCAGATCGCGCGCGAGATCGTGCGCCGCCGCGAGCATGAACCGATCGAAACCACCGGTCAGTTTGTCGAGATCATCAAGGCTGGTATCCCCGCTGCCGCTCGTCGGCATGGCGGACACCCAGCCAAGAAAAGTTTCCAGGCCATTCGCATCGAGGTCAATCACGAACTCGATGTGCTCGAGCGAGGGCTTGACGCCGCCACAAGGTGGCTCAACCCGGGCGGACGCATCTGCGTCATCTCGTATCATTCGCTCGAGGACCGTATCGTAAAGAACCACTTTAAGGAGATGAGCCAGGGGTGCACGTGTCCGCCGGAGATTCCGGTGTGCGTGTGCGGCAACGTGCCGATACTCAAGGTCATCACCCGCAAACCCCTGGTTGCCCAACCCGATGAGGTTGCGCGCAACCCTCGGGCGAGATCAGCCAAGATCCGCGTGGCGCAGCGTCTGTAGACGCGACCGCGCGATATTGGACCTCCCGCTCGTACCACAAACGAAGCTTAAACACACTACCAACGTACTCGGGATGGGAGGCGGCATATCATGGGCTACAACACCTCAAACGCAGCACTCGCCTATGATATGAACGCCATGCCCGCCTATCGTGAGGCACCGCAGGCCCCCGTTGCTCCCCGCGAGCAGCGCACGCCGCGCTTTGATGTCTACACGGGCGCGGGCCGTCAGGCAAACCAGGCGGTAAGCCCGGTTTTCATGAGCGTTCTTAAAACGTTTTGCATCATTGCGGCCATCTTCATGACGATCGGTGTCGCCCGCGTGGCGCTCGCCGGCGTTACGGCCCAGGTGCTCAACAGCAACGCCGCGCTTACCAACACGCTCGAGAAGGCGACCGACGAGAGCTCCGACCTGGAGGTCATGCATTCGGTCTATGGTGCCGACACGCGCATTCGCGACCTTGCGGGCGCTTATGGCATGGTGGAGCCCAGCGAGAGCGTTACACTTGACTTTTCGCAGGATGCAGCCGCGGGCGCTAGCTCGACCGCGACCGCTCAGTAACAAGACGGTAGCTGAGTATGACAAATGACTATCGCCGCGGCTCCGACGGGGGTCGCGGTTCTGGACGTCCCTCATCGCGGGGACGTTCTGGTTATCAAGGAACGGGTCGGCCATCTTACAACGCGAGGCCGTCCTATGGCAACGACCCTGCGTCGCGTCTCCGTGGCTCGAGTGGTCCTCAAATGCATAACACCAGACCGCGCAAGAGCTCGTCGACCGAATGGCTCACGGGCACGCCGCTGCCTCGTCGCAAAGCCGTCATGGGCTTCATCGGGCTTGGCTTGGGTTTGGGCGCCCTTCGCCTTGCCGACTATCAAATCGTGGAAGCCAATAAGTTGCGCGACCGCGCCGATGCACGTCGCTTGCTTGCGCAGACGCTGTATGCCAAGCGCGGTACCATCTACGACCGTAACGGCAACGTGCTGACGTCGTCGGTCGAATGCCGCAACATCGCCGTGAATCCTCAGCTTATCGAGGACGTTGACAAGACGGTGTCGGCGCTGGTCAAAGCTACGGGAATCGATAAAAAGACCTGTCGCGAGCTCGTTGAGTCGGATGGCACCTGGGTGTATATCAAACGTCAGGTGGACGAGGACGATGCCGCGGCGCTGGAGAAGAAGAGCCTGCCAGGCGTGCTCTTTGAGCAGGCCATGAAGCGCGTGTACCCCTACGGCAACCTGGCATCGCAGGTGC
>CABUWD010000189.1 GCA_902495155.1 uncultured Collinsella sp.
AGTCGTCGCCGCCGTAGGTGGAGCCGTCGTCGCACACGGTGTCGAGCCATCCGGCGCGCGCGGTGGTCTGCGAGCGATACCACGCCTGCTTGTACTCCTCGCCGTCCGGGGTCACGTAGTACATGCGTACACCGTCGATGGTGTGGCCGGCGATGCCGGCGCAACCGTTCACGGTATCGTTGCGGTCGCCCTTGGAAACATAGTCAAGCCAGCCGTCCTCGATGGTGTGGACCTGATACTTGAGCGTGCCGCGATCGACTCGGGCGCAAAGGAGGTCGTGCTGTCGGCACGGGTAGCCCGCGAAGCCGTTGTCCCCGGCGCCGAAGTCGGTCACCTCGTCCAGCCAGCCGCCGCCCTTGAGGTGGAGGGAGTAGTGGACGGGGACACGCTTGCCAGATGCCTTCGAGAAGCCGCCGGATGCCGCCTGAGCGGGCTTTGCCGCGGCAGGCTTAGCGGCGGTGGAGGGGGCGGGTGCCTTGCCGCCCTTCATCGCGTCATACCACGCCTGAGCGCGCTGCATGTAATGGTCGCGCTGGGAGCCCGCAAGCTCGCCGGGGCAGGCCGTGGCGCTCCAATAGCGGTGCGGGAAGACGTTCTTGCACCACTCGGGACGACCGAGGCCGTAGTACAGGCACAGGGCTGCGACCAGATGCGCGCCGCTTTCGATTGCCTTCTCGTGCACCGTCCATGGGTTTGAGCCGCTGTTGGCGTGCTCAATCGAGATAGTCGTGTCGTTGCCGCGTCCGGTGCCGATTCCGTCGCCGCAGGCGTAGGCGCGGTCGGTGTCGTTGACGTGCTGCACGATGTAGCCGTTGCGGGCAACCGAGTAGTGCGCCGAGCAGCCGTTGGCACCCCAGATGCCGTTGCACTGGCTGGCGTTGAGGTCGCCGGCCATGTGGTGGATGGTCACGCCCCTGATGCCGAACGGGCGGCCTGCGGAGAAGTTGCGCCCCAGAAGCTTGTACTCGTCCGGTTGGACGTTTGCGAAGTCTGCCATTAGTCCCCCTTGATGTCGCCGAGCGCCAGCAGGGCGTCCAGCCATTTGTCCGTGATGCCGACTGATTTGAAGGCCGCATAGGCCACCTGCACGCCGCCGACTGCGGCGAAGATGGACGTCACCCACGCCGAGGGTTCGGTCGGGACGCCGCCCGACATGGCCGTGAGGGCGCCGCATCCCGCCGAGACGGCGATGGCCGTCCAGCGGGCGACATTGCCCGTCATCGCCTTCGTCTTGATGGCCTGCACGATGTACGGCACGACCAGCACCGTGCACACCGTGAGGCCCGCCTGGATCTCATTCATTCGATTGCTCCTATCTGTCGGATTCCTTGCTGTAGATCAGGTCGACGCGGTCGCAGATGTGGTCGACCTTCTCCGCCATTCCCTGGCTGCGCGCTTGGCTGTGGGCCAAGTCGTTGTGCAGGACTTCGTTGGACGCCACAACCGACTCCATGAGGGTCTTCATGGCCTCCATGAGCGAGTTGCTGCGTTCCATTTGCGCGGCGATGCGGCCCTCCATCTGCGAGCGTTCGCGGTCCCGCTGCGCGCGCTCGTCGACCTCGGCCTGCTTGCGCTCCTCGCGCTTCATGTCGATGCCGGCCTTGCGCTCGTTCTGCCGCTTGTATTCATCCAAAAACTGGCGGCCGAAGTAGAAGGCTATGAGGCCGAGAAGGACGCCACCGAGCCATCCCGGCCCATATGGCGCAAAGAGCTTGAGCACTTCCATCCTGAGCGCCCTCCTTCCGCCTATTCGGCCGTGTACTCCTCGCCGGTGATCTCCTTGTACTCGTCGGCGGTAATCCACTTGCACTCGACGGCCTTGTGTACTCGCGCCTTACTCCAAAGGGGTCGGTCGTAGTACTTCTTGACGAGCGCGAAGTGCTCGGAGTGCTCGTCGGTCTTCTTCGTCGGCATTACTGGTCACCTCCGACCGTCATGAGCAGGTAGTCGATGTTCGCCGTGTTCTGCTCGGTCTGCGTCGGCTTCGACGCCTGCTCGCGCATCTGCCCGAGCAGCGCCGGCACGTCGGGCGTCTCGCCTCTGTCGTAGGCGGCGAGCGCCGCGGTGTAGGCGAGCTTTCGCGCCTTCCGCTCAGCGTACTCGTCATCGTCGATAACGCCCGCGTCGTGCGCCGCGTCGGGGTCGCCGATCTGCGACAGCAGATCGCGCAGGGCGTTGACCTCGGCCATGGTGCCATCTTGAAGCTCGTTGGGGCGCGGCGTGTCTTCCTCAGTGTCCATGCGGACTCCTCTCTTGTCGGGGAATGTGCCGCCATCGTATTAGCGCCGTGAGATTGCCGAGCCGCTTTGATGGGCGCAAAGGAAGAAGGCGCGCCGCAGCACGCCTTCGATGCTTCTGTTATTTCGCAGCCGCTTCGCTTAGGCCGCTGCTTTGAGTTGCCGGTTCTTCGCTATTGCGAGGGCTTGCTTCCGCTTGAATCGTCCCTCTGGTTGGCCTGCATTGAGCACCCATTACAGTCTGAAGCGGGCCACCGATAAATTTCGAAGCCGAGCATTCGGCGCATTGCCTACGATACGGGCAAGCCCCGAGGGGCCGCCGATCGGGCGCCTCCGGATGGCCGTCTGCCCCTGCCCCGTAGAG
>CABUWD010000190.1 GCA_902495155.1 uncultured Collinsella sp.
CTGGCGCTCGGTGCCCGTTCGCTCTCTGCCGCTGCGGCGCGCCTGCCTCAGGTTGAGCCCTCGGCGCCGACGCATGTCATCGGCCGCAACACGCGCGAGGCCATGCGCTCGGGCGTGGTCTTGGGCGAGGTGGCCCGCATCGACGGCATGCTCGACATGGTGCTCGCCGAGATGCGCGCGACCAAGGCCGCGGGGGAAGGCGACGTGCCCATCGTCATCACCGGCGACGATGCCGAGGCACTCGCGGCGTTGGTCGGCCACAGCCTGACGGTAGACGACGCGCTGACGCTGCGGGGTCTCGCCGAGCTCTACCGCATCAACCAAAAGCCCCGCCGCGTGTAAAAGTGAAGGCGCCGGTGGGACAAACGCCTCCACCTTTCACCTGCTACAATGGGTCAAACTATTGCGATTACGGAGGTGTCTGCCATGTCGGACGATCTTCATCAAACTTCGTCAGGCAAGCGCCTGGACGTCATTAGCTGGGACGAGTTCTTTATGAGCGTGGCCATCGCCGCGCAGCGCCGCAGCAAGGACCCCAACACGCAGGTGGGTGCGTGCATCGCCAACACCAACCACCGCATCCTTTCGGTGGGCTACAATGGTACACCCTCGGCGCTCAACGACGACTTTTTCCCGTGGGGTACGAGCGACGACCCGCTGCAGGACAAGCACAACTACGTGGTCCATGCCGAGGCCAACGCCGTGCTCAACTACCGCGGCTCGCTCAAAGACCTTGAGGGTTCCACGGTCTACGTCACGCTGTTTCCGTGCCACGACTGCGCCAAGATCCTGGCGCAGGTGGGTGTGGGCGAGGTCGTCTACCTGGACAATAAGTATGCCGACACCGATGATGGACGCATCAGCCGCCGCATCCTCGACTCCTGTGGCATCAGCTACCGCCAGGTTATCGTCGATGTTCACATCGGCACCGAGGGGCGGGCTCAGCAGTAGCGCGTGGCAACGCCAGCTGGCAACAAAAGGCAGCCAAAAGAGCCCCGTCCCAAATTGACTACTCGTGAAAGTCGCGTCTGCGCGCATGGACGGCTCGTGAGCGGGTACATGGCTGTAGTAACATAGCTTCTGTCCGCGGGCGCGCCCGCGTAATTGTGAGAAAGGAGCCCCTGTGGCTGTTAACGAAGAGCTGCTTAAGAAGGTTCTTGAAGAGATTCGCCCCAACCTGCAGGCCGATGGCGGCGATATGGAGTATGTGGGCGTTGACGACGAGGGCGTCGTCAAACTGGAGCTGCAGGGCGCTTGCGCCGGCTGCCCCATGAGCTCGCTGACCCTGTCCATGGGTATTGAGCGCATCCTGAAGGAGCATGTGCCCGGCGTTACCCGAGTTGAGCAGGTCAATGCCTCCGGCGAGGCCGAGGACCTGTACGACGAGTACGCGCCGTTCTAAGCTGCGAAAGCTGCGGACGGCATACTCCGCATAGACGTTACGCCCAAATATGCGGCTGCGAGCGCAAGGCCCGCGGCCGCATTTGTATGTAGGGAGTAGGAGGGTCGACATGCTCAACGACTTCTACCATATGCTTGATCCCGTCGCGATCTCGGCGGGCCCCATCACCATCTACTGGTACGGCCTAGCCTACGTGGTCGGCGCCCTGCTCACGGCGGTCGTCATGTACCGCACGCAGCGTCGCTGGGGCTTTAACATCACGATTGACGACCTGACGAGTGTCGTGGTCGGCGTGGTCTTTGGCCTCATTATCGGTGCGCGCCTGTTCTACGTCGTCTTTTACGGTGATGGCTACTACTGGGCGCACCCGCTCGAGATCTTTGCCACCAACGAGGGCGGCATGAGCTTCCATGGCGGCCTGGTGGGCGGCATCATCGGCGGCGTGCTCGTGTGCCGCATGTACAAGCTCGACGCCTGGACCATCGCCGACCTTGCCGTTATCGGTGCTCCGCTGGCCTTATGTCTGGGACGCTGCGCCAACTTTGTCAACGGCGAGCTGTGGGGCAAGCCGACCGATCTGCCCTGGGGCGTGGTCTTCGGTGGCACCGCGGGCGATATGCCGCGTCACCCCTCCCAGCTTTATGAGGCATTCCTCGAGGGTATTGTGCTCTTTTGCATTCTGCAGGTGCTCAGCCGCAAAAAGCCGCTACTGCCCCAAGGCACGTTTATGGGCGTGTTTGTGATGGGTTACGGCATCGTTCGCTTTTTGATTGAGTTTGTGCGTGTGCCCGATGCGCAGCTGGGCTATCTGCTGGGCGGCGTCATCACCATGGGTCAGCTGCTGAGCCTGCCGCTCGTAATCGCGGGCCTGGCGCTCATCATCTTTGCTCGTCGCCGCAACCAACCCCAGCGCGTCTACCTGGACGCCTAGCCACCAAAACCACCACAAAGGGGACAGGCGCCTTTGTGGTGGTTCGCTGGGCAACGATGACAGAACCGTAACGTTTCCCCAGATAAAACCTGCCAAAATAAACCTGTCCCTTTTTGGCATGTTTCTAGAAAGGCTCTTTGGACTGTGAAGGATTCCTACCTCTCCACAACGGCTGCGCGCGACGCTGCCCGCATCGTCTGGTTTAAGCGCTACCCCGCCAAGCAGACGCTCATCGCATTTTTGCTCGCGCTGTTGGCGACCACGGC
>CABUWD010000191.1 GCA_902495155.1 uncultured Collinsella sp.
TCCAGATGATGTAGAGCGCGAGCATCTGCTGGCGCTTGTACTCGTGGATACGCTTGACCTGAACATCGATGATGGCGTTGGAGGGAATGGTCACACCCTGCTCGAGCGCCATGAACTGGCGCATGATGGCCTTGGCCTCGACCTTGGTGGCGGCCAGGCGCTCAAGAACATCCTTGTCGTCGGCGAACTTGGCGAGCTTGCTCAGGTCGCCGGTGCTGCGCCAATTGGTGCCGATCACATCGTCTAGTAGGCTGGCGAGCGCGGGGTTGGCCCCATGGATCCAGCGGCGGAAGGTGATGCCGTTCGTCTTGTTGGAGAACTTCTCGGGATAAATCTCGTAGAACGGATGAAGCTCGGTGTCCTCCAGGATCTTGGTGTGGAGTGCGGCGACGCCATTGATGGAGAAGCCAAAGTGAATGTCCATGTGGGCCATGTGGACGGTGTCGTGCTCGTCGATGATGGCGACGCGCGGGTCGTCGTGCTCGGCCTTGGCAACCTCATCGAGCTTGACGATAATGTCGGCGATGGCAGGGGAGACCTTCTGCAGGCTGGCGAGCGGCCACTTCTCGAGCGCCTCGGCAAGAATCGTGTGGTTAGTGTAGGCGACCATGGAGCGTACGATGGTCACGGCCTCGTCAAACTCGATGCCATGCTCGGTGGTGAGCAAGCGAATGAGCTCGGGGATGACCATGGTGGGGTGCGTGTCGTTAATTTGGACCACGGCATAGTCGGCCAGATCGTGCAGGTTGCTGCCGCGCTCGACGGCCTCGTCGATCAGGAGCTGGGCGGCGTTGCTCACCATGAAGTACTCCTGATAGATGCGAAGTAGGCGGCCCTGCTCGTCGGAATCGTCGGGGTAGAGGAACAAGGTGAGGTTCTTGGCGATCTCGGTCTTGTCGAAGTCGATGGAACTGCCGGGGACCAGGCCGTCGTCGACGCTCGCCAGGTCGAACAGGCGCAGGCGGTTCTTGGTGGACTGGCCGTAACCGGGCACATCGATGTTGACGAGCTTGGAGGTAACGGCAAAATCGCCGAACTCGACGGTGTAGGAGCGGTCATCGTCGACTAGGATGTCCTGCTCACCGAGCCACTCGTCGGGGACGGCCTTCTGCTGGTTGTCGACAAAGCGCTGACGGAACAGACCGTAGTGATAGTTGAGGCCCACGCCATCGCCGGTCAAGCCCAGCGTGGCGATGGAATCCAGGAAGCATGCGGCCAAGCGGCCCAGGCCGCCGTTGCCGAGTGACGGCTCGACCTCGAATTCCTCGATTTTGTTGAGGTCGTGGCCTGCGGCGGTGAGCTGGTCCTTAACCTCGTCGTAGATGCCGAGGTCGATCATGTTGTTGATGAGCAGCTTGCCGATCAAAAATTCGGCGGAAATGTAATAGAGCTTTTTCTTGCCGTTGTTGAGCGGGCGGGCGGCGGAGCGCTCCTGCACGAGTTTGACCAGCAGCTTGTAAATGCGACGGTCGTCGAGCTGCTCGAGCGAGGTGCCAAAAGACTGCTCGGCGAGTTCCATGAGGTTAATTTGTGGCATGTTTTCTCCTGTGATGGGTTGTTTCATGTCTGCAATTCATAAGAAGCCCGCGCGAGGGGATCGGGGTGGCCTCGCGCGGGAAAAGCAAGCGCGTCCGCACGGTGGGGAGGGGTCGGGCGCGGTAGCTCCTATTGAGGAAGCTCGATTTCGGCTTCCGACGGGATGCGGAAGTAGGTCTCGGTCCAGTCAGTGAGTTTGTGCTCGAGCTCGCGGGTGATGGCGCCGTCGAGCATGCGCCAGGTCCAGTTGCCGCCCAGCGTGGCAGGGGTGTTGATGCGCGCCTCGTTGCCCAAGTTGAGCAGGTCTTGCATGGTGTAGATGCACGTGTCACTCACGCTGGCGGCGATGGTGCGATTGAGTGCATCTGCCATGGGTTCGCCGGCCTGCTGATGGGTGTACAGGGCTGCCTGCTCGCGCTGACGCGGGGTGGCCGTTCCCTCAAACCAACCGCGCGCCGTCTCGTTGTCGTGGGTGCCCACATAGGCGACGGTGTTGGCGATGTAGTTATGCGGCAGGTAGTACGAGTTGGTACCCTCAAAGGCAAACTGCAGGATCTTCATGCCGGGGAAGCCCGAGTTGTCGCGCATGTCGATGACGCCGGGGGTGAGGAAGCCCAGGTCCTCGGCGATGATGGGCAGCGTGCCGAGCTTTTCCTCGAGCGTCTTGAAGAACTTGAGGCCGGGACCCTGCGTCCACGAACCGTAGGACGAATCGGGCGAGGAGAACGGCACCTCCCAATAGGCCTCGAAGCCGCGGAAGTGATCCAGGCGGATGACGTCGTACATGTCGAGGGCGGCGCGAATGCGGCCCTCCCACCAGGAGAAGCCGTCGGACTCCATGGCGTCCCAGTCGTAGATGGGGTTGCCCCAGTACTGGCCGGTGGCCGAGAACTGGTCGGGCGGCGTGCCGGCGACGCTCACGGGATTGCCGGCGGCGTCGATCTTAAAGAGCTCAGGCGTCGCCCACATCTCGACGGAGTCACGCGAGACATAGATGGGCAGGTCGCCGATGATGAGAATGTCGCGCTCGTTGGCATAGGCCTTGAGGCGGCTCCA
>CABUWD010000192.1 GCA_902495155.1 uncultured Collinsella sp.
CCTCGCCTTCGGCGGGCGTGGTAGCCTTTGTCGTTGATTGAACTATTTGTGTAACGGAAGGACAAATATGGCAGCTGCACAGCCGCTTAAGATTCGCATGGTTGCCGGGCTTGGCAACCCGGGCGAGGAATATGCCGAGACCCGCCACAACGCCGGCTTTAAGGCGATCGACGAGCTGGCCCGTCAGGCCGGTGTCACGTACTGGAAAAACCAGGCCGGCGCCGAGGTCGCACTCATCAATATCAACGATGCCGAAGAAGAGGGCGGTAAGCGCCAGATTGTACTGGTCAAGCCGCAGTCGTATATGAATACCTCGGGTGGCCCCATCTCCAAGCTCTGCCGCGAGTACAAGATCAAGGCCGAGGAGCTGCTCGTCATTCACGACGAACTCGATATTCCCGCCGGCGACGTGCGTGTTAAGGTAGGCGGCGGCCACGCCGGTCACAACGGCCTGCGTTCCATCATCGACAAGATGGGCAGCCGCGACTTCAGCCGCATCCGCACCGGCATCGGCAACCCTCCCGGCAAGATGGCCGTCGCCGACTACGTGCTTAAGCAGCTGCGTGCCCGCGAGGCCGAGGATTTCCAGGACACCTGCGCCCGCGCCGCAGATGCCGCCGGTCTGGCCATCGTCCACGGCGTAATCTACGCCCGCGATCACGTAAACGGCGCCGCTTCCGCCAACGGCAAGCACTAAAACCTACCAAAAAAGGGCAGGTTTATTTTGGCGGGTTATATCTGCGCAAACGCCGCAGTCGGCACATCGCAATAAACGCGCTGCCACCATACATGCATAACGCCCCAAAGGGGGCCGGCCTCAACGAAGCGCGAGGCCGGCCCCCTTTGCCGTTTTACCCGATAAAACTGACCAAAATAAACCTGCCCCTATTTGGTAGGCCAAAGTGGATAAACCCTGCTCCCAACCGCCGAAGACACACGTAAGTGACATGTCCATGAGGGTATAATTTGCACCGTATGTCTGCACAACGCCTGTGCACGTACGGTTTTATTCGGGCTACCGTCCATTTCCGTGGAGGCACGGTTCGGCGGCCCTAACAAGAGAGGGGTTCTATGTATAAGATCCTGGAGAAGATGCAGTTCTCGGAGAAGGTGTTCAAGTTCCGCATCGAGGCGCCCGCAATCGCCAAGCATGCGCACGCTGGGCAGTTCCTCATGGTTCGCGCCAACGAGACGGGCGAGCGCGTCCCGTTTACCCTGGCCGGCTGGAACGGTGACGAGGGCTGGGTCGAGTTCATCTTCATGGTGATCGGCAAGACCACCGAGATGCTTTCCACCTACGAGGCCGGCGAGTCGCTGCGCGACGTCGTGGGCCCGCTGGGCGTTCCCACCGAGATGGCCGAGGGCCCCTGCGCCGTCATTGGCGGCGGCGTCGGCCTGGCAATTGCCTTCCCGGTCGCCAAGCACCTGGTCGAGACCGGCCACGAGGTTCACGCCATCATGGGCGCCCGCACCAAGGACCTCCTGCTCATGGAGGACCAGTTCCGCGAGCTCCTCGACGAGGACCACATCCACATCACTACCGATGACGGTTCCTACGGCGAGCAGGGCGTTGTCACCGCTCCGCTGGAGCGCCTGCTGCAGGACAAGGCCGTGAGCCAGGTCTTCTGCGTCGGCCCCGTTCCGATGATGAAGTTCTCGACCCTCACCGCCCAGAAGTACGACACCCCCATCACCGCGTCGCTCAACCCCATCATGGTTGACGGCACCGGTATGTGCGGCTGCTGCCGCGTCGAGGTGGGCGGCGTGACCAAGTTCGCTTGCGTCGACGGCCCCGACTTCGATGCCACCCTGGTCGACTGGGATGACCTTCGTGCCCGCCAGGCCGCTTACCGTTCCGAAGAGGGCGAGTCCCTCAAGGCCTATGAGGAAAAGAGCTGCGCATGCCACTAGTTAACGGTCGTTTCGTTGCCGATATGAAGTCGCCCCGCACCCCCGATAACGAGGAGCCGGCTGCCGAGCGCGCCTGCGACTTCCGCCCCGTCGACAAGGGCTTCACCGAGGAGATGGCGCTGGCCGAGGCCGAGCGCTGCCTCAACTGCAAGAAGCCGTTCTGTGTCGAGGGCTGCCCCGTCAACATCAACATCCCCCGCTTTATCGAGCAGATCCGCGAGAAGGACTTCGGCGGCGCTCTCGACACCATCCGCGAGGACTCCATGCTTCCCGCTATCTGCGGTCGCGTCTGCCCGCAGGAGAACCAGTGCGAGGGTAAGTGCATCCGTGGTAAGAAGTCCGAGCCCGTGGCCATCGGCCAGCTCGAGCGCTTCCTAGGTGACCGCCCCGAGCTCGCTTCCACGCCCAAGATGGCCCCCAAGAACGGCAAGAAGGTCGCCGTCGTCGGTTCTGGCCCGTCCGGCATCACCTGCGCCGGCGAGCTCGCCCGCAACGGCTTTGACGTCACCGTCTTCGAGGCCTTCTTCACCGGCGGCGGCGTGCTGGTCTACGGCATCCCCGAGTTCCGTCTGCCCAAGGCAGTCGTCAAGCGCGAGACTGACGGCCTGGAGGACATGGGCGTCAAGGTAGAGTACAACTCCGACGTGGGCAACAAGGC
>CABUWD010000193.1 GCA_902495155.1 uncultured Collinsella sp.
CAACGACGTGCTGTACAAGGAGGGCCTGGACCTTCTCGTCGTGCCCTCCGCCGAGCTCTCCCGCGGCCGCGGCGGCCCGCGCTGCATGAGCATGCCCTTCTGGCGCGAGGACCTCTAAGTCTTTCCGTTTCCGGTGCGGTCCCCCTACAACCGCACCGGCTTCGCCCGTTAAACGGGCAACACTAATACTTACGTAATTCATTTCTTCGAAAGGAATCAAACCATGGGTGTTAACCTCTCCGGCCGTAGCTTCCTCAAGCTTCTCGACCTCACCACCGAGGAGATCGAGTACCTGCTCAAGCTCTCCAAGAACTTCAAGGATATGAAGCGCGCTGGCGTTCCGCACCGCTATCTCGAGGGCAAGAACATCGTTCTGCTCTTCCAGAAGACCTCCACTCGTACCCGCTGCGCCTTCGAGGTCGGCGGCATGGACCTGGGCATGGGCGTTACCTACCTCGATCCCGGTTCGTCGCAGATGGGCAAGAAGGAGTCCATCGAGGACACCGCCCGCGTTCTCGGCCGCATGTATGACGGCATCGAGTTCCGTGGCTTTGCCCAGGACGACGTCGAGGAGCTCGCTGCTAAGTCCGGCGTGCCCGTGTGGAACGGCCTGACCACTGAGTGGCATCCCACCCAGATGCTCGCCGATATCCTGACCGTCCAGGAGAACTTCAACTACGACATCAAGGGCAAGACCCTCGTCTTCATGGGCGACTGCAAGAACAACGTCGCTCGCTCCCTCATGGTCGTCTGCTCCAAGCTCGGCATGAACTTCGTGGCCTGCGGCCCCGAGGAGTGCATGCCCGCCGACGACGTCATCGAGGCCTGCAAGCCCATCGCCGAGGCCAACGGTTGCACCATCAAGCTGACCACCGACGTCAAGGACGGCGTCACCGGTGCCGACGTTATCTACACCGACGTGTGGGTCTCCATGGGCGAGCCCGACGAGGTCTGGGCCGAGCGCATCGCTCAGCTCACCCCGTATCGTGTCACCTCCGAAGTCATGGCTATGGCCAACCCGGGTGCCATCTTCCTGCACTGCCTGCCCAGCTTCCACGACACCAACACCACCATTGGCGCCGAGAAGTGCGAGCAGTTCGGCATCACCGAGCAGGAGGTCACCGACGAGGTCTTCGAGAGCCCCGCTTCCAAGGTCTTCGACGAGGCCGAGAACCGCATGCACACCATCAAGGCTGTCATGTACGCCACGCTCAAGTAAGAGCATCTAGCATCTCGCTCGGGGTGTATTGCTGCACACCCCGAGCGGCTGTGTCTGGTTAATATCTCGCGTCGGGCGGTGGGCACGGCACGGAAGATCCGTTTCGCGCGAGAAAGTTAAATGATTTATGAAGGGGGGATGAGAACCATGACTGAGACCGCTAAGAAAAAGCGCGGTATGCCTTCATCGTTCACCATTCTTCTTGCTCTGCTGGCAATTGTCGCAGTGATTACCGTTATCGTCTCCGGCACGTCCGGCGGCGCGGTTACTGCAGCCCGCCTGAGTGATTTCTGCACCGCCCCGATCCTGGGCTTCGCTGACGCTCTGCCCGTCTGCCTCTTCGTTATGATCCTGGGCGGCTTCCTCGGCATGATGACCGAGACCGGCGCCCTGGACAACGGCATCGCCGTTCTGGTGCAGAAGCTTAAGGGCAACGAGATCATGCTCGTTCCTGTCCTTATGCTCATCTTCTCCCTCGGTGGTACCACCTATGGTATGTGCGAGGAGACCGTTCCCTTCTACGCTCTGCTCGCCGCTACCATGATGGCTGCTGGCTTCGACCCCATGGTCGGCGCCGCTACCGTCCTGCTCGGCGCTGGCTGCGGCTGCCTGGGCTCCACGGTTAACCCGTTCGCCGTCGGCGCTGCCGTCGACGCTCTGACCGGCGTTGGCATTGAGGTCAACCAATCCATCATCATCGGCCTCGGTGCCGTCCTGTGGATTGTCACTACCGCTATGTCCATCGTCTTTGTGATGAACTATGCCAAGAAGGTCAAGGCTGACAAGGGTTCCACTATCCTGTCGATGCAGGAGCTCAAGGACGCCGAAGAGGCTCACGGCAAGGCTGCTTCCGAGGTCCACAAGGAGGTCAAGCTCACCGGTCGTCAGAAGGGTGTTCTGATTGCCTTCGCCTTCACCTTCGTCGTCATGATCGTCGGCTTCATTCCGCTGGCCGACCTCAACGAGGGCGTCGCCAACTTCTTCGACGCTGGCGCTGTCTACGACGCCGACGGTAACGCCGTCGTCCAGGGCTGGTCTGCCCTGATCACCGGCCTGCCCATTGGCCAGTGGTACTTCGACGAGGCTTCCACCTGGTTCTTCCTCATGGCCGTCCTGATCGGTATCATCGGTGGCCTGTCCGAGAAGCAGATCGTTAACACCTTCATCACTGGCGCTGCCGACATGATGTCCGTTGTTCTCGTCATCGCCCTCGCCCGTGGTATCTCCGTCCTCATGGCTAACACCGGCCTCGACGTCTTCGTCCTCGACGCTGCCGCCAATGCCCTGGCTG
>CABUWD010000194.1 GCA_902495155.1 uncultured Collinsella sp.
CACCAGCATTATCAGAGCCTGCAAGACCAGGCATACAACGCATTGCGCTCCAAGATCATCTATGCTGAGCTCAAGCCCGGCACGCGCCTTTCGGCGATTGGTCTGGAAAAGGAGACGGGAATCGGGCGCACGCCCATTCGCGAATCCTTTGTGCGCCTGCGTGAGCAGGAGCTGGTGGAAACGCGCCCCAAAAGCGGCACCTACGTCTCTAAGATCAGCATGGAACGCGCCGAAAACGCCTGCTTTTTGCGCGAGAAGCTCGAGAGAAGCGTGCTAATTAAATGCTGTTCGGCCGCCTCGCCCGAGCAAAAGCAGCGGCTTGAGCAGATTCTTACCGAGTCCGAGTCGCTCGACCATGGCGAAACGCGCCGTTTCTTTGACCTGGATAACCTGTTCCATGAGACATGTTTTGAGATTGCCGGTCGTCACATGTTGTGGGATTGGATGAAGAGCATCAACACGCATTTTGAGCGATATAACTGGTTGCGTATGGTGTCGCAGGATTTGGATTGGGAGCCGATTCGTCGGCAGCATCGCCGGATTCTCGAGGCCATTAAGAGGGGCGATACCGACGCGGCGAGCTATCTGGCAGAGACACACCTGCACCTGATGCCCGAAGAGCAAGGTCCGGTTATCGCCTTGCATCCCGACTATTTTGAGCTGTCCAAAGACTCGTTCATCTAATCAATCCCCATATAAGTTGCGGTGAAATAGGGACTGTTTTGTGACCTAGGTGGCGCAAACAGTCCCTATTTCACCGCAACTGCGTTGGGGTGTGACCGGGGCACAAAGATGCGGTGCCGCTTGGAGGAAAAGACCGGAAGCAAAGGTCCATTCCTCCAGACGGTGCCGCAGCTGTTTTGATGGCTCGGCTTTTACCGAAGTGGCTCAGTTGAGCGCGACTGCCAGCCGATTATACAAAGCGGCTCGGGGGCGTGTCGCTTCCGTCACGTTCTATCAGCATACAAGACGGTTTTGGTTCTTGTTCGTGACGGAAACGGCGCGCTTCCGAGCCGCTTTAAAAGAAAGGGGGCGAGGTCTAGGGCACGCCCCCTTTCACGATAGAGAGCTAAACCTAGCCGCGGACCTTCTTGACGACGTCCATGGCCTCGCGGGCGATCTGCTCGACCTTGGAGAAGTCGCCGTCGGCAAACAGGGCCGGCTTGACCATCCAGGTGCCACCGCAGGCGATGATGGCGGAGGAGCTCAGGTACTCCTCGACGTTGGCGGTGCTCACGCCGCCGGTAGGCATAAAGCGGTGACCGACAAACGGAGCGGCGAGGGCCTTGATGGTGTTCAGGCCGCCATACTGGGACGCGGGGAAGAACTTGGTGACCTTGAGGCCCAGGTTCTCGGCTGCGGTGACCTCGGAGGGGGTCACGGTGCCGGGAAGGACGGGCAGCTCGATGTCGATGCAATGCTTCACGACGTCCTCGTTGTAACCCGGGGAGACGATGAACTTGGCACCGGCTGCGCGGGCCTGCTCAACCTGCTCGACGGTCAGGACAGTGCCGGCGCCAACGCACATCTCGGGCTCGGCCTCGGCCATAGCGGCGATGCACTCGGCGGCGCAGGCGGTGCGGAAGGTGACCTCGGCGGACTTCATGCCAGCTGCCATAAGGGCGTGGGCGAGCGGAGCGGCGTCCTCGACCTTGTCGAGCACGACGACCGGCACGATGCCCAGGGACTCAAGCGTGGTGTAGAACTGATCGAACATAATGTTCCTTTCGATGTATGGCGCGCATGGGCGCGTGATTGCCAAATATGCTGGTCAGGAGCCGATTTTGGATTGGTTATCGGAGGCACTGCTTGGGGTTCAAGCAATTCCAAAACCAGCTGCTCGACCAGTCATGTAGGGAATGCCAGGCAAAACCGGAATGGGACTGGTGGTTTTGTCCGGCCGGAGGAATCGGGGAGCGGGCCGCAGGGGTATGGGATTGGAAAGCTGCGGCCCGCGGAATGGAGACGGACTAGCGCGCGACGCGGGTGCCACCGTCGGCGGCGGATGCCACGGCTGCGATCTCGTCTGCGGTCACCAAGTTGGAATCGCCCTTGATGGTGAGCTTGAGGATCGAGGCTGCAATCGCGTAGTTGACGGCGTCCTGCGGGTCAAAGTCGTTGATGAGGGCATGGACGAAGCCGGCGTTGAAAGCGTCGCCGGCGGCAACGCCCTCGAGCACGTGCACATCGTGAGCAGGGGAGAACCAGTACTCGCCGCTCTCGGCGTCAAAGAGCATGCCCATCCAGATGGAGCGCTCGACGCAAGAGATGTTGCGGACGACCGAGGCGACCTTTTTGCAGCCGTACTCGGCGCAGATCTGACGGGCCATCTCGACGTAGGTGTCGCGCTCCTCGATGCCATGGGCAAGGGAACCAGAGACGCAGGTCATGCCGAGGCCGGCGGGCGCATCCTCGTCGTTGGCGATGCAGATGTCGACGAGCGGCAGGAGCTCCTTCATGGTGGCCTGCGACTTCTC
>CABUWD010000195.1 GCA_902495155.1 uncultured Collinsella sp.
ATGCCCGGTCGTTTTAAAGACTATATCGCCATGCCCAAGGTCAATAACTACCAATCGCTTCACACGACGGTTATCGGCCCCACGGCCCGTCCGCTCGAGATTCAGATTCGAACCTATGAGATGCATGAGCAGGCCGAGTACGGTATTGCCGCCCACTGGCTCTATAAGAAGTCGGGCGGATCGTCTGCCTCCAAGACCAACGATGCGCAGCGTCTGGACGACCAGATTAACTGGCTCAAGCATTCGCTCGATTGGGCTGCGTCTGATGAGATTACCGACGCCAAGGAATACCTGCATTCGCTGAAGGTCGATCTGTTCGACCAGGAGATCTTTGTCTTTACGCCCAAGGGCGAGGTCATGGCGCTTCGTGCCGGCTCCACGCCGCTCGACTTTGCCTACGCCGTTCACACCGAGGTCGGCAACCATTGCGTCGGCGCCAAAATCAACGGTGCGGTGGCCCCGCTCACGCACGAGATCAAGACGGGCGACCGCGTTGAAATCCTGACCAACAAGAGTTCCAAGCCGTCGCGCGATTGGCTCAAGATCGTCAAGACACCTTCCGCCAAGTCAAAGATCCGCCGTTACTTCGCCGCCGCGACCAAAGACGACGACGCTGCTGCCGGCCGCGATATACTGGCCAAGGACCTGCGCAAGCGCGGGTATGGCATCTCTACGCCGCGATCCACGCGTGCGCTCAACGCCGTGGCGGAGCAGTTTAACTACAAGCAGCTCGAGGACTTGTTTGCCGCCGTCGGCGCCGGCAAGGTTGCCCCGCGCGCTGTGGGTAACAAGGTCGAGCAAATCTTGGACCCCAAGCCCGAGGAGCAGCTCACCAAGACCGAAGCCATTGCCGAGGTCGTCAAGCAGCCGGCCCGAGGCTCCAACCGCAAGCCGCAAAAGCGCGGCAAGAGCGCCAGCAACGGCATTATCGTCAAGGGTGAGAGTAACAGCGGACTGCTGGTCCGTCTGGCTCATTGCTGCAACCCCGTGACGGGCGACGACATCGTCGGCTTCATCACGCGCGGACGTGGCGTTTCGGTGCATCGCGCCAACTGCCCCAACGTCAAGGGTCTTATGGAGCATCCCGAGCGCATGATCGACGTGGAGTGGGACGGCGCTGCCGACACCCTCTTCCAGGTCGAGATCGTGGTCGAGTGCCTGGACCGCATGGGCCTGCTCAAGGATGTCACCATTGCCATTGGCGATGCGGGCGGCAATATCCTTTCTGCCGCCACGTCGACCAACCGCGAGGGTATTGCAACCCTGCGCTTTATGGTCGAGATCTCGGACGCGAGTGGTCTGGATCCGCTGCTGGCCTCCATCAGCAGCGTTGACTCGGTCTACGACGCGCGCCGCCTGATGCCCGGTGAGGGTGGAGCCCAGCTTAAGCGCCGCGTTTAGTCGCGACGAACGTGTCACATTATCGATATTCGCTACACTCGAGGCATCGTTTGATGCCTCGAGTGTATTTTAGAAGGAGGGTATGCGCATGGGCGATATGACTTTGGACCTGACACCCCGAGGTGCGGCTTCGATTGAAGCACTCGTCAACGGCCCCATTCAGACCAACAGTTACGCCGTGATTTCGAATGACGAGTGCTTAATCGTCGATCCGGCGTGGGAGGGCGAGTGTCTTGTGGAGCATATCCGCACCGCGCATCCTGAGGTGCGCGTACTCGGCTCTGTCTGCACGCACGGTCATGCCGACCATGTTGGCGGGGTTGCCGGGGTTCGAGCTGTCGTTGGCGACAGCGCGCTATATGAGTTGTGCGCTAAGGACGTGACGGTACCTCGCGCAAATATCGAGGAGCAGCGCGCCATGTGGGGTATCGAGACACCCGATCCGGGTGAGCCGACGCGTTTGCTTGCCGAGGGCGATACAATCGAGGTGGGCGACGTCTGCCTGCAGGTGATCGAGACGCCGGGGCATACGCCGGGCGGCATCGTCCTGTTCGCCGCGACCGAGCGGGGGAACATCGCCTTTGTGGGCGACACGCTTTTCCCGGGCAGCCACGGTCGTACCGATCTTTCCGGCGGTGACGAGGCGGCGATTATGCGCTCGCTCTCCAAACTTGCCAAGATGCTTCCGCCCGATACCGTTTGCTTGACGGGCCATGGCGATTCGACCACGATGGCGCGCGAACTTATGCAGAACCCGTTTATGCAGATGTAGGCTCGAAGCCGTCGTCCGAACCACGAAGACCGCTCAATCGTCAAGCTATTTTCCCCAGTGGGTCGATTCTGTGGGGCAAACGGTCAAAATTTGTCCAATCGGATGGTATTCGTGAACAAACGAACGTTTATGCTCGGGTATGTCGTGGTAAAATCTCAGGCGTTATCGGAGCAACCTTACAGGAGGTTTCTTTTATGCTCGTCAACGCAGCAGACATGCTCAAGAAGGCCGAGGCCGGCAAGTACGGTCTCGGTGCCTTCAACACCAACAACCTC
>CABUWD010000196.1 GCA_902495155.1 uncultured Collinsella sp.
CCGCCGGGCACCCAGTCCTTGATCACGCCGATGCCCGCCTTGTGGCACGCATCGATAATGTGCATGAGCTGCTGCGGGTTGCCGTAGCGCGACGTGGCGGCGTAGTAGCCGGTCGTCTGGTAGCCCCAGGAGCCGTCGAAGGGATGCTCCATGAGCGGCATGACCTCGATATGCGTATAGCCCATGTCGCGCACGTAGTCCACGAGCTCCACCGACAGGTCGTCATAGGTGTAGAACTCGCCGCGCTGGGCGGGGAAGGGATCCATGGGGCCGGGGTAGTTGCCGTACTCGTCGGGCTCGCCCTGCGGCGCGTCGCCGTGGCGCTTCCACGAGCCAATATGCACCTCGTAGATGTTAAGCGGCTGCGACATATGGTTGTGGCCGGCGCGGCGCTTGAGCCACGCGGCGTCGTTCCACTTGTAACCATCGAGTGTCCACAGCACGCTGGCAGTACCCGGAGGGCACTCGGCCTTAAAGGCATACGGATCGGCTTTGTAGAGCTTCTTGCCCTCGTTGGTCTCGATGAGATATTTATAGAGCTGGCCCTGCTCGGCGCCAGGAATAAAGCCTTCCCAAATAGCGCTCGTATGCACGGGCACCAGCGGGTTGGCTTCCTCATCCCAGTCGTTAAATTCGCCAATGACATGGACACTCTTTACGTCGGGCGCCCAAACGCAAAAGCGCCAGCCGCGCGTGCGCTGCTGCGTGTCGGGATGCGCGCCCATCTTTTCCCAGCTGCGCTCCCACATACCAATGCCAAACAGATAGACATCGTCCTTAGAGAGCTCTGGAGCGTGCGGGGCGGCTTTACGGGTTGCGGGCTTTTTTGCCGTTGGCTTTAGCTTTGTATCGCTCACGTTTGATCCCATCATGACGCGGCAGCGTGTTGCCTTGGTGACTAGATGCGAAAGGTCCAAGGCTGCACGAATCGAAGGGACGGCGAAGTTTCTGTGATTCGTTCCACCTCGCGTGCTCGGTGGAACTTTCGGCAGAAACTACGATAACACCTGTGCGTTAGTTTTATGGACGAAAGCGGATTTGCGGAGGCGTTTAATCGGTAAGCGACATGTTTATACCACTGGCAGAATTGCCGTGGTAAAACTCTTGACAGTTTTACCAATTAGGGTTTCAAAATTGTTAGCCTGACGTTTGGTAAAACGTTTTTAGCAGGATGTTTACCATTTGATATCGAAAGGTTCGTTTATGTCCCACACCGCCGCTCCCAAGGTTGCTTTTATTTTCGATTGCGACGGCACGCTGGTAAATAGCACCCCCGTTTGGGCCTATGCCCAGCCCGAGTTATTGCACCGCCACGGTGTCGACGTGACGGTCGATGATTTTGCCCAGTTTGAGCACCTGTCGCTGGAGGACGAGTGCCAGGCCTACCACGACACGTGGGGCATTGGCGCGAATGGCGAGGAGCTGTATCGCGAGCTGGGCGAGATTTTGATCGACGGCTACTCCAAGGTGCCGCCGCGCGAGGGCCTGCTTGCATTTTTGGAGCAGGCGAAGGCGGCCGGCATTGCCATGTGCGTTGCCACGTCCACGCCGGCCGAGCTGGTTAAGTCTGCGCTTGCGGGTGCCGGGCTCGGTGCCTACATGGAGTTTGTGACCACCACGGGCGAGGCAGGTCGCTCTAAGCAGTTCCCCGACGTATACGAGCTGGCGCTGCGCCGCCTGGAGGAGCGCCATGGGCACAAGTTTGAGCGCGCTTGGGTGTTTGAGGACGCCGTCTTTGGCCTAAAGAGCTCTGGCACCGCCGGCTTTAAGCGTGTAGGTATTTATGACCCGCACGGCCGTATGAAGCGCGACGATGTGCGCGCAAACTGCGATATCTTTATCGACAGCTACGAGGAGCTGGATCTGGCCCGCGTACTTTCGTTTGAGGGATAGGCGAGGGCTGTGGCTTGCAAGGTATTAGTGGTCTGCGGCTCGCCCGTGGTGGCGAGCGCGGATCTGTTGCGTAGGCTAGTAGGGGAATGTGACCACGTTGTCGCCGTGGACCGCGGACTCGATGCGCTGCTGGGCGCTGGCCTGAGCTGCGACGTCTATGTGGGGGATGCCGACACGGTGAGCGATGCGGGCCGCGCGTTAGTCGATGCCGCCACCGACTTTGAAGTTGAGCGCCACGACCCATACAAGGACTATACCGATCTGGCGCTGGCGCTCTGTTCCGTCCGCCGCCGCTGGCCGGGTGCCGAAGTGGTTGCAACCTGCGCCACTGGCGGCCGCCCGGATATGGCACTTTCCGTACTGGGGCTGCTCGCAGGCTACGAGGATGCTCCTATCTGGATCGCCGAAGACGAGACCACGGCCCGCATCCTGCACGGAGGCGAATCGTGGACCATTGAAGGCGCCGAGGGCAAGACGTTCTCCATCATCGCCATAGCCCCCAACACCGAGGTAAGCGAGCACGGCCTAGAGTGGGAACTAGATCA
>CABUWD010000197.1 GCA_902495155.1 uncultured Collinsella sp.
CCCCTCACCCCACAACCCTCCCCCCCCCCCCCCCCCCCCCCCCCCCCCCCCCCGCCGGCAAATAGCGGACACTCCGCATGCAATCTATGCAAACAAACAAGTGCGCTTAACTATATTCGGTAAGGTCAAGCACACTGCCCTTCACGATAAGCGCCGGCTCCAGAACGACCTCTTCGGCACGTCTACCGCCCCTACCGGCAAGACGCTTGGACATGCAGCCAAAAGCATGCTCCGCGAGGACACCAGGGTCCTGCTCAATCGCGGTCAGCGCTGGCTCAAAGAGAACGTCGGCGGCCGAGTTGTCATAGCTTACGACCGAGATATCGCCCGGGATGCTCTTTCCCATCTCGTGCAAGCGCTTGAGCAAACCGAGGGCAATGTTGTCCGAGCTTGCGAACACGGCAGTGGCGTCGGTTGCGAGCACCGCCTCCGAGGCCTCGTAGGCGCTCGGAATGTAGTACTCGCTCTCAAACTCCAGGCGCGCGTCGATGGGCAGTCCCACCTCGCGCAGTGCGCGCTCATAGCCGGCAAGTCGCTTGCGGCCCGTATTGGAGCGACGCGCGTTAACCAGACAGGCGATGCGGCGATGACCCTGCTCAATCATATACCGCGTGGCCATGTAGCCGCCCATCTCGTGGTCGAACATCACCTTGTCGCACTCGAGCCCCTCAATGGCACGGTCGACCATCACGGCAGGGATAGGCAGATGGCTGACCTCCTCGCGCAGGGCACGGTCGTCCGAGAACTCGTCGCCTACCACCAGGAAGACACCATCGACGCCGCGCGTCACCAGCTGGCGCAGCAGTTCCAAATCGTCATCGGCGCTTCCACCCGAGCTGGTAATAAAGAGCGCGTAACCGTCCTCGCGGCAGCGCTTTTCCAAGCTGCCGGCAAGCGAGGCAAAAAAGCGACTCTCGATATTGGGAACGATAAGGCCCAGTGTGCGCGACTCGCGCATGACCAGGCTGCGCGCGATCTGGTTAGGAACATAGTGGTTGCGCGCCGCAACCTCCTTGATGAGCTTGCGGTTTTCTTCCGAGATGCGACAGGGCCGATTATTGAGAACAAGCGAGACCGACGAAGGGGAAAGCCCCACCTCCTGGGCGATCTGCTTGAGGGTGACTTTGTTGGCCATCTCGCTCCTTCCGGGTTTACGCGCAATCTCTTGAAAGTATAGCGATTGCCCATCTACCTCGGTGATAAACACTTTACCAATCCGGTGGACGGCTGTTTTATCGCCGCCAGCGCACCAAATCCGTCCAGGTGGGGTATATTGCAATCGATTGATGACAACAAACACCAAAAGGCGGATATTCGCATGCACGAGAACGACTTTTTTAACGAGGACCTGCTCTGCGCGCTCGCTGGCGTTGCCGGCGAGGACAACGTACTCATGAGCGAGCCCATGCGCGAGCACACCACGTTTAAGATTGGAGGCCCGGCCGACGTCTTTGTCACGCCCGACACCGAGCAGGGCCTCGTCGCCACGCTCGATACCTGCTATCGCTGCGATCTGCCACTCACCATCGTGGGCAACGGCTCCGACTTGCTCGTTGGTGACAAGGGCATCCGTGGTGTCGTCGTGGCGCTGGGCGAAGGCCTCTCCGACATCACCGTCGATGGCACGCACGTCACGGCGGCAGCCGGTGCGCTGCTCTCGGATGTCGCGGCCGCGGCAGCCGAGGCCGACCTCACCGGCATGGAGCCCATCTCGGGTATCCCTGGATCGGTCGGCGGCGCCTGCTACATGAACGCCGGTGCCTACGGTGCCTGCATGGCCGATGTACTGGAATCTGTACGCGTCTACAAGCCCGCTCGCATGCTCGACGACGGCACCCGCGGCAGTGGCAATATCATCGAGTTCGATGTCGACGAGCTCAACCTGGGTTATCGCAAGAGCCGCATCGCCGACGACGGCTTCATCGTGCTTTCGGCCACCTTCAATCTCGCCCCGGGCAACGCCGCGATGATCAAGGCCGACATGGACGACTACCGCCAGCGCCGCGAAGACAAGCAGCCGCTCGACATACCGAGCGCCGGCTCCACCTTCAAGCGTCCCGAGGGCCACTTTGCCGGCAAGCTCATCATGGACGCCGGCCTGCGCGGCCACGCCGTCGGCGGCGCCCAGGTGAGCGAAAAACACTGCGGCTTCATCGTCAACGCCGGCCACGCCACCGCAGCCGACGTCGACGAACTCATCCGCGACATCCAAGCCAAAGTCAAAGACCAATTCGGCGTAGACCTAGAACCCGAAGTCCACCGAGTAGGCGAATTTTTATAAAAAGAAGGCCCCGAAAGGGGCCTTCACTTTCTTTAATTCAGATAAACCAGTCCGGTGTGTCGCGTCCCGAACCCGAGAGGGCCGGGACAGTCCGAGAGGCATAAGGTTGATCGCGAGTTCCGCACGAGCCGGAGAGCACTTAATGTGCTCTCCG
>CABUWD010000198.1 GCA_902495155.1 uncultured Collinsella sp.
CACCGCGGTCACGCAGAGCCCACAGCAACCGCCATCAGGCCCTACGCTCCCAGCGCAAGTCCTAGCCGCGAACCTCGCCGTTCACGCCCTTGCACACCTTGGTGACGATCTTCTGGTGCGCTTTCTCGACCTCTTCGCTGGTGAGCGTGTGGTCGTCGGAGCGATACGTAAGCGCAAAGGCCATGGATTTCTTGCCCACACCCACGCGGACCGGATCACGGTAGACATCGAACAGGCGCACGCCCTCGAGCAGCTTGCCGCCGGCGCTGGTAATACGGCGCTCAAGATCCTCGCAAGTCACGGAGTTGTCGACCACGATAGCCAGGTCATGCTCAACAGCCGGGTACTGCGAGAACTCGCGGTAGTTCTCCTGGTTGCGGGCGCCCTTGATCAGCTTGTCCAGATCGAGCTCAAAGGCAACGACGACCTCGTCGATGCCCATCGCCTCGCGCGCCTTGGGGTGAATCTCGCCGACCCAGCCCAGCACGGTGCCGCCGGACAGGACCTCGGCCGCACGACCCGGCTGCAAGAAAGCGTAGCCCTCGCCCTCGACGGGACGGAAGCGAACCTTCTCGATGCGCAGCTGGGCAAGCAGCTCCTCGACGATGCCCTTGCCAAAGAAGAAGCGCAGCTTGCGGTACTTCATGCTCCAGGACTGCTCGCTCCACTGGCCCGAGAGCACACCCGCCACGGACTTGGTCTCCTTGGGCAGGCTGGCGTTCTCGCGACCATGAAACAGGCTGCCGACCTCGTACAGGTGCACGTTGGGCGTACCGTGGGCCTCGTTGTAGGCCACGGACTGCAGCAGGCCCGGCAGCAGCGAGCGGCGCATCTCGGTCTGCTCGGCCACCAGCGGGTTCATGAGCACCACGGGGCAACCGCGGCCCTCGGTGGACATGCCGATCTTCTCCAGGTCGCCCGGGGCGGCAAAGCCGAAAGTCGTGGTCTCGTTGAGGCCGCAGGCGCGCAGGATCTCGCCGACCTTGCGGGTGAGCTTCTGCTCGCGGGTCAGACCGCCGATGTGGTTCTTGGCGGCTGGGATGGTCGCCGTCACACGGCCCATGCCCCACAGGCGCAGGACCTCCTCGATCAGGTCGATCTCGCGCGGCAGGTCGGGACGGAAGCTCGGCGGAGTGACCATAAAGTCCTCGCCGTCGCGCTCGACGGTGCAGCCCAGGCGGGTGAGCGAGCGCTCGATAAAATCAGGCTCGATGTCGGCGCCGCAGATGGAATGCACGCGGGCCAGACGCAACTTAATACTGTCGATGGTCTTGGGCGCGGGGAACACGTCGACATAGCCGGGAGCAACCTCGCCGCCGGCGATCTCCTCGATGAGCGCGCAGGTAACGTTGGCGACATCCACGCAGCCGGTCTCATCGACCTGGCGCTCAAAGCGAATGGAGGCGTCGGAGATCAGCGACAGATCGCGGCTGGTGTGCGAGGTGCGACCGGCGTTGAAGCAGGCGCTCTCGACCATCACGTCGACGGTGTCGTCCTCGATCTCGGAATCCATGCCGCCCATGACACCGGCCAGCGCCACGGGACGCTCGCCGTCGGTGATGAGGCCCATGCCGGCGTCGAGCGTGCGCTCCTCGCCGTCGAGGGTCGTGAACTTCTCATCCTGCTGGGCGGCGCGAACCACCACGCGGCGATGGCCATCGCGCTCGGCAAAGGTGTCCAGGTCAAAGGCGTGCAGCGGCTGACCGGTGAGCATCATCACGTAGTTGGTGATGTCGACGATGTTGTTGTGTGGGCGCACGCCCAGGGCGTTGAGGCGCTTGACTATCCAGTCGGGCGAGGGGCCGACCTTCACGTTGCGCACGATGCGGGCGACGTAGCGGTCGCACAGGCCCTCGTCGGCAATCTCGACCGAAAGCTCGTCGTCGGTCGCGCGGCCGGTCTCGACCTTGATGGCGGGCAGCTCAACGTGGAAATCGCGGTCGAAGATGGCACCGGTTTCGCGGGCCATGCCGATCATGGACAGGCAGTCGGGGCGGTTGGGCGTGATCTCGCAGTCGAGCACGGTGTCGCTCGAGCCCACGTACTCGGCAAACGGCATGCCGCAGGGCGTATCCTCGGGCAGGATCATGATGCCGGAGTGGTCGCCGCCCAGGCCGAGCTCGCGCGCAGAGCAGTTCATGCCCATGGACACGACGCCGCGAAGCTTGCTCTTCTTGATCTTGACGTCGCCGGGAAGCACAGCGCCGATCATTGCCGTGACGATGTGGTCGCCAGCCTCAAAGTTCTGCGCGCCGCAAACGATCTGCAGCGGGGCGGGGTTGCCGTCGGCGTCGAGATTCTTGTCGCCCACGTCGACCGAGCACACATACATATGGTCGCTATCGGGGTGCGGGGTCTTGGTGAGCACCTGGGCGGGCACCACATGGTCGAAGGACTCGCCCACGGTGTCGATCGCCTCGACCTCAGTGCCGG
>CABUWD010000199.1 GCA_902495155.1 uncultured Collinsella sp.
CAGCCTCTAGTGCTTGCCGCCGTGACTGTTGAGCCAGATATAGCGGCCCAGCATAAGCGCCAGCACCAGCGCGCTCACGTAGCCCATAAAGCCTATGACTGGGATACCAAACACAACCGGCTCGATACGCGCGTAGTACACCACCGACGAACCGATAAATAGACCGGCGATCACAATTGCCATCGACATGCGGTCGATAATTCCGCCCAGCTGTCGCAGCGCCTTATCGCTGCTCATGATCTGCGTGTTTACCTTAAGCTGGCCGCGCGTAAGCATACGCGAAGCCAAGCCCAGATACTCGGCCGCCTCGAGCGAGCCCTTCGCCGCGCGATAACTGCTCGCTGCAAAGTCGCGGCTCATCTCGCGCATGCGCGCATAGGTGCTTTTCTCGTTTTTAATATGCGTCTGGATGATCTGGATCATGTTGACGTCGGGCATGTACTCGGTCAGCAGGCCCTCGAGCGTCACCATGCCGCGGGCGAACATCGTCACCACGCTCGGCAGCTCAACGTCATTTTTGCGCGCGAGGTTTAACAGCGAAGTCAAAAACTCGCCGATATCCAGGTCTTTAAGGTCGAGCCCGGCAAAGTCGGCAACAATAAAGTCCAAGTCGGACAAAAAGGCCGAATGGTCAAGCTCGGCCGAATCGCCGCGCGTCACGGCAAAGCGCATGAGCGAATCCTTGAGCTTGGGCACGTCACCCTCGGCCACGGCGAAAATCATGTCTTTGACGATACCGCGGTCATGGCTCGACATACGTCCGACCATACCCAAGTCGATAAAGTAGACAATACCGTCCTTGAGGATGATGTTTCCCGCATGCGGGTCGGCATGGAAAAAGCCGTCGTCGAGCACCTGCGTCGAGTAGTCCTCGACAATCGCGGCACCGATCTTTTCCAAGTCATAGCCCTCGGCCACCAAGCGTTCAGGATCGGCGATCGAAATACCGTCGACGTAGTCCATAACCACCACGTGTTCGGTGCACAGGTCCAGATAGGATTTAGGGCACGTCACACCATGAACGCTCTTATGGAACTCGTAAAAGTCATTGAGGTTTTTGGCCTCGGCCAAAAAGTTGGTCTCCTCGCGAAACGAGGTCCACAGCTCCTCGACTACGCCGTGCAGGTCAACGAATTGGTCGGTGTTGACGAACTTGGAAACGATACGCACCACCGAGCGGATGATATCGATGTCCTGCGCCATAACCTGCTGCGCACCGGGGCGCTGCACCTTGACGGCTACGTCCTCGCCCGTCACCAGACGAGCGCGGTGCACTTGCGCAAGCGATGCGCTACCGAGCGGGTTGGGGTCGATCGCATCGAACATCTCCCCCAGGCGCAGGCCGTATTCTTCCTCCAGACAGCGAAGCACCACCTCGTACGGCACCGGCTCCACGTCGGAGCGCAGACGACGCAGCTCGTCGCAAAAGCGTTGCGGCAGAATCTCGGACCGATTGGCCAGAATCTGCCCCATCTTGACGAACATGGGGCCGAGTTCCTCGAGCAGGCGGCGCAAACGAACCGGCGTGAGGTTATCCCACACGCGGTACTTTTTGACCAGGCGAACAATCTGCCCGATGCGTTCGCGACGACCCGCCGGCGTGAGCTGGTATTCCTCGTCCGGCGCCATCGCGTCGGGCTCCTCGGGGACCATATCGATAGCGCGCGGCTTTTTGCGAGCGCCCGAGACGGCGGCATCGACCTCGTCGACAACCGCCGCCTCGTCATCCAAGGGATCTAGATTGTTGTAATCGGTGGTGGAATCTGCCATCTGCGCTGCTACTCGGCCTCTTCGGTATCCTTCGCATCGTCGGGCTCAACGGACTCGACGGGCACCGAGGTCACGTTGTCCTCGACCGAATCGACGATGTCGCGCACATGGGCCAGGAAGGCCGTGCGATCGGGGGCGGTCATAACGCGGACGCGGGCAAGGATGAGCTCGTCGAGCACGCGCTGGGCCGCGGTCTCGCCCTGCATGCCCAAGCGCTCGGTCAGGTCGGAGATGGTGCCGCCGGCCTGCTCGAACATGTCGGACACACTGCGGGCGATATCGGGGGTGGCGGTGTCCTTGCGGACCTGCTCGCCTTTGGTGTTAAGGTCGTCGAGGACCTTCTTGCCGCCTTCGACAGCAACGGCGGCAGCGCCAAAGCCCACGTTAATGGCACCGTTAACAAGCTGATCGAGTTTCATAACCATGGTTATCTCCAATCACAAACAACTGCATTGGCGTTCTTGTACCCAAGATTGAGCGAAAGCGACAAAGCGTTTTAGCGCTATTCGATCGACGGGAAA
>CABUWD010000200.1 GCA_902495155.1 uncultured Collinsella sp.
AAGAATCACCCGCCGAGGCAATGATCTTGGCATCGATCTTATGCACGACCGGGACAAACTCGGCCGTCGGATCCTCATGCGGATTGGCGGTGTAGAGGCCGTCGATGTCCGAAAGCGTCACGCACAGATCGGCAGAAACCAGGCAGCTCACGCGCGCCGCCAGCGTGTCGTTGTCGCCAAACTTGATCTCATCGACAGTAACGGCATCGTTCTCGTTGACGACCGGCACCACGCCAAGCTCCACCAGGCGCAGCAGGGCGTCGCGCGCGTGCAGGTAGGACGTACGGCGCGCCGTGTCGTGACGCGTGAGCAGCACGAGCGAGGTGAGCAGGTCGCGCGCATGGAACTCCTCGTCGTAGGCCGACGAGATGATGCACTGGCCGGCCGAAGCGCAGGCCTGCAGGCTCGGCAGGTCGCCGACCGGCTTACGGTCGAAGCCCAGCACGGGATAGCCACAGGCGATAGCGCCCGAGCTCACCACGACCAGACGCCAGCCGAGCTTGCGCAGCGCTGCGGCCTGATCGGCAAGCCCGCCGATAAAGGCGCGGTTGACCTTGCCGTCGGCGCCCACCACCGTGGACGAGCCGATCTTTACCACCATCGTTTTATAAGAAGTCGTCATACGTCAAACCAATCGAGTGTTGAGCAGGCGGGCGAGCTGGAGCAGCCGGGGCACCCGGTGCGGGACGGACGAAAATGATCCGTTTTCCTCCGTCCCCTTCGGATCATTTTGCCCAGGGGAAGGCCGAAGCCGCGGCCATGTTCTTGCGCACGAGCTCGTCGCGCACCTGAGCCAGGCCCTGCTCCATGCCCACCACATAGGTCTGCGGGTACAGGAAGCGCTTGAAAGCCGCATCCAGATGATCGAGCGCCCAAACACAGCGCTCGCGCGCGTCCTGGATGCTCTCACGCGGAGCCACCGCACTGCCGTCGCGCACGATCGGCACCAACAGCTCACGATACTCAAGTTCGGACACGTCGGTCACCAGGGCGGCATCATTCACGGCCACGAGGGTATTGCCGCGCGCGGCGCCCTCCCCCGCCAGATGGTCCTCGTCGTAGATCATGTCGCAGACCGGGCCGCCAAAGCCGTCGTAATAACGGCGCACGCGCTGTACGCCCGGGATCGTGCGCTTATAGGGCTGCTCGGAGAGCTTGACCACCGGCGTCCACGGGTCGGCCTCGCTCGCACGGCGGGCGGAAAGCTTGTACACGCCGCCCAGCGCCGGCTGGTCGTAGCAGGTCGCGAGCTTGGTACCCACGCCAAAGCTATCGATGGGCGCGCCCTGGTCGAGCAGCGACTGAATCGTGTACTCGTCCAGGTCGTTGGACACCGAGATACCCACATAGGGCAGGCCCTCGGCATCAAAACGGCCGCGAACATACTTGGAGAGCTTGGCAAGGTCGCCGGAGTCGATGCGAATAGCCGACAGGCGCTCGCCCACCGCCTCCATCTCCTTGGCAACCGTAATGGCATGCTCGCAGCCCTCGCGCACGTCATAGGTGTCGATGAGCAGCGTACAGTTCTTGGGGCTCGACTTGGCAAAGGCGCGGAAGGCCTCGAGCTCGGAATCGAAGCTCATCACCCAGCTGTGCGCATGCGTGCCAAAGACGGGAATACCGTAGCGGCGGCCGGCGAGCACATTGGACGTAGAGGAGCAACCGGCAACGTAGCTCGCGCGCGCAACAGCTAGGCCGCCATCGGGGCCCTGGGCACGGCGCAGGCCAAACTCCGCCACGGGGCGACCGTCAGCGGCGAGCACCACGCGCGCCGTCTTGGTGGCGACAAGCGTCTGGAACCCGACGATGTTGAGCAGCGCCGTCTCGAGCAGCTGGCACTCCAGCGCGGGGCCGGTGACGCGCACCATGGGCTCGCGCGGAAAGACGAGCTCGCCCTCGGGCACGGCGTCGATGTTTACATGCGCACGAAAATCGCGCAGGTAGTCGAGGAATCCAGACTTGAACATCGCACCGCCGGCAGGGGCCTGGAGCGAGGCGAGGTAGTCGATGTCCTCGGGCGTAAAGCGCAGATTCTCGACCAGCTCGGGCAGCTCGGCGGTGCCGCACATGACGGCATAGGCGCTGCCAAAGGGATGGTCGCGGTAAAACGCGGTAAAACAACCCTGCTCATTGGCCTTGCCGCTCTCCCACAGGCCCTGGGCCATAGTGAGCTCGTACAAATCGGTGAGCATTGCGATGTCGGTGGGATGAGAGATGTCGGTCAAAGCCATGGGGCGACCTTTCGGATGTGTTGTGCAGAGGTTGAGGGTTGGGCGAGG
>CABUWD010000201.1 GCA_902495155.1 uncultured Collinsella sp.
AAAGCAATGTGCCCAACCTAGTCATTTAAGAACGTCCCCAATGACTACCTCTAAGGCGCCGCAGGTTGAGCATACCGCATCCGGAGCAAGGCAGCGCCGCAGGTAGAGGACGGACAGCGCGCGGGTCGCATTTGAGACAAGGTGACGTGAAACGAAAGGGCGCTGACCTTCTGGTCGCGCCCTTGAAGTTGAACGTCAGATTGTCCAAATGCGGCCCGCGCAGCGTCGGCTGGTCCGCCGTTCGGTAGAACGGCGGAACCTACACAGCCTGTGCCAGCTTCTCGGCTCGCTCGGCGGCGGCGAGCGCCTCGATGACGGTGCCGAGCTGATCGCCCAGAAGGACGCCGTTGTAGGTGGAGTTGAAACCGATGCGGTGATCGGTCACGCGGTCCTGGGGTTGGTTGTAGGTACGGATCTTCTCGGAACGGTTGCCGTGGCCGATCTGGCTCTGGCGCTCGGCACCAAGCTCTGCCTGCTGCTTCTCGAGCTCCATCTCGTACAGACGAGCACGCAGCATCTGCATGCAGACCTCGCGGTTCTGAATCTGGGAGCGCTGCTCCTGCGACTGCACCACGGTGTTGGTGGGCAAGTGGGTGATGCGCACGGCGGAGTAGGTAGTGTTAACGCACTGACCGCCAGGGCCGGAGGCGCAGTAGGTGTCGATGCGCAGGTCGGACTGGTTGATCTGGACGTCAATCTCCTCGGCCTCGGGAAGTACGGCGACGGTAGCCGTGGAGGTCTGAATGCGGCCCTGGGACTCGGTCTTGGGAACGCGCTGGACGCGATGCACGCCGGACTCGAACTTCATGACGGAGTAGACGCGGTCGCCCTCGACCTTGAACTCGATGGACTTAAAGCCGCCGGCCTCGCTGGGGCTGGAATCGAGCACGGTGGTCTTCCAGCCGCGCGATTCGCAGAAGCGCTGGTACATCTTGTACAAGTCGCCGGCGAAGATGGCCGCCTCGTCGCCACCGGCGGCGGAGCGAATCTCGACGATGGTGTTCTTGTCGTCGTTGGGATCGCTCGGGATGAGCATGTACTTGATGTCTTCCTCGAGCTGGGGAAGCTTGTCCTCGTTCTCGGAGATGTCCATCTGGAGCATCTCCTTCTCGTCAGCATCGGTGGTATCGTGCAGCATTTCCTTGGCAGCCTCGATGTCATCGAGCGCGCCGATGTACTCGCGCGAGGCGGCGATGAGGTCGGACTGGTGCGCGTACTCCTTGTTGAGACGCGTGAACTCCTTGATGTCGGAGGCGACGGCCGGGTCGGAAAGCTTCTTCTCGAGCTCCTCGTAGGCCTTGATGATCTTTTCGAGCTTGTCGCGCATGGCGGGACTCCTTTATGTGCGTGAAGGTGAAAATCGGCAGAGTTGATGGGGCGCGCGGCGCCACTGCGGGGGTAAGCCCAGCTAGAACATGTCGATCTTCAGATACATGCGCATCCCTTCGCGTATGGGGTACATAGTTGCGGTCTAACCCATACATGATAGCGTGCGCAGGCATACCTGCATATAACCCGCACGGAATGTGACACAGGGTCAGTCCGCCAACGTAAGGCTCTACTTTAAGAACATGGCCATATATAACGGAAGCGTCACCTTTTTGCCGTCTCGGCCGACGTTGCCGTCTATCAGCTTGTACCCAAGGTTCACGTCCTGCCGCTCGAGCATGTCGTTGAGCGATACCGTAGAACCGCGCGAGGCCTTCACCTCAATGGGCACAACGCTCGCGTCGGGCGAGTCGACGAGAAACTCTATTTCCCTATCGCCCTTCTGCGACCGCCAATAGCGCAGAGCCACACCCCGCGCCGAAAGCATGCAGGCGACCAGGTTCTCGTAGAGGCCGCCTTTCATGGGACCCGCGAGCTTGTTGTTCACCACCGCTTCCAGCATTTCAAAGCCGTACATGGCCATGAGCACGCCCGTATCGGCGGCATAGAGGCGAAACTTCGTCCCATCTTCATAGGCGGCAAGAGGGAATTGGGCGGCGCTCACCGACTGGCACCGTCGCACCATACCTGCTCCCACGAGCCAATCCACGGACGAGCCAAATTTGCGCGCCGTTCCCCTGTTCTCGACCACGGAATACTGGAACTTCGTATTCTCCTTTGCGAGCTGGCGCGGCAACGATTCAAAGCACGCCCGCGCACGCCCGCGCTCGGGGGCTTGCGCGTATCGAGCCACGTCGTCGAGATACGAGGCGAGCAGCCTGCTTTGCT
>CABUWD010000202.1 GCA_902495155.1 uncultured Collinsella sp.
GAGGGTCCATGAACACCGAGGAAATTGCGCGCATCGTCGGCGATCAGCGCGCCTACTTTAAGACGCACGCCACGTTTGATGTCGATGCTCGACGTCGCGCGCTCGTGAGTTTACGCGATGCGGTGCGGGCCCACGAGGCCGATATCGCCCATGCGCTCAAGACCGATTTGGGGAAGTCGCATGACGAGGCCTATATGTGCGAGATTGGTACGTCGCTTTCCGAGATTCGACATCAGATCGCTCACGTGGCTCGATGGAGTCGTCCGCGCCTGCGTCCGTGCGATCTCGCTAACGCCGTGAGCGTGTGTAAAACGCAAGCCGTGCCCTATGGCGTCACACTCATCATGGCTCCGTGGAACTACCCGTTTTTGCTAACACTCGAGCCGCTCGCCGGCGCCCTTGCCGCGGGCAATACCGTGGTCATCAAGCCGAGTGCCTATGCTCCGGCATCGAGCGCGGTGCTCAAGCAAATCTGTGAAGAGGCATTTGATCCGTGCCTGGTGACGGTTGTCGAGGGCGGGCGCGCCGAAAACGAAGCGCTGCTCGATGAGTGCTGGGACAAGATTTTCTTTACCGGTAGCGTTCCGGTCGGCAAACTCGTCATGGAGCGCGCAAGTAAAAACCTCACGCCCGTGACGCTTGAGCTGGGCGGCAAGAGCCCCTGCATCGTGGATGCGACGGCAAACTTGAAGGTCGCGGCACGGCGTATCGCCTTTGGCAAATGGCTCAACGTGGGGCAGACCTGCGTGGCGCCCGACTACCTGCTGGTCGATACGCGCGTGCACGACGAGCTGCTGGGCCTCATCAAGGAAGAGGTCCGCCGTATGTTTGGCGAGCATCCGCTCGATAACGAGGATTACGGGCATATCGTCAACGCCAAGCATTTTGCGCGCGTGCGCGGGCTGGTCGATCCCGATAAGGTCGTGCTTGGAGGCACCGCGCGGGAGACTTCGCTGAAGATCGAGCCGACGATTTTGGACGGCGTGACCCCCGATGACGCCGTGATGCAGGAGGAGATCTTCGGTCCCATCTTGCCGGTGCTGACGTTTGAGAGCCTAGACGAGGCCGAAGCGTTTATTACGGATCGTCCGACGCCGCTGGCCCTGTATATCTTTAGTCAGGATCGCGCAGTTCAGCAGCGCTTCGTGCGTTACGTGCCATTTGGCGGTGGCTGTGTCAACGACACGATCATGCACTTGGCTACGAGCCATATGGGCTTTGGCGGCATGGGCGCGAGCGGTATGGGGCAGTACCATGGACGCGAGAGCTTCGATACGTTTAGCCACAAGAAGAGCATCGTGAACAAGGCAACGTGGCTGGACGTGCCATTCCGCTACGCTCCTTACGCAAGCTGGAAGCACAAGTTCGTGCGCATGTTTGTGCATTAGAAAAGGGCGCAGGTAATACGAACAAGTGTTCCTATTACCTGCATTTTGCGTTAGACTACTGTTATGGAGCACGGATGGGCCAACTCCCTTTAGAAGGGATTTGGTATGAACGTAAGCGATGTTATTTCGTTATTGGCGTTGTTGATTGCGGCTATCGAACTCGGTCTGTTTATCGGCCGAATGAAATAGCCGCCCCCGCGTAAGCGAAGACGGCCACTTCTCACGATGAAAACGTGTATCGGAGTTGGCAAGACCCGCGGCAACGGGTGCCATCCGTGTTCCTATCTTATCTGCAAGCGTTCTGTCGCGCAAGCGTTGAGGCAAACGATTGAAGGACGCAGACAGGATGTATTTGTGTCCGCACGGGACCGTAGACTTCTCAACTATGTTGTGGATGCTCGCTAATCGGTAATGGAGGCGCACGTGTTTGATGACGATGACCTGTTCGATCTGACAGACGATCCGTTTGAGTGGGATATGCTACTCGATGACGATGAGTTGGAGCAGGACCGTAAGAAGCGGCAGGGCAAGAAGGCGCGGGATGACGCTTCGAAAAAGCAGGACAAGCGTCGCCGAGGCCTGTTCGGCGGGCTCTTTGGGTGACTGTCTCATCGCCGCGTCTGTATACTAAACAGGTCTTATACGCGCTGCGAAATGAGGGCATAGACGATGATGTGGTTTACCGCCGATCTGCACCTGGGCGATACGAATATCTTGCACGACATGGATC
>CABUWD010000203.1 GCA_902495155.1 uncultured Collinsella sp.
GCAGCGATTGGGGCTCGGGCTTTGCCGGGGCCGCGGGCGCTGCCGGTGCGGGCGCGGGCGGCGCGTATGGCGGCGGCTACGGTGCCGGCGCGGGCGCCAGCGGCTGGGGCGACATCTTCGACAGCATCTTTAGCGGCAACGGCGCCTGGGGCAGCGATTGGGGCTCGGGCTTTGCCGGGGCTGCGGGCGCTGCCGGTGCCGGCGCGGGTCGCAGCCGCGCTCGCAAGGGCGGCGACCTGTCGCTGACCGTCGATGTGACGGCTGAGGACGCGTTCCGCGGCGTGACGCACAAGGTCACCTATCGCATTCCCTCGACAGGCGAGCAGCAGACCATTACGGTTTCGGTGCCCGCGGGCGCGGTCGACGGCGGCAAGCTGCGCTACAAACGTCGCGGCGAGTATGGCGTTGCCGGCGGCGAGCGCGGCGACCTGGTCGTGACCACGCACGTGGAGGAGCATCCGCTGTTTAAGCGTAAAGGTGCCGACGTGACCATGGAGGTACCGGTCTCGGTCTATGAGGCGGCGCTCGGCTGCACGGTGGACGTGCCGACGCCCGGCGGCGCGACGGTTCGTCTGAAGGTGCCCGCTGGCACCCAGACGGGCAAGAAGTTCCGCTTTAAGGAGATGGGTGCGCCCGACGTTAAGCATCGCGGCCGCACCGGTGCACTGCTTGTCGAGATCAAGGTGCAGGTTCCCACGAACCTGTCTGATGACGAGCGCGATGCCATGACCAAGCTGCGCGAGGCCGACGCGCGCGACTATCGCGAGAAGGTCAACCGTTACAAGGCGACGTACTAGGGCGGTCGTGGCGCACGCCCGCGCCCGCGGGCTTATGATGGACGATAACGAGACGGAAAGGGGTCAGGTAGCATGGCCGAGGACAATAGGAACAAACCGCTGTACATGATCAGCGTGGCGGCCGAGCTGACCGGCATGCACCCGCAGACTCTGCGCGTCTACGAGTCCAAAGGCTTGGTGAATCCCCAGCGCTCGGGCGGCAACACGCGTCTGTATTCGCGTGCCGATATCGAGCGTCTGGAGCTCATCAACCAGCTGACCGACGAGGGCATCAACCTTGCCGGCGTGGTGCGTATCCTCGATATGAAGGAGCGTGCTGAGGAGCGCGAGCGCGAGAACGAAAAGCTCCGCGCCCGCGTGCGCCAGCTCGAGGACGAGCTGCACGAGTACAAGATGCAGAAGAAGATCACCGCCCTGGCCCCGCGCGACGGCTCGGTTAACCCCGAACAGGTCATGCGCAAGCTGCTGGGTGCCGGCGGGGATTTGTAGTTACGCGGTTTTACCAAACCGCGTAACGGGCCGACGCTGCGCCCTTGGGTTCCGCCGTTCTAACGAACGGCGGACCGGTCGACGCTGCAAGCCCGCCAGAGCGGCAATCTGCCTTTCAACTTCGGCGGCATGACCAGGAAGGTCAATGCCGCCTCGTTTCAAGGCACCTTGCTCGCTCTGGCGGGCTTTCGCTGTCCGCGTCAAAACATCGGCGTTGCCATGGCCCGGATGCGGCACTTGGGGACGTTCCTTTTGTGCCGGCACTTCGGGACACTCCTTGTCGGGTGGTCATTGGGGACGTTCTTAAATGACTAGTCGAGAGGGACGCTCTTGCACCAAATCTTCCGACCCACACTGGGTTCGTCCTTTACTTTACTGAGATAAAGTGAACGTGTAGATTCGTAACCCACTCGCAACCGTTCTATGGCACGATATTGAACGAATGTATGCTATGCGCCCAAATCTTTTGGGCAGAGTGGGAGACAGTATGGTCAAGCTGTACGAGGACGGCATCTACCTGCGTAACGGCAGCGAGGTTGTGCCTGAGGACGAGGCTGCCGAGCGCGGTATTACGCAGACGCCCGAGGATGCCAAGCGCGGCACCATCGCGTATTCGATCCTCCAGGCACACAATACGTCCGGCGACCCCGAGGCGCTCAAGATTCGCTTCGACGCCATGGCGAGCCACGACATCACCTTTGTCGGCATCATCCAGACGGCGCGCGCCTCGGGCATGGAGCAGTTCCCGCTGCCCTACGTGCTCACCAACTGCCACAACTCGCTGTGCGCCGTGGGCGGCACCATCAACGAGGACGACCA
>CABUWD010000204.1 GCA_902495155.1 uncultured Collinsella sp.
GCACCAGAAGATCGTCACCAAGGTGTGCAAGGGCGTGAACGGCGAGGTTCGCGGCTAGGACTTGCGCTGGGAGCGTAGGGCCTGATGGCGGTTGCTGTGGGCTCTGCGTGACCGCGGTGGTCGGAAAAGGCATCGCTGAGCCTGCATATATGACACGCGCATTACATAACGGCGTGCTGCTTTGTCGGCAGCGCGCCGTTTTGCTATGATAGCCCGCGGCGTGTTACGAATCTGACAAAGCGTAACACTGACAAGGTGATTTAAGCGGCGTTGCAATTCTGTGCGCCGACAACCGGGAGGCGTACATGCACATTCCAGATAATTATCTGTCCCCGCAGACCGATGCCGTCATGGCGGTGGCAATGGTGCCCGTTTGGGTCCACTGCATCAAGAAGGTGCGCGCCACGCTCGATCGCGAGCACATGGCTTTCCTGGGCATCTGCGCCGCGTTCTCCTTCCTGCTCATGATGTTCAACGTGCCGCTGCCCGGCGGCACCACAGGCCACGCCGTCGGCGGTGCCCTCATTGCGCTGCTGCTGGGCCCCGAGGCCGCGGCCATTGCGGTTTCGGTCGCGCTGGCGCTGCAGGCGCTGCTGTTTGGCGACGGCGGCATCCTGTCCTTTGGCGCCAACTGCTTTAACATGGCTTTTGTGCTGCCGTTTGTTGCCGCCATGGTATTCCGCGCGCTCAACAGCCGCCTGCACGACAAGAGCTGGGGCACCTCGGTTTCGGCCATCGTAAGCGGCTGGGTCGGCCTGTGCCTGGCGGCCCTGTGCGCGGCAATCGAGTTTGGTATTCAGCCGATGCTCTTTACCAACGCTTCGGGCGCGCCGCTGTACTGCCCCTTCCCGTTGTCTGTTTCCATTCCGGCCATGCTGATCCCGCATATGCTGGTCGCCGGTGTCGTCGAGGGCGTAGCGACGGCCGCCATCTACGGCTTTATCAAGAAGACGGCGCCGAGCATTATCGTCGGGCCCGAGGCTTCCGACGGCCTGCTGGACGCCGAGGGCGCAACCGCCAAGAAGACCTCGCTGGTCCCCACGCTCATCCTGGTCGCCGTGCTTGTCGTGGCCACGCCGCTGGGCCTGCTGGCCACCGGTGACGCATGGGGCGAGTGGGACGCCGAGGGCGCCGCGACCGCCGTTCAGGAGGCTGGCGACGACAGCCTGCAGGCTTCGGTCGGCCTCGATACCCCGACCTTTGCCGATGCCCTGCCCACGGGCGATTATCTGCAGGCCTATTCCGAGGAGCAGGGCCTTGGCTTTGCCGGCCAGGCCGCGATGTATATTCTTTCGGGCGTGATTGGCGTGGCGGTGCTCACCATCGCATTCCGCCTGGTCTCGCTGACGGTCAAGGAAAGCGGTGCTCATGGCAATAGCCGAGCTGCCTAGCTGGCTTGCGGTCGAGCAGCGTTACGAGCCCGCGGGGGCTCGGCATCGTGTGATGCAAAAGAATGTTCTGCACCTGGCGAGCCTGCTTGAGCGGGTTCGCCTGGGTGGAGGCGCGCACGAGGGCGGGTCGACGGTCGACCGCGCCCTTTCTTGCGTTTCGGCTCCGGTGCGCCTGGTGGGGATGTTCGTTTGCGTCCTGTGCGTGTGCCTGACGCAGAGCCCGCTGTACCTGATGTTGATGGCGGCTATCGCGTTGGTGCTGGTCGCGGTGCGCCCCGTACGCGGGCTGCGGGCAACCTTTGTGCCGGCGCTTGGCGCTGCGGGGCTTGCGGTGATTCTGGCGCTGCCTGCCCTGCTGCTGGACACTTCTGCCGCGGGTGCCATGCTCAAGATTGCGCTCAAGACCTTCATTAATGTGTCGCTGGTGCTGGGCGTTTCGTGGACCCTCACGTGGAGCCGCATGTCGGCGGCGCTTAAGATGCTGCATCTACCCGACGAAGTTATCTTTACGTTTGATATGGCGCTCAAGCACATCGAGGTGCTGGGTCGCACGGCGCACGATCTGTGTGAATCGGTCATGCTGCGCAGCGTGGGTCGTGCGCCTGCGGGTTTTTCGCGCACCGACTCGCTGGCGGGTATCATGGGCATGACCTTTATCAAGGCGATGGAATGCAGCCGCGCGATGGACGAGGC
>CABUWD010000205.1 GCA_902495155.1 uncultured Collinsella sp.
ACCTGACGGCCGTTGAGGAACGTGCCGGCCTTGGCATCGTAGAACTGCAGCGTGGAGCGCTTGGAGATGGTGCCCTGCTCGTGCAGGCGCTTGATAATCTCGGCGGTCACCTCGTTGTGAATCTGCGCGGCCGGCTCAAGGCCCGAGCCGCCGTAGATATCGCAGCTGATGTTGTAGTTGTTGAGGGTCGCGGCCTGGCGGGAGTGATTGGACTCGACATACTCGGCGATGGACTTGTCGTAGCCCTCGTTCTCCTTGAGCTTGCGGTAGCTCTCCATGATGGGCGAGCCATAGCAGTCGGTGCCCGAGGTGAAGATGACGTTCTCGCGGCCCAGACGGTCGCGCAGGAAGCGGGCGAAGAAGTCGGCCGGGACAAAGACGCCACCGACGTGGCCAAAGTGAAGGCCCTTGTTGCCGTAGGGCTCGCCGGCGGTAACGATGGCGCGGCGAGGCCAGCTGGGACGGTCGTTCATGGAGTATTTGGATGCCATGGGACTCCTTCGCATATGGTGAGAGCGCGGCCGGGCACAAGGCCTGGCGACGCGGTGGTCAATTCGTGCATATCGTTCGACATTATCGCACATGCGGACGGGTACGTGGCAGGGGCGCTATCCTAAGATGCTATGAATGAGATTTCCAACATACATGCGTTTGAAGACGAGGATTTTCTGCACGCCTGCTTTGTGTGGGGGATGGCCGTGCTTGGCGCATTTGCCGTGTGTCTGGTGCCGGTGTTTATGCTGCTGGGCGGGCCTGCGGACTTGGATGCGGCTGACGCGGGCGGCTGGATGGCCGTTTTGGGATGGATAGTCGGCTTGGCTGCGATCTCAATGGCGTCGTTCGCCGTGCATGAGCTGGTGCACGGTGTGTTTTTTAAGCTGCTGGCGCCTGCGGGCGCGCAGGTGACCTTTGGGGCGAATCGCGAGACGGCGATGATCTATGCCTGCGCCGAGGGCGTTGTGTATTCGCGCCGGCGGTACATGGCGGTTTGCCTGGCGCCGACGGTTGTTGTGACGTCGGCGTTTGCCCTGGGGTTTGCGTTTTCGGGCTATCCGCTGCTGTGCTACCTGGCGACCGGCTTGCATTTATCGGGTTGCGTGGGCGATTGGTATTACGTGCGGACCATTTTGCGCGACCGCCGCATTGTCGCCTGCGAGGACACGTCCTTCGGCGTGCGCTTTTTTGGGTGAGGAGATGTCGATGAAGCCGTTGTTGTTGCACGCCTGCTGTGCGCCGTGCTCTCTTGAGCCGGTCCGCCTGCTGCGCGAGGAAGGGTTTGAGCCCACAATCTGCTGGACCAACCCCAATATTCAGCCGCACGATGAATGGCAGCGGCGTTTGGACGAGCTGCGCCGGTGGTGTGCCGATGGCGACATCGAGCTTATCGAGGCGGGGGAGGACCGCGATCGCTGGGAGACCGGCGTGGCACCGCTGGGCGCCGACCGAGCCCGTCGCTGTCGCGCGTGCTATGCCCTGCGTCTGGCCGAGGCATGTCGTGTGGCCCAGGAGCGCGGGTTTGAGTTTGTGGGTACGACGCTCGCCGTCTCGCCGTATCAGTTGTTCGAAACCTGCAATGATGTGTTGGAGCGTCTGGCTGCCGCCCGCGGTCTCACTCCGGTGATTCGCGATTTTCGTCCGTATTACCCCGAGGCGACACGTCGTTCGCGCGAGCTTGGCATGTATCGGCAGAACTACTGTGGTTGTCGCTTCTCGGCTGTCGAGGCGGCCATGGACCGCGCCCGCATCCGCGACGAGCGCAAAGCCGCCAAAAAGTAGTTCATTTGGGACGTCAGCCTGCTAGGATGTAGAGCGGACTTTAGCTATATAAGGAGTATCAGACGTGTCTATGCGTACCGATGATTTTGACTACAACCTTCCTGAGGAACTGATTGCCCAGGCTCCTGCCGAGCCGCGCGACTCCTGCCGCCTGCTGGTGGTGGATCGCAAAGGCTCCCAGGCGGGGAAGCCGCTGGAGCACGGCGGTACTGTTGAGCACCGCATCTTCCGCGACATCATCGACTAT
>CABUWD010000206.1 GCA_902495155.1 uncultured Collinsella sp.
ATCAGGGCGACGCCCAGGACGGGCACGTTGGCGTAGGAGCACAGCAGGAAGCCCAGGAAGTAGAAGGGCACGAGCTGCTTGGTGAGCACCAGGCGGCCGAGCATGGCGAAGCCCATGGCCGGCAGGATGTTGGCGGCAACGCCGCAACCGTCGATCACAAAGGACGGGATGAAGTCGAGCAGGCCCTGGATGGCGTCAGACCCCAAGTAGAATGCGCCGCCGCACAGCAAGAAGTACTCGACGCAGCCCCAGATTCCAAGTCCCCAATGGACGGCGTAAATGCCTTTGAGATTTCCCTTGAGGGCGAACTTGTCTGCCATATCGACAAACACGGGGAACAAGGCACTGGTAATGTTGTCGAACGTCAGCGAAAGGACGGCGATGGGCATGGCGAGCGCGATGGCCGTCTCGGTACCCTGACCGAGCTGAATGGCAAACGCGCAGGCGAGTACGCCGCCGATGGTTTCGTTAGGCGGCACGTAGGCGCCGATGGAAACCGAACCCATGAACAGCAGCTCCAGGCTGGCGCCAACGGCAAGGCCAGTCTGCAGGTCCCCCAGCACCAGGCCCACGAGCGGGCACAGGACGATGGGGCGGAACGCGTAAAGGGTGCCGAGCTGGTAGTCGAGGCATCCAAACGCTCCGACTAAGCCGACGAGGATTGCTTGGACAAGCATAATTCCTCCCAATAAGGAATCTCGAACCGTCGTCACTCCCGTCGCGCGCGTTGTTGATATCAATCCGGAAACTCGACCACACGGCTCGAAGCGTACCTGGTGTGCTGCTAACACCCATGCCAGGTACAAATGATTTGATACCAATTATAGGTATGCAGGTTCTTACTATTTAATACCACTCGCTCAGCGGAGTGTTTTTTACCGTAAACGGCAGACGTATCCCATCAGGCGCGCTCTTTGTTTCGATGGCGGACAAGCGCCACCAGAAAGCCATCGCCAAAGGCATCGTATGCCAAGTTGCCTACAATCACCAAAACGATTATCGCCGCGCCCAAAAACTCGTTCCAGCGAAAGACCTCGCCAAAGAGGAGCGCCGACCAGCAGGGAGCGAGCACGACCTCGCTCATGCAGACCAAGTTGGCCGCAAACGCGTTAGTGCGCGCAATTCCCTTGGCATACAGCACGCTCGCAAGGCCGCTGCAAAAAAGGCCATGCACCAGCATAAGCCCCCACTCAAATGGTCTCACGGAGTCTAGGGCACCGGCAAAATAGACGATCGGCAACATCGAGATACCGCAGGAGATGAGCGAGGACACCATGGGCGACGCATCGGGGCGAGAGTTCAAAAAGAAACACAGCCCAAAGGTGGCGCCCGAAATGACGGCAAGCAGGTTGCCGAGCATGCCCTCGGCACTCAAATCGCCTAAAAAGAAAAGTCCCATACCCGTAAAAGCAACCACCACGGAGGCAATCTTCGCAGGCGAGGGCAACGTGCGAGTTGCGAGCGATTGATACACGATAACGAAAATCATCGAGGTGTACTGCAGGACGATCGCGTTGCCGACCGTCGTGAGCTGGTTGGCAAAGTTAAACGTGGTGCCCGTCACGAAGTTGCAGACGGCCACAAGGACAATAAGACGGCTGACGCGGAGGATGGGCCTGCCGACGAGCAGGATAAATAGCGCCATAAATATTGCCGTAACGGCACCGATCAAAAGAGCTGACTGCGAATTGGCGCGAACGAGGATGCCGATAAAACTCCACAAGAGCGCCGTGCCAAATAGATACATCGCCCCGCTCACGCCATTATCGGGTGGATTGTCAGATCGAATCACGAAGCACCTCCAGCTAGCTTTCGGTAATAAAAAACGGCGACCGCAATGGGTCGCCGTTTCCCTTGGGGGCAGAATAGAACGCAGGAGTCTACGCCAGCACGCCGAAGAACGCGCCGATGATGCCCACGACCATGGTGGCCACGATCAGCACCATGGGGTTGATCTTCTTGGACAGCAGCCAGTAGTACAGCCAGAAGGCGATCATGCC
>CABUWD010000207.1 GCA_902495155.1 uncultured Collinsella sp.
GGTCATTGGCTTTGCCACGGGCGGCATCTCGAACCTGCTGTGGTGCTGCGCTGCCGGCGGTGTGGCATTTGCGGTGTCTGCGGCGCTGAGCTACTGCTTTGGCGTGGTGCCGGCGAAGGAGCAGGCGACGGGGGACGGAGCCGATTTGCCCGAAACAGTGGCGAGCGCTGCTGAAGCAAGCGCATAGACCTGTGCGACAAAAGGACGATTCCATTGTCATGTTCCAAGGCCGCGGCTCGTGTGGGTTGCGGCCTTTTAATATGAGCAGGACATTGTCAAGAGGCAAAATCGGGCCTGGCCCCAACGATATGGGGTCAGGCCCTCTCCCTATATCAACCCGTCCGCGGCGACCTCGGCGTGTCTTCCCGACGCTCGTCTTTGCAGTTTAATATCCGCCCGTGGCGATCTCTCGCTGGGCAATCCGTTGCTACGGCTGAGGCTTCTTCGTCGAACCGACAGTCTGTGCACGCGTGTGGCGCCCTGGGCGCTCGCAGAAAAGGGACCTGAGGTTCGCCTCAACGGCTTCGGATCCAACCGCTTCCGGGGTGATCGGCTTATGTGCGGGGGACCGCCCCCCTACGCCTCCTCGGCCATGAGGCCGACCGCCCACACCCAGCAGGCGAGCTCGCGCGCCGTGGCGACGTTCGCCTTGTTGTTGTGGACCCCGCGCGCGAGCAGGGTCCCGCGCCTCTCGACCAGCCTCCGCACGCCCTTGGCGGCATGCCTGCGGGCGCCCGGGTCCGGGGCCTGGCCCTTGGCGGGCTCCTTCGGCCGCGCGGAGCACGTCAGGTAGTGCCACGCGGCCTCGACCAGCGCCTTTCTCAGGTGCTTGTTGCCCGCCTTGGTGATCGCGCCCCTGCGGTCGCTCTCCCCGCTGGAGTGCTCGGAGGGCGTCAGGCCGACCCATGCGGCGAACGACCGGGCATTCCTGAACCTCGAGAACTCGCCGGCCTCGAACACGAGGTCGGCGGCCGTCGCGGTGTCGACGCCCTTGAGGCAGCGCAGGGAGTCGACCCTCCTCCTCCACCTGGGCTTGCGGGTCTCGGCCTCGACGAGCCCCTCGAGCCTCGCCTTGTCCTCCGCCGCCCGCCTGACCGCGTCGACGTAGTAGGCGAGCGCCTCGTTGTCGGCCCCCTCCGCGAACCTTATCGACTCGATCCAGGACCAGTGCGCCCGGGTCCAGTTGCCCTTCCTGCGGCCGGTGGGCGTCCTCTCGTCGAAGACGAGCCCGTGCCTGAGCAGGAACTTGGAGAGCCGCTGCTTCGAGCGCGAGAGGTCGTCCCTCGCGTCCTCGAGCGCCCTGGTCAGGTCGCGGGCGGCCTCGCACTCGTCGTCGGGGACCCACACCTCGACCACGTTGCCGACCGACAGCATGCGGGCGAGGAACTCGGCGTCGTTGCGGTCGTTCTTCCTGCGCCTGTCCGCGCTGGGCTTGATCATCTTCGAGACGGCGCCGACCACGCAGTCGACCCCGAGGCCGGAGAGCCTCTTCTGCAGGTCGAACCCCGTGACCCCGGATTCGTACACGCACCTGGCCTTTGGGTCCACGGACCGCACCCACTCCGCGACTGCCCCGGCGTCGTAGCCGAAGGTCGCGCAGCGCACCTCCCCGGTCATGACGTCGAGGGAGACTGCCTTTATCGAGCGGGCGTGGACGTCGAGGCCGACGAAGGTGGTAGTATCGAGCATGGGAGCCCCTTCCATGAATGCGGCGTGGCCGCCGCGGCTGAATTAGACACTCACCATTGTCGGCCTAATCCGCGGTCTTTCATGCAGCAGGGGCTCTCAATGTTTTTATGTCCTGCTCATATCGTCTGTGTAGGCTTTGCGGAAATATGGCTATTTTGGGATACGCCCGGCGGCGTGGTCTGTTGACGTCACAGCTAACGGCACGTATCCTATCGAACTGCGTGTTTCGTA
>CABUWD010000208.1 GCA_902495155.1 uncultured Collinsella sp.
GGCATGATCGCCTTCTGGCTGTACTACTGGCTGCTGTCCAAGAAGATCAACCCCATGGTGCTGATCGTGGCCACCATGGTCGTGGGCATCATCGGCGCGTTCTTCGGCGTGCTGGCGTAAGGGCCCGGCTGCATAGATTTTCGTTGCAACCTGGAAAGGGGATGGAGCAGGCCTATGCCCTCCATCCCCTTTTTGTATAGAAGGAGTTCGTATGTTCGCGAAGGATCGCGAAGCAATGCGCCTGACGCCGGCAGAGGTCAGGCTGATTCTTATTGAGTCCCTGCAGTGGTGCGCCAACAACGCGGTCTACTTTTTGGGGCTTATCGGTGCGGCCACGTATGATCTGGCCGGCACGGCCTTTTTGGTTGCCGCCATTACGCTCGTGCGCAATCTTATGACGTCGGTGGGCAATATGGTGTCGGGTTCGGTCATCGATCGCTTTGGACCGCGCCGGACGTCGTTTGTGACGTGCGTGATTACGGCAGTGCTATCGCTTGGCGTGGGGTTAGCGCCGTTGTCTGTCCCCGGGCTTGTGTTTGCCGCGTGCGTCTTGGGACTTGCGGGCGGCTTTATCAACACCTGCACGCATGCGTTTCCGGGATACCTGGAGTCGACCACCGAGGGTCGTACCCGCGTGAACGGTCTCATGGTGTTCTACAGCAATATCGCCTATACCGCTGGCCCGCTGCTCGGCGGTGCCATCGTGAGCTGTTTTGCCACGCAATCGGTCTACCTGCTCATGGCGGGCATGATGGGTGTGGCGGCCGTGCTCTCCTTGGGCTGTCACGAGTGCGTTGTTCCCGCAAAAGGGGAAAAGCCGAAGGGCGGTATTCTGGGCGGCATGGCCGAGGGTGCGCGACTTACGTTTCGCGACCACGACCTGCGCCTCATCTTTATCTCGGGCTTTTTGGGATTCTTTGCGTTTGGCGCGTTTGATTCGCTTGAGTCGTTGTTCTACCGTGATGTGCTCAACGTGGATATCGTCTGGCTGGGCTGGTTGTCCTCGGTCGTGGGCCTCACTTCCTCGGTGGGTGCGTTCATCCTGACCAAGCTTTCTGCTCGCCATGTCAACCTGCGATTGCTGCTCGGCGCGCTCATGGCCGTGGGCATTGGGTCCATGGTGTACGTGGGCACCGATATGCTGGGGGTCGCGATTATCGGTCAGGCGATTAACGGTCTGGCCTGGGGGTTCCTGGAGCCGCTGCAGATGATCTTGATTCAGGAGCGTGCCGACATCAAATACCTGGGGCGCATTACCGGCTTTGTGCGTTTTGGCCTGATGAGCGCCGGCGTGGTGCCGCTGCTGGCGGCTCCGTTTTTGGCGGAGGCTTTGGGCGTCCAGACGGTACTGTTTGGAGCATCGACCATTATTGCGCTGGTAGGAACGCTGTTCTTTGTCACACAAGGGAGACGCCGGGGGCGTTAGCTATACATCAAATTATAATTTGATACCACTCACCAGAGAATTTCGACCGTTCACCGAGGATTGGAACAGATTGAAAAGTGGTATTAAAAACACGTTGGGTGTATGTCTATAATTGGTATCGAAAAGAAACGCGATGTATAGATTCGCGTGCTGGACAGAAAGGAAAAGCCATGAAGGAAACCGAGAAGATCGAGATCATGCACTTTAGCCAGGAGGGCTATCTCGAGGACGGCAAGAACGTCTATGAGACCGGCAAGAAGATGATTGAGCTCGCCGACAAGGTCGCCGACGAGGGCTACGACGCCGTGTTCCTGATGGGCGTCGGCGGCACCTGGGACGAGCTCATGCAGCTCGAGTACCTCATGAACAAGTTCGGCGACCGCGACCTCGAGGTCTACCTGATCCACGCCGCCGAGTGGAACGCCATGGGCCACAAGCGCATGACCGA
>CABUWD010000209.1 GCA_902495155.1 uncultured Collinsella sp.
AGCGTCATGTGGTAGTCGTAGACGATGCCGCCATCGGAGCACACGGGCACGTAGACGCCGGTCTCCTCGTAGTACTCGTCGCGAGCGCGGCAGACGTCGATCAGCGCGGTGGCCTGGCCACGGCCGATGCCCTTGGTCTCACGGGTGATGCAGATGGAGCCGCCGCCGATACCGACCTTGATGAAGTCGGCACCGCAGTCGGCCAAAAAGCGGAAGCCCTCGGCGTCGACGACGTTGCCGGCACCGACCTTGACGTCCTCGCCGTAGTTGGCGCGAATCCACTCGATGGTGCGCTTCTGCCACTCGCTGAAGCCCTCGGAAGAGTCGATGCACAGGACGTCGGCACCGGCCTCGATGAGCAGCGGCACGCGCTCGGCATAGTCGCGGGTGTTGATACCGGCGCCGACCATGTAGCGCTTGTCGTTATCGAGCAGCTCGTTGGGGTTAGTCTTGTGGCTGTCGTAGTCCTTGCGGAAGACGATGCCCATAAGGTGATCGTTGTCGTCGACGATGGGCAGGGCGTTGAGCTTGTTGTCCCAGATGACGTCGTTGGCAACCTTGAGGCTAATGTTCTTGTCGCCCACGATGAGCTGCTCACGCGGGGTCATGAACTCAGAGACCTTCGTCTGGTGGTCATCGCGGCTGGGGCGATAGTCACGGCTGGTGACGATGCCCAGGAGCTTGCCCTTGGGGGTGCCGTCGTCGGTGACCGGCATGGTGGAGTGACCGGTCTTCTCCTTGAGCTCGATGACCTGCTCCATGGTCATATCGGGGGTCAGCGTGGAATCGGACTGAACGAAGCCAGCCTTGTGATCCTTGACGGCCTTGACCATAGCGGCCTCGGACTCGGCGCTCTGGGAACCGTAAATGAAGGACAGGCCGCCCTCGGTAGCGAGCGCGACACCCATATCGACGCCCGAGACGGACTGCATGATGGCGGAAACCATGGGGATGTTCAGGGTGATTGCCGGCTTCTCACCGCGCTTGAAGCGGGTTAGCGGCGTCTTAAGAGAGACGTTGTTGGGGATGCACTGCGAGGACGAGTAACCAGGGACCAGCAGATACTCCGAAAACGTGTGGGACTCACCGGGAAAGAACGTAGCCATGTTTCTCCTTTTTCCATGCGACCGGTCGGCTGCAGGCCTCGTAGGACCCAGCCCAACCTTGGGCGCCCAATACTGGGGAAGTATCTTAACGCACTTTGACTGCTACAATGCATGATTTAAGAAGAGCACACGAGGGTTTGACGCAGGCTTTGCGTTTGCCCAGCAAACACTTTAGCGGGGAGACGTGGAGCACATGGAGTACAAGACGACGGCAAAGTTGGTCATTCAAGCGTGCGACAAGGATTTGCCGGGCGTCTTCGGCCACGGCTGCGTCTTGCTGCTGCAGGGCATCGCCCGCGAGCACTCGCTCAACCGCGCCGCCAAGAGCATGGGCATGGCCTATTCCAAAGCGTGGCGTATTGTAAACGAGGCCGAAGGCCAGCTAGGCTGCAAGCTCATCAAACGCGACGGCGCCCGCGGATCCACGCTCACCCCCGCTGGAGAGCGAGCCATAGCGGTCTACGAGGAGCTGCAGACCGACATCAACCAAGTAATTGCCGCAAAGGCCAACGACCTCATCGCCAGCATAAAAGAATAGCCAATTTAGGACGGGGCCTTATAGCCACACAACCCCTTCTCATAAGTTGCGGTGAAATAGGGACTGTTTATGCGGTTAAAGCCGTAAATCAACCCCTATTTCACCGCAACGGGGGTGCGGACGATTTCTTGGACCGCGCCTAGGCGTATCCAAGCTTCCTGCGGTACTCCATCGGGCTCAGCCACCCGAGGGACTTCTTGATCCGCTCCTCACG
>CABUWD010000210.1 GCA_902495155.1 uncultured Collinsella sp.
TCCTTGAGGTCGCTGATGCTCGTAGACAGGCACAGGATTGCCATGACCTCGGAGGCGACGGTGATATCGAAGCCGTCCTCGCGCGGCACGCCCTGGGCCTTACCGCCAATGCCGTCGATAACGTGGCGCAGCTGACGGTCGTTCATATCGACGACGCGCTTCCAAGTGATGCGCTTAACGTCAATACCGAGCTGATTGCCCTGCTGGATGTGGTTATCAAGCATGGCGGCCAGCAGGTTGTTGGCAGCACCGATAGCGTGGAAGTCGCCGGTAAAGTGCAGGTTGATATCCTCCATGGGGATGACCTGAGCCCAACCGCCGCCGGCAGCACCGCCCTTAACGCCAAAGACGGGGCCAAGCGAAGGCTCGCGCAGGGCCACGGCACTCTTGACGCCGCGACGACGCAGGCCATCGGCCAGACCGATGGTCGTGGTGGTCTTGCCCTCGCCCGCAGGCGTTGGGTTGATAGCGGTCACGAGGACGAGCTTGGCCTGGTGCTCAGTCGGCTCGTTGAGCAGTGAATAGTCGACCTTAGCCTTGTCGAAGCCGTACGGAATCAGGTGCTTTACGTCGACGCCGGCGTTCTTAGCCACCTCGGTAATGGGCAGCGGCGTGACGGAACGTGCGATTTCGATGTCAGTAGGCATGGGCGGTCCTTTCGTTACCGAATGAGAAAAAGACCAATTCAGCATAGCACGGGCGCGCAATAGTAAAACACCCGTAACCGATGAATGGCGATATGTTTATCCAATGCTCAGCGATAGCCTACAGACTAGCCAAAACAAAGCGCCCTAAACGGTAGGTTCAATCCCCAGGTGCTCAAAGGTGCGAAGCGTTGCCTGACGACCCTGAGGCGTGCGAATCATCAAGCCGCACTGCAGCAGATAGGGCTCATAGACATCCTCGAGCGTGCCCGGGTCCTCGCCCACCGCGCTGGCAAGGGTCGTAAGTCCCACGGCACGGCCGGAGAACGTCTTGGCGAGCGTCTCCAAAATGCGAATATCCATCCAGTCCAGACCGAGTTCGTCGATCTCGAAGAACTCGAGCGCCTGGCGACAGATATCGAGCTCGATGGGGCCGTTGCCGCGCACCTGTGCGTAATCGCGCACGCGCTTGAGCAGACGGTTGGCAAGACGTGGCGTGCCGCGCGAACGCGAGCCGATCTCGAGTGCACTGGGATGGTCGATCGTCACGCCCAGGATAGTCGCCGAGCGCGTCACAATCTGCGCGAGCTCCTCGACCGTGTAGTAATCCAGGCGATATGAAATGCCAAAGCGGTCGCGCAACGGGCCGGTCAACATGCCCGAGCGGGTCGTTGCCGCTACCAGCGTAAACTTGGGGATATCCAGGCGAATCGAGCGCGCCGCCGGACCCTTGCCAATCACGATATCGAGGGCAAAGTCCTCCATCGCGGGGTACAGGACTTCCTCGACCGAACGGTTGAGGCGGTGGATCTCGTCGATAAACAGCACATCGCCCGGCTGCAAGTTAGTCAGAATGGCCGCCAGGTCGCCCGTGCGCGCGATGGCAGGGCCACTCGTGGTCTTGATCTGAGCGCCCAGCTCGTTGGCGATAACGGTGGCCAGCGTGGTCTTGCCTAGGCCCGGAGGACCCGAGAAAATCACGTGGTCGAGCGTCTCGCCACGGCTCTGTGCCGCTTCGATCAACACGCGCAGGCTCTGCTTGATGTGCTCCTGACCGCAGTAGTCGTCCAAGCGCTGAGGGCGCAAGGTGCGGTCGACATCGAGGTCCTCGGGCGTCAGCTCCGAACCCACCATACGCTCGCCATGCGCCATGGATGCCGCCGGCGAGTTGCCGGGCGTCGCCCACAGGTCCTGAGAGTCATCGGCTTCCCACA
>CABUWD010000211.1 GCA_902495155.1 uncultured Collinsella sp.
GACATGGCGTTCACCTGTCCCGCGGCACGCTCGGCCGCGCGGATGGTTTCTTGAGACATGGCATCCCCTCAGAGCCTCGTATTTTGGCGTTACCCGCCTTATTATACGCACGGCGCGACGCGCTCCCCCGCGCATGAGCAGCGCTTTTTAAAAGCCCACCGAGCTTATTATCCGTTTTGCGACCAAACATTTTATTGGGTAGTCCACTCTCAGGGGCAACGGCCTCGAAGACTTCCCGTGCGCCGTGTCTCGCCCGCGCTAGGGGCTACATTGTTGCAATTGGGACGTTCGTCCTGTCTTTTAGCTGGTCGTCGGCGTATCCTTGTAGGCTACTACAAGACGAGAAAGGTAGCGTATGGATCGAAATCAACTCGACCCCAGTGTCCCCAGCACCACGGAGGCCAAGAAGATCCCCCTTATCATCAAGGTCTACGCAGTCCTGTGCACCCTATCTGGCGTGGGCACGCTCCCGTCAGTCGCCGTCTTTATGTGGCAGGTCATCACCGCACTCATTAACGGCAACGTCGCCGCTAAGCTCGGTGATAACACCCTGGTCGCGGTTGGCCTTATCGTCGCCGGCATTATGCTCTCGGCGGCAAGCGCGATCATCTTGATCGTCTTTGGCCTGGACCTCATCAAGGACCAGCGGCGCAATGCCGCCCGCCTGTCTTACGTCCTCATCGCATTTACCGTCGTGGAGCTTTTAGTTGACGTGATGCTCCAGGGCATCGGACCCTTCCTGCTGCGCCCCGCCGTCCAGCTTGTCATCCTCATTGCGCTGTCGGCCACCGTCGACCCCACGCTACGCCAGGAGCGCGAACTGCAGCGCCGTCTGCAAGAGATGCTCGACCGCGATGCCGCCGCCGAGGGGATGCTCGGCCGCGACGAAACCGGCGAGGGCTACATCAAGCTCAACTACTTCAACCTGTTCTGGGTATTCTTCGTCTGCAGCGTGTTAGGTCTCATTCTCGAGGAAGTCTGGCATATGGTCGTCGTCGATCCCGGCGTCTATCAGGACCGTGCCGGTATGCTATTTGGCCCCTTTAGCCCCATCTACGGATTTGGCGCGGTGCTCATGACCATGGCGCTCAACCGCTTCTATAAAAAGAATCCTCTGATCATTTTCCTGGTAAGTGCCCTGATCGGCGGCGCTTTCGAGGTGTTTGTAGGCTGGTTTATGCAGACCTCATTTGGCGTGGTGTCGTGGAGCTATTCACACATTAGGCTATTCGGCATGCCCGATCCCATCGCGGTATTGACCGGGGGACGCACATGCACGCCGTTTGCCTGCATGTGGGGCCTGGGTGGCCTCATCTGGATCAAGGTCTTGCTGCCGCGTCTGCTTAAGCTCATCAATATGATTCCATGGAAACGCCGCTACTCTGCTACCGTCATCCTGACCGCCGTCATGTTGATCGACGGCGTCATGACGTTGCAATCGCTCGACTATTGGTATCAGCGCGTCAACGGAACCGTTCGAAATATTCCCGTCGCACAGTTCTATGACAAGCATTTCGATAACGAATATATGGAGAACCGTTTTCAGAGTATGACCATGAGCCCCAAGGACGCCACACGCGTGTAGCAAACGCCAGAGCAAAATAGCTCCAACACATCAAAGCCCGCTGGCAGATCTACATGAACTGCCGGCGGGCTTTCGCTATAGACAGACTCGGATTGCCGACGAGGCCTTACGCCTCGCGCTCGACCTCGCTCACGCACTCGTTCTTGATGGTGCCGACGAGCGCCTGCAGCGCATCGACCACATGCGGGCGA
>CABUWD010000212.1 GCA_902495155.1 uncultured Collinsella sp.
TCTTGCTCATGGTAGAACACCTTTCTCAATAAAATCCCTAGCGGTTGAGTAGAGTTATACCCTATCGCGCTCAAATGGGTCAACACGAAATAACTCAGAAACATACTTACCTTATGGGTAATTCTACCTACCAAAAAGGGACAGGTTTATTTTGGCAGGTTTTATCTGGGCAAACGTCGCTTATTACAGCTGAGATAGCGCTTTGCAGACGGCATGGTCGGTGCGGCGGCATGTCTTGCTGCTTTGTCTCAATCTGTAACAGTTAGACGAGGAAATGGGTTCTACCTGTTACAGATCGAGATTTTCTCTTCAGGGGGATTCGAATGTCTCAATCTGTAACATCTGGACGGTCAAAAGGTCCCTATCTGTTACAGATTGAGACAAAGGTCTGGGACTACGACGTCTTATCTAGATCTGTAACAGTTAGACGGAAATTCGGGCCCTAGATGTTACAGATTGAGATAATCGCATCGTGAAAACAAAAACCTCCGCAGGGGTGTTTCCCTTGCGGAGGTTTTCTTACTCGTTGAGTAGTCTCACGGCTTCGGCGGCCATGTTCTCGACCGTCATGCCGTTCTGAGCGAGCAGCTCGTTGGGGTCGTAGCGGTCGGGGAAGCCCTTGGCAATGCCGAAGGTGCGCGTGCGCACTGGTGTGCAGGCCAAGTAGCACGCCACGCGCTCGCCCCAGCCGCCGTCCAAGATGCCGTCCTCGAGGGTGACGACAACGCGATGCTTGGCGGCAAGGCTGTCGAGGAACTCGTGGTCGAGCTCGGTTGCAAAGCGCGGGTTGACGAGCGTGGCCTCGATACCGTACTCGGCAGCCAAGCGGTTTGCCACGCGCTCGCCCAGCTCAAAGAAATCGCCAAGCGCGAGCACGGCAACGTCGCGGCCCTGACGCACCACGTTGTAGCGAACGGCGCTGTAGTCGGTGTCTTCGGCGGGCGCAAGGTCGGGGCGGCTTACCAGGCCGATGCCCGGTACGCGGATTGCCACGGGATGCTCGCGGTGGTCGCGCGACCAGCTCAGCATGGACAGATATTCCTCCATGCAGGCCGGCGCCAAGTAGTGCATGTTGGGAAGACCGCCCAGCATGGAAATATCAAAGAACGAAAGGTGCGTCTCGGACGTGGTGCCAAAGATTGACGCACCAAACACCAAAATGGTTGCGGGGGCGTCGTTGAGGCACAGGTCGTGCCAGAGCTCGTCGTAGGCGCGCTGCAAAAACGTGCCGTACACACCAAAGACTGGCTTGGCGCCCGAGCGAGCAAGCGCGGTGGCAAAGGTCACGGCGTGCTCCTCGGCAATGCCCACATCGACGAACTGTTTGCCGGCGGCAGCGCGAAGCTCGGGTGTAAAGCCCATGATGTAGGGTGTGGCGGCCGTGATGCCCACGACCTGCGGATCGCGCTCGATGGCGGCGCTGAGCGCCTCGCCCATAAAGTCAGCATAGGTGCGCGGCGCGGGCTCGCTCGGATGGCCCGGGCAGAGCTTGCGCCCAGTCGCCATGTCAAACGGACCCACGTGGTGCCAGCGTTCGGGGTCGCTCTGGGCCGGCTCAAAGCCCTTGCCCTTGGCGGTGGAGACGTGCAGCACGATGGGGTGATCGATATCGCGCAGCTCCTGCAGCGCGTCGCCGAGGGCCAACTCATCGGTACCGGCGTCCAGATAGCGGTAGTTGAGCCCCATCGCGCGGAAAATGTTGCGCTCACAGGCGCCGTTGCTGGCGCGCAGCTCGGCCAGATTGCGATACAGGCCGCCATGGTTCTCAGCA
>CABUWD010000213.1 GCA_902495155.1 uncultured Collinsella sp.
AGGCAAGGTAGTCCATGACCATGTTGTACACGTTGTCCTGGATGTGCTCGGTGGTGTCGCGGTCAGTGATGACCTGGTAGTCGGCGATGAGCACGTTGGTCTTGGCGCCCATGTCCTGCAGCTCAACACGGCCCTTGAGGGTACCGAAGTAGTGGCCCAGGTGCAGACGGCCGGTGGGGCGGTCGCCGGTAAGCATGGTGAACTTCTCGGGCGTCTTGGTCAGGCCCTCGCGAATGGCGTTGCTCTTTTGCAGCGCGACTTCGTAGCTGTTCTCGTTTGGCATGATTGCTCCTAACGTATGTTCATGGGTCAAGATGATAACGCGTTTATTGGAGGGGCGGGACGTAAGTAGGCGAGGGGCGGGAGAGGGGTGGCTTGTGCGATGGGTGCGGCGCGGCCGCGCTTGGCCAACGGTGCCTTGGCACATCCTCGGTAGCTTGCCCTAGAGCTTGTGGTGGCGCTCTTCCTTACGTTCCTCAGCTGCCTGCTCCTCCTGCTTAAAGGCGGGGTCGTCGGGGGTGACGAGCTCGTCCTCGTGCGTGCGCTTGTTGTAATGGTGGCGCAGCACGGGCTCAAACAGATGCAGATGCTTGGCGAAGGCAGCCGAGCCAATGGCGAGCACGGTAAAAATGAGCACGCGCATGGGCACCTCGACCTGATTGATGGCGGCGGCGCCGGCCGAAAGCATGATGCACCAGGCATAGATGAGCAGCACGGCCTGTTTTTGGTTGTAGCCTTCTTGGATCAGGCGGTGGTGGATGTGGCCCTTGTCGGCCTGTCCGATGCTAATGTGGGCGCGCTTGCGGCGCACAATGGCGCTAAACGTGTCGATGATGGGCACGCCGGCAACGATGAGCGGGATGATAAGCGAGGTGAGTGCGGCGGTGCGGCTCACGTTGAGCAGCGAGATGGAGCCCAGCGCAAAGCCCAGAAGCAGCGACCCCGAGTCGCCCAAGAAGATGCTTGCGGGGTTGAAGTTGTAGTGCAAAAAGGCCAGACAGGCGCCAAAGAGCGCAATAGAGAGCGCGGCGGCGTCGATGCGGCCCGAGAGCACGGCCATCGAAAACATGGTGAACGACGCGATGCCGCAGATGCCCGTGGCCAAGCCGTCGAGGCCGTCGATGAGGTTAATGATGTTGGTGAATGCCACCAGATAGATCACGGTGATGGGGTAGGCGAGCCATCCGAGCATGATCTCGCCGGGGGCAAACGGGTTGACGATGACGCCGATTTTTAGGCCGCCGATACAGGCGATAAGCGCGGCGAGGACTTGTCCGGCCAGCTTTTGCTTGGGCTTGAGCTGGAAGACGTCGTCGATAGCGCCGGTCGCAAAGATGACGGTAAAGGAGAGCGCCAGCATGGGATAGCTAATGTGAAGGCGCGGGTGCGGCACCAAAACGGGCGGCCAGCCTAGGTGCCAGGTGCCTAGGATTTGCACAGTGCAGGCGACGACCAGGCCCAAAAACACCGCTGCTCCGCCCAAACGTGGGATGGGCCTGGTGTTGATGCGGCGCTTAGAAGGATAGTCGACGGCATCGAGCTTAATTGCCAAGCGCTTGACCAGGGGCACCGCGAGGAAGGTCGTGATAAAGGCCGCCGCTGCCACGCATAGGTACGGTATGTAGCTCGGGGATGAAGCCATGAATCTAAAAACCGCCAAGCGTCGAAGGAAAAGGTCAGAAGAACGCCATGCGCAAAGGGCATAGCCGAACCATAATACTCGACCAAGGGGGGTGCATGTAATTGCACGCAGCGATAATCACGCGCTTA
>CABUWD010000214.1 GCA_902495155.1 uncultured Collinsella sp.
AGGGGGAAACTGGGGCGTTGCATTTTCCCAGATAAAACCTGCCAAAATAAACCTGTCCCTTATTGGCAGGTCGTTACTATGGTTACGGTGAAATTGACTGGGGGGTTCTATGATCAAACTTGTGCTGACCGATATGGACGATACGCTGATTCCAGCCGGGCATGACGGCGCCAGCGACTACGCCATCGAGGGCATTCATGCCATGCAGGCGGCGGGTCTGCACTTTGGCCCGGTTTCGGGTCGCCAGCCGTCCGCGATGGGCTGGATGTTCAAAAATCGTTCCGAGTGCTTCTCGACCGGCGCGTTCTGCAACGGCCAGGTCATGTTTGTGGACGGCGAGGCGGTAGCCTCGCATGCGACCGACAACGCCGCCCTTATGCGCTTGGCTGACTACCTCGAGCAAGAGACCGACGATACCTATCTAAAGGTCTACAGCCTGGGTGATGACTTTTGGGATAACGATGCCTATTGCGTGACGAGCGACCCCGAGCGCGTGCGTCGCGCTATGGAGTCGGGTGGCAACGCGTGGCTCAAGGGCGAAGAGGCCCCGTGCCGTCCCGTCGTCGATGACGCGCCGGTGTTCAAGGCGAATATCTGGAGTGCCCGTTCGCGTGAGGAGCTCGCGGAGCTACGCGAGCGCGTTGCCGCGGAGGTGCCGGAACTCTCGCTCGTGTTTCCCAACAACCGCGTGCGCCTGTTCGACATTCTTCCAGCAGGTTGGGACAAGGGTTGCGCTGCGCTGGAGTTGGCGCGCGCTTTGGACCTGATGCCCGACGAGGTGGCCGTATTTGGCGATTCCGATAACGACCTGCCCATGATCGGCGCCGTTCCCAACTCCGTTGCGGTCGCCAATGCCAACGAGGCTGTCACGGCTGCCGCGCGCTGGCATATCGGCGCTGCGGCAGACGATGCGGTTGCCGGGGCTCTGCACCAGATTGCCGCCTGCGCCGCGACGGGGGAGATGCCGCCGTTTATGCGCCAGATGGACGCGGCGGGTCTTGGCATCATGAACGTCTAGGGAGAAGGCTATGAAGCTCCAGCAGCTCAGATATGTCGTCAAAGTTGCCGAATGCGGCAGCATCACCGAGGCCTCGCGCCGGCTCTTTGTGTCGCAGCCTTCGATTACCGCGTCGATTCGCGATCTCGAAAACGAGATGGGTGTGCACATCTTTGAGCGCACCAACAAGGGCGTCATTGTGTCCGAGGAAGGCGAGACCTTCTTGGGCTACGCGCGCCAGGTGCTCGACCAGGCCGACCTGCTCGAGGGCAAGTACAAGGGCGCATCCGAACAGGTACCGCACTTTAGTGTGAGCTGCCAGCATTATTCCTTTGCCGTCAACGCGTTTGTCGATGTGATCCGTGAGTTCGATGCCGCGCGCTACGACTTTACCCTGCGCGAGGAGCAGACTCACGAGATTATCGAGGACGTCGCACATATGAAAAGCGAACTGGGCATCCTGTACTTATCCGAGCATAACCGCGAGGTTATCGAGCGCATGCTCGCCGCCAACGAGCTCGTATTCGAGGGACTCTTCTGCGCCGCGCCGCATGTCTTTGTATGCGCCGACCATCCACTGGCGGACCGCGCCAGCGTGACGCTCGAGGACTTGGAAGACTACCCGTTCTTGTCCTATGAGCAGGGCAGTTATAACTCGTTCTACTATTCCGAGGAACTGACCTCGACCTTTGAGCGCCGCAAGAATATCCGCGTGCGTGACCGTGCGACACTGTTCAACCTGGCTATGGGCCTTAACGGCTAC
>CABUWD010000215.1 GCA_902495155.1 uncultured Collinsella sp.
GCTCGGGCAGTCCTGCTCGCACGAAGGCCACATTAAGTGGCCTTCGGCTCGTGCGGAACTCGCGATAAACCTTATGCCCCGCCCCTCCGGAGCCACACGGGAGCCAGGTTAACTAATTCGGGCCCGGCATTCAGAAAAGTCAGTGCAGCAAAATGGCGATGCAGATGGTGCGAACAAGAAAGGGGCACGTTGCTGAAACGTGCCCCTTATGGGTGGGGTATGGGGTTAGCGCTCGTAGATTAAGTTGCCTGCCAGGTAGGTCGCCTGAACCTTGGTGGCTTGGAGTTCTTGGGGGTCGATGGTGAGCGGGTTTTGGTCCAGGACTACCAGGTCGGCATACTTGCCGGGCTCCAAGCTGCCGAGGTTTTGCTCGTCGCCAGCTGCGCACGCGCTGCCAAGCGTGTAGTTGCGCAGGGCCGTTGCCGCATCGATGCGCTCGCTCGGTAACCAGCCGTCCTCGGGCCAGTGGCTTTTGGGGTCCTGGCGCGTAATAGCCGTGTAGAGCACGTTCATGCTGGTAACGGGCGTGATAGGGCTGTCGGTACCGAAGGCTTGGCGAATGCCACGCTGCCTATAGGTCGCAAACGGCCACATGATGCGGCTGCGCTCCAGGCCCAGGTCGCGCTCGGGGCCGCCCGGGTCGAGTGTAATGTGGCAAGGCTGGCTCGAAGCAACCACGTTAAGTTTGCGCAGGCGGTCAATGTCCTCGGGCAAGAGGTTCTCCAGATGCTCGAGCGTGTTATGACCGTGCTGGGGCAGGCCGTACAGTTCCGCGGCCTCCTCAAAGATATCGAGCGCGGCATGGATGGCACCGTCGCCGATGACGTGGATGCGCACGGTGTGACCGCGCTCCGCGGCAGCGAGGACCAGCTTGCGCATACGCTCGGCAGGAACCGTCAGGCGACCTTGATCGCCCGGGAAGCGCGGGTTGGTATAGGGCTCGGTGAGATAGGCCGTGTGTTCGCTCGACACGCCGTCGAAAAACTGCTTAAAACCAGGCGCCGAGAGCAGCGCGTTGTTCGCGTAGCGGGTCTGCAGCTCTTCCAAGCGCGACTGGTCATCCAGCAGCGTGGGGAACAGATGGGCTCGGATGCCCAGCTTGCCGGCTGCCTGCAGTTTGTCGTAGACGTCGTCGCGGATAAAATCGCAGCCCGGCATGGGCATGAGCGACATATCGCAGATCGAGGTGATGCCCTGCTCGGCCATACGCCTCATTTGATTGGCGTAAGCGCTTGCGATGCGATCCTCCCCCAGCCACTCAAGGCAGCGCGGTAGCAGCTGCATGGCAGCCGCCTCGTGAGCAATGCCCGTGAGTTCGCCGTTTGCATCCTTGTCGTAACTGCCGCCCGCTGGCGGCTCGCTGTCGCGCGTGACGCCGAGCGCCTCGAGTGCGAGGCTGTTGAGCCAAAGCGTGTGCCCGTCGCCCGAATACATAACGCAGGGACGATCGGGGAATGCCGCATCGAGCGACGCCTTGGTAGGATGCTCGGGCGGATCCCAACGGTAATCGCGCCAGCCCTGCGTCACAACCCAAGCGTCACTAGGCAGATCCTGGGAAAACTCGAGCGCATGTTGCACCAGCGCCGCCTCGGACGTGCCCATATCCATGAGCATGTACGGCGAGGAACCGACCGAGGTATGGAAGAAGTGCAGATGAGCGTCATGGAAACCGGGGCAGACAAACTGCTCGCCGTAATCGACCACCGGCGTGGCGGCAGGTGCGGCGGCAATCAC
>CABUWD010000216.1 GCA_902495155.1 uncultured Collinsella sp.
ATGCGGCCGGCTGCGGCGGCGTCAATGCACGGCAGGTCGTTCGTAAGGATAGCCTTGCGGTCGGCCTCTCGATAGACCATATCGTCCATCGGCAGGTCGGAGATGCCGCCGATCTGCGCGACGTGCGCCATGACCTGAATGCCGCGGGCCTCGAGTGCCTGTAGCGCAATGCCGCCGGCGATGCATAGAGGGGCCGTCAGACGGCCGGAGAAGTGCCCGCCGCCGGCGACGTCGTGCATGTTGTGGTACTTCACACGCGCCGGAAAGTCTGCGTGCCCGGGACGGGGCTTGCGGCGCAGCTCGGAGTAATCCTTGGAGCGCGTGTTGGTGTTCTCGATAATCGCGGCGATGGGCGCGCCGGTGGTATGTCCATCGACAACACCGGCGATGATGTGGGCGGCGTCGGCCTCGCGGCGTTTGGTCGCGGTCTCGTCGCGACCGGGGGCTCGACGGTCGAGGAAGGACTGTAGCTGCTCCTGGTCCACGGCGATGCCCGCCGGAATGCCATCGAGCGAGCAGCCGATAGCGGGGGAGTGCGACTGTCCGAAGATGCTTAAGTGTAAGACGTTGCCAAAGGTCGAGGACATGCTATTCCTCCTCGAGCGTGACCTTGCCGCCCAGTAGGCGGTAGTGGTCGAAGAAATCGGGATAGGACTTGTTGACGGCCTCGGCGCCGTGGATCACGACCTCGCCGGTGGCGCGGCTCGCGGCGATGGCGGCCATCATGGCGATGCGGTGGTCGTTGTGCGAATCGACCTCACCGCCGATAAAGGCATCGACACCCTTGATGATGAGGTCATCGCCGGCAATGCGCACCTGTGCGCCCAGCGCGGTGAGCTCGCGGGTGGTGGTGACCAGGCGGTCGGATTCCTTGATACGTAGACGGGCGCAATCGCGGATAAAGGTGCGGCCCTGTGCCAGCGAGGCCACGGCCGAGATAACGGGCACGAGGTCGGGAATGTCGTGGGCACTCATCTCAAAGCCGGCGAGCTTGTCGGACTGCACGGTGGCGGCGTTGGTTGAGCGCACGATGCGGGCGCCAAAGCGCGAAAGCGCGGCAAGCACGTTGCGGTCGCCCTGCGCGGAGCTCAGGGACACACCCTCGACGGTGATGGGATCGGTGCCGAGGGCGCCGGCACACAGCCAAAAGGCGGCGTTGGACCAGTCGCCCTCGACGGCCACGCTGCCGGGCGTGCGATACGAGCCACTGCTCACGCGGAAGTTCGTGACCTCGGGCTGGCCGTCCTTGGCCGGAATACGCTCGACGTTGACCTCGACGCCAAAGGCCTTCATGGCCTGGATGGTCAGGTTGATGTAGGGGCGGCTCTCGATGAGGCCGGTTACCTGCACGCAGGAGGGCTGGGCCAGCAGCGGGGCTGCCAGCAGCAGGCCGGAGATATACTGCGAGCTCACGTTGCCCGGCAGCACAAAGGTGCCCGGGCGCATGCGGCCGCTCGTCTTGAGCGGAAAACCGCCCAGGCCCTGCAGGTCGCAACCGGCGGCGATGATCTCGTCCGAGAGCGGGGAGAGCGGGCGGGCGCCCAGGCGGCCCTGGCCCACGAAGGTGGCATTCGCACCCAGCGCGCAGGCGACGGGCAGCATAAAGCGCAGCGTGGAGCCGCTTTCGCCGCAGTCAAGCGTGCCGCCGGCAAGGGCCTTGAGCAGGCCAAACTCAACACTCTTCATGGTGGGGTGGACCTGGAAGCCGTCCTCGACGGTCTCGATGCG
>CABUWD010000217.1 GCA_902495155.1 uncultured Collinsella sp.
CGCCAGCGGCGAGACGCTGCGCTGCGTCATCATTCCCAAGCTGCCGTTCTCGAGCCCCACGGACCCGCTCTCGTGCGAGCGCAACCTGCGCGAAGACCGCGCTTGGGCGCGCTATTCGCTGCCCGAGGCGGTGCTCGAGGTCAAGCAGGCGGCTGGCCGCCTTATCCGCTCGTCGACCGATTGCGGCGTGCTGATTCTGGCCGACCCGCGCCTGGTGACGAAGGGCTACGGAAAGAAGTTCTTAACGTCGCTGCCCACGAGCTCCTACCAGCGCATCGAATCGGCGCAGATCGGGCACTATCTGCAACTGTGGCGTGCACGCCACGAGCGGCGGCGCTAAAGCGGACAAACGAGGGTTTTTGCCATATCGCACAGACGCTTTGACAGGGCGGGGTCATCCAAGATGCGGATGGCTCCGCCCGCTGCGATTACCTGGCTCAGTAGCCAACGCTCGGAGCCGTAATGCACGGTTACCATTGCCATGTCTGCCCCGCTGCGCTCGATTAGGGTGATGCCGGCCCAGTCCAGATGTTCCGCCATATTGAATGGCATCAAGAGCTTTGCGCTACGCTGCGTCCGGGCAAGGGAATCGTGGAGGGATGCGACGTCCGGTGCGTGAGACACGACGGAGTCTTCCGTCAAGGTGAGTCCCTCGATTTTATCCATGCGATAGGTGCGCTGCTCATCGACTGCGATGTCCCAGGCAATCAAGTATGTTTGGTCGCCGTTTGCCGTAATGCGCAAGGGGTCGACCAGACGCTCGCGTGGCCGTGCATCGTCCATCGAGCGATATGAGATGCGGCAGCGAACGCCGTCCTGAATGGCGCAGCTCAGCTGCTGCCAGTGCGACCCGTGGTTGACGGTGTCAAAGACGCGCTGGTTATAGCCGAGCTCTTCGGGTAGAAGAGCATGCCGAATCCGGGCTGCCGTCTGTGGCTCGATCCCCAACGATTCAAGTTCGTGGTTGAGCACAGCGCCCTCGGCGGCACTCAGGCGCAACGGTAGAACACGCCCGGCGTCGCCGGTGAGGACCACACGCTCGCCGCGGCATTCGCAGATGATGCGCGCGCCCGATTCTCGGTCCGCGAGCGTCGAGACGATCTCGAGAATCTCGTCGAGCGACACCCCTGTGATGTCAAAGCGGCTGCAAATCTCGGCTCGTGTCATGCCGCTCTCGCCGGCGGCGTAGAGGGCCTCCATGATGTCGATGGCGCGCGAGAGTCTCTGCTCGCTGGTGAGTATACGCACGGGCATGCTTGTGCACCGTCCTTTCAATGAGGCGGTTCCACGCCTGCTTGAGCGATTTGGGGGCCACGAGCCTCATGCCGTCCACGGCGTGGGCCATGCAAAATGAGGCGGCGGCTTCAAGGTCACGCACGTCAACGGTCCAGGTCCATCCCGCATCGGTGTGTGCGAGCTCACCTCGCCCGCGCGTGAGGCCGTTGATCATATCGATCTGCGTCTGAGGGGCGAACGAGAACGTGGCTGCAACGGGCGGTCGGTCGGCAAAATCGAATTCAAAGAACAGATAGTCGTTGAGATTGAAGTCCGCAGGGATGGCGTAGGCCTTCGAAGGACGCCAAGCGCGAACGATACGGTCGCAGCGGAATGTCCTGATGCCGGCGGTGACATTGTCGAGGCCGCAGAAGTACGCCACGCCCTCGCGTTCGAACATTCC
>CABUWD010000218.1 GCA_902495155.1 uncultured Collinsella sp.
AAGAAGACGAGCTATCTGGTCGCCGGCCCCAAAGCGGGCTCCAAGCTCACCAAAGCCGAGCAGCTGGGTGTACCCGTGCTGGACGAGGACGCACTCGAGCAGATTCTGGCTACCGGCGAGGTGCCGGTGGCGTAATGGATATAGAGAATCGCAATTGCTCGCAGGCGGAAGGGCGCACGAGGCACGCCCAAGGGCAGGCAAAAGAGCACCTGATGGCGCGAATTCGCATTGCGGAACGTGAGCGCTCGGCAGATGCGTCTCGTGATGCTTTTGAGGCGTTGACCGAGTTAGAGACGAGGCTCGGTCTAGCCTAGCGATACGGGTACCGTGACCTGTGTCACGTAGGTTGTGGGGTCGTCGCTGATGATGTCGTCGATCAGGGCGATCTCGCGTTGCCCCGCTACGCTACCAACTTGTCAAAAGCCCCGCGCCGGTTGAGCACGGTAAACGCGACAACACAGATGACTGCCGACAAAATCGACCCGCACGGCGAAGCGATGCCCATGGGAAACAGCGTGTCGGAATAGGCGTTCGACAACAGCCACGCACCGGGCACGCGAATGAGTGCCACGGCCAGCACGTTGTGCGCAAAGCCGATGTAGCTCTTGCCGTATGCAGCGAAAAAGCCGCTAAAGCAAATGTGGATGCCGGCAAAGATTGCATCGAAAATATAACTGTGCATATAGCCGGTACCGGCCGCGACCACCGCGGGGTCCTTGGCAAAAAAGCCAATAAACGTCGGCGCCACTAGCCACATCAGCACTGTGATCAGGCAGCCGTACACCACCGAGATCGTCATGGCGTCCTTGAGCACCTGACGCGCGCGGTCGCCCTTGCCCGCGCCGGCATTCTGCGCCGTGAGCGCGCTGACGGTGGCGCCCATGGAACTCGGCACAATGAACAAAAAGCTGATCATCTTCTCGACCAGGCCCACGGCGGCGGCGTCGACGAGCCCTCGGTGGTTGGCGATGACGGTGATAAACATAAACGCCACCTGGATGCAGCCGTCCTGCACGGCCACGGGCACGCCGATCTTAAGAATGCTGCCGAGCACCTCGGGCTGGGGACGCAGGTCGCTGCGCTTAACGTGGATGTTCGTACGGCGGCTCTTGAGCCACACGAGCGCGAGCGCAACGCTGACCGTCTGGGCGGTCACCGTGCCGAGCGCCGCGCCCACGGGGCCGAGCCCCATGTGGCCGATAAACAGAAAATCGAGCGCGATGTTGATGATGCATGCCACGCCGATCACGTACATGGGCGAGCGCGAATCGCCAAGGCCGCGAAAGATGGCCGAGAGAATGTTGTATGCGGCAATAAACGGAATGCCGACAAAGCAGATACGCAGGTAGGCGGCGGTGCCTTCGACCGCCGCGGGCGGCGTGCCAATGAGCGCCACAACCTGCGGGCATAGTGCAAACAAGATGACGGCCAGTACCACCGAGACGCCCATAAACAGCGTGATGGTATTGCCGATGGCGGTCTCGGCGCGGTCGAAGCGGCGCGAGCCCACGGCATGGCCGACGATGACCGTCGTTCCCATGGCCAGGCCCACGAGCGTCACGGTAATGATATAGAGCGTCTGC
>CABUWD010000219.1 GCA_902495155.1 uncultured Collinsella sp.
CGCCGGTTCCATCACCATCGATCGCGATGGCTCGGCCGGTCAGAGCTTTGGCGCGTTCCTGCCGCGCGGTGTGACGCTCAACGTGTGCGGCGACGCCAACGACTACTTTGGCAAGGGCCTTTCGGGCGGCGAGGTCTCCGTGCGCCCCAACCCGCGTGCGACCTACAAGTTCGACGAGAACATCATCGTGGGCAACGTGGCGTTCTTTGGCGCCACGAGCGGCCGTGGCTTCATTAACGGCCTGGCCGGCCAGCGCTTTGGCGTTCGCAACTCCGGCGCCACCGTGGTGGTCGAGGGCTGCGGCAACCATGGCTGCGAGTACATGACGGGCGGTCTGGCGCTCATCCTGGGTGAGGTCGGGCAGAACTTCGCCGCCGGTATGACGGGTGGCGTGGCTTATGTCTTCGATCAGTACGGCACCCTCGATGCCCGTGTGAACCACGAGAGCGTTGAGCTTAAAGCCCCGACGGCCGGCGAGCTGGCGCAGATTCGCGAGCTCATCCAGGAGCACGTGGACGCGACGCAGAGTCCGCGCGGCATTAAGCTGCTCTACAGCTTTGAGACGATGAGCAAGCACTTTGTGAAGGTCATTCCGACCGAGTACGAGCGCGTGCTGGCGATTGTCGCCGCGGGCGAGGCCGTCGGTAAGACGCATGCGCAGGCAGAGGAGTTGGCGTTTGACATTGTGACCGGTCGCGCGAGTGCCGCGGATGTTGCTCGCTTCGATGCTGCGGGCGGTGCTGCGGGTGCTGCGTCCGTGGCTGCCAGCTCTGTTGCTTCGACCAAGAAGGAGGCGTAAGTGCCATGGGTAAGCCCGGTGCTTTTCTTGATATCGATCGCGTGACCCATGAGCTGCGCCCCGTGGAGGAGCGCAGCCGCGATTTCGATCCGCTGTACGTGGAGCTCGACGACGACGCGCGCCGTGCCCAGGCGAGCCGCTGCATGATGTGCGGTGTGGCGTTTTGTCAGATGGGCGCGAGCTTTGGCAAGACACGTCCGAGCGGCTGTCCGCTGCACAACCTGATTCCCGAGTGGAACGAGCTGGTGTACCGCGGCCGTTGGGACGAGGCTGCCGAGCGCCTGTCACTCACCTCGCCCATGCCCGAGTTCACGAGTCGCGTGTGCCCGGCGCTGTGCGAGGCCGCATGCAACCTGGGCTCGGTCGATGGCCAGCCCACGACGATCCATGACAACGAGCGCGCGATTAGCGACCATGAGTGGGCCAACGGCGGTCCGCACCGCTTTGAGCCGGCAGGGGAGGGTGCGCCCACGGTTGCCGTGGTGGGCTCCGGTCCTGCTGGTCTGGTGACAGCATGGGAGCTTGCGCGTCGCGGTGCCCGCGTGACGGTGTTTGAGCGCGACGACCGTCCGGGCGGCCTGCTCATGTACGGCATTCCCAACATGAAGCTCGAGAAGTCTGTGGTCGAGCGCCGCGTGGCGCTCATGCGCGAGCTGGGTATTGTCTTTGAGCTGGGCGCTGACGTTACGAACCCTGCGGTAGCGGCCAAGCTCAATTGCTTAGACGCCGTTGTGGTGGCTGCCGGCGCTCGTTCACCCCGCGGTCTTTCGGCTAC
>CABUWD010000220.1 GCA_902495155.1 uncultured Collinsella sp.
TTGATGGGCAGCGTGTGTCCGTGGTGTGCCAACGTCTGTAGCGGCGGTCGAAAGCCCTTTACTGTTCCGTGTCCTTCAGGGGTGGCATGGGCTTCCAGTTGGGGTCCTTGACGATCTTGCGGGCGTCCTTCATGCCACGGCGCAGCGCCGGAATACCGGTCTTAAAGCACTTGTCAACGGCGGCCAGGCGAATGAACTCCTTGCAGAAGGTCGCGGCGTTGCCCAGACGGAACAGCATGGGGTGATAGTCGCCATAGATCTGCATGTAGCGGGCCAGATAACCGCGGTTGCGCATGATGTAGTAGCGGTTGGTGTCGCTCGTGGAGTTGAGTTGGCGCTTACCGGCGATGTCCCAGTTAGAGACAGCGCGGGCACGCTTGAGCACCACGTCGGCAACAACGGCGGCGGGGAAGTGTTGGCTGGCTACGTAGCCGTAGCAGGCATCGTCGCCGTAGATGAAGAAGCGCGCGTCAGGCAGGCCAATCTTGTCGACCACGCGGCGCGAGAACATGCCGCCCTCAAAGCACAGCTGGTTCATGGCGCGATAGCCCTCGGGGCCTAAATCCCACTTGGCGACGGGGTTGGGAATGCCGAGCGAAAGGATGAGCTGGTACTGCCAAAAGAAGGCGCCGCCGTCAAAGTCCAGGCGCGAACCCTGGATGACATCGTAGCGGTCGGTCCACTTGGCAAGACGCTCGATGCCTTCGGGGATGACGAGCACGTCGTCGTCCATGACCCAGAACCACTGGGCCCCCAAGTCGTAGGCGCATTTAGTGCCGGCGGAGAAGCCGCCCGCACCGCCGCCGTTCTCGAGCTGCGGGGCGTAGATGACACGGTCGGTGCCGCCCTGCGCGTCGGGCTGCTCGGTGTCGATGCCCCACAGGTTGGCCAAGCGCTCGTTGAATGCGGTGCACATGGCCTCGGTCTCGCGCGAATTCTCGTTATCGACAATCACGATGCGCCAGGGCGTTGCCGTGAGCTCGGTCATAGAGTCGAACAAGTTGGTCAGGAGTTCCTGGCGCTTGTACGTAACGACGACGATGGCGAGCTTATCGATGGGGGCGGGAAGGGTGGAAGACATGGGGCAATATATCCTTTCACGCGCGGCGGGCGAGTGCAGCGCGGAAGCTATCGAATACGTCCTTGGGACTGTCCTATTGTAAAGGCTCGGCGCACCTTGGCGGCAAGCTTTGAATAAAACGCAGGAACCTGCCACGGCTGTAGCGGCTTTAGCGTCTGACGGCAGCGTGTCTATTGCCGCTTGAGCTTGCGAGCGATAAGGCTTCTAGCTGCGTCGATGGTGAGAAGCGTCAGGGCAAAGACGATGCTAATGACGGTACCCGTGACGATGTATATAGCTACCGGGCTGTTTTGGCTGACCAGTATGTTTGCGAGCAACGTATTGAAGACGGGACGCCACAGGCTACTGGTGAGCGACTGCATCACATAGAAACCAAGCGTGGCGGTCGATAAGGTGACGATGACACCCGCAGTCCGCGGATTGCCTGGGGCACTGCGTCGGGTTGCCGCAAAGAGCAGGGAGGCGGCAGCGAGGGCAAA